>JBEHYI010000210.1:0-2539 GCA_048498255.1 Pseudomonadota bacterium | reverse complement strand
ATCACGGTGAAGGTGAACGGCCAGCCGACGGCAATCGGGGTTTTCATCGAGCCCTTCGAACAATCGCGCGAGCCAGTCGGGCACATCGGTACCGCACATACCGGCGAATTTTTTGAGCTGTGCGACATTGGTAACGGGCAGAATGCCAGGGATAATTTCCGCGGTGATGCCGCGCGCACGCGCCTTCTCCACAAAGCGCAAATACACGTCCACATCGAAGAAAAACTGGGTGATCGCACGGCTCGCCCCAGCATCGAGCTTGCGTTTGAGATGGTCGATATCGTCGTCTGCCGACCGCGCCTCGGGGTGAGTTTCGGGGTAAGCGGCAACGGCGATATTGAAATCCGCGATCTTGCGCAGGCCCGCCACTAAACTATCGGCGTAGTCATAGCCATCCTTCACATCACGGTGCGCCTCGCCAGGCGGAAAATCGCCGCGCAGGGCGACAATATCGCGCACGCCAGCATCCCAATATTCGCGGGCGATTTCTTCAATTTCCGCGCGGCTCGCATTCACGCATGTGAGATGCGCCGCGGGCGTCAGCTGCGTTTCGCGTTTGATGCGTGTCACCGTTGCATGCGTACGCTCACGCGTCGACCCACCTGCGCCATAGGTCACGGAAACAAAGCGCGGCTTCAGCGGCGCCAGCGTGCCGATCACCTCCCAAAGCTTGAATTCCGCCGCTTCCGTTTTCGGCGGAAAGAACTCGAACGAGACAGCGGGTGCTTTTTTGCCATAAAGCTCGCGCAATTGCTGCAACAGCGAAATAGTTGAGGTCAGCATTGGGGTTGGATTCTCGTTCATGCTAACTTGCAACTCCTGTGGTAAAACAGCAACAGTTGGCCAGAATCCGCCATTTTACCCGCTGACGGCGGCCCCCAAAAACTGACAGAAATCAGAGGCGAAATTACCAATCCTGTCAAGCGCACATAAAGATAATTTTTTGTATTTTTAGGGATTTGTTTATTCTTTCCCTCTAGAATCATAATAAAGGGTGCGCTAGATGCGTACCATAACCTAACTGCTCGAAAGACCCCTATGAACGCTGATGTGACCAAAAAATTCCTGCCAGTTCTGGCCGCACTCCTGCTTGTGACTGCGTGCAGCAGCAAAAACGCGGATGATCCGCTTGAAAGCTATAACCGCGGCATGTTTGCCGTGAATCGCGGGATCGATACGGTGCTGATTAAGCCCGTCGCCCAGGGCTACCGCTACATCACGCCGCAAGTGGTGCGCACCCATATCGGCAATGCGTCGGACAACCTGTATGAGCCGGTGAGCATGGTGAACAACTTCCTGCAGGGTGATTTCACCGGCGGGCTGAATAATTTCTGGCGCTTCGTCATTAACTCCACGGTTGGTATCGCGGGCTTGAACGATGTGGCATCGACCGCGGGCATCCGTTCGCACCGCGAAGATTTCGGCCAAACGCTCGCCGTTTGGGGTGTAGGCTCGGGCCCGTATATTGTGTTGCCGATCTTTGGCCCATCCAACCTGCGTGACACGTCCGGCAAATTCGCCGACTGGTTCCTTGACCCGGTCAATTACGCGCTGCGTGACGTGAAGGGCGATGGCGATTACGATTGGACGTTGGTTGGCGTGCGCGCTGGCCAGGCGCTGGTGCAGCGTGAACGCTTGCTCGACCCGATCGACGATATCTACGCTTCGTCGCTCGATCCTTATGCTAGCTTCAAGAGCATTTACGAGCAGCGCCGCGCGGCAGAGATCAAAAATAGCTACAGCGATAAGCCGAAGCTGAACTAAGGATTGATTATGAAGCGTTTTCTTCTTCCGCTTGTTGCCGCGCTTGGCCTTGCTCTGTCTGCCCATGCCGCGGGCGATGGCAAAGGCTTCATCGATAAGCTTGCCTCGCAAGTGCTCGAAATCGTGAAGGCGGATGGCGATAAGGCCGCGAAACAAGCAAAAATAGAAGCTTTGTTCAGCGATAAGGTCGACATCAACTTCGTTGCGAAATTCGTGCTCGGCAAAAACTGGCGCACGGCTACTCCGCAGCAGCAGCAGGCTTATATTGCGGCCTACCGTCCGTTCATCCTCAAGAATTATGCGGGCAAGCTGACCAAATATTCTGGCCAGACTTATACGCTCAAAGGTTCGCATGTGGAGGATGACGCAACGGTGGTGACCATGGTCATCAACGACCCGAACGGCCAGGACGTGAATGTCGATTACCGCCTGCATGGCGATGAGGGCAGCTTCAAAATCATCGATATCGTGGTCGAGGGCGTGAGCCTGCTTTCCACCCAGCGTTCGGAATTTAGCGGCATTGTCGAGCGCAAAGGCCTCGATGGGCTGATCGATGCGCTGAAGAGCCAGGTGGCGGGGAAGTAACCATTACCTAGTTCAGTTATCCAATAAAAAGGCTGGTGAATCACCAGCCTTTTTCGTTTCGGTCTTTGCGATTTATGCCGCCAACAGGCTCTTATACCGAATGCGCTTAGGCTGCACGCTCGCCTCGACCAGACGTTTTTTCTTGTCTTCCTCGTAATCGGCGAAGTTGCCCTCGAACCATTCGACATGG
>JBEHYI010000209.1:0-2554 GCA_048498255.1 Pseudomonadota bacterium | reverse complement strand
CTGCGCCACAAGTGCGGCGGAAGTAACGGTGCCGGTGGTGACGAGGATGTGAATTTCAGGGTGCGATTGCAGCAATGCGCGCACGAGGGTGAGGACGGATTGGGTTTCGCCCACGCTTGCGGCGTGGAGCCAGATGAGCTGGCCGGATGGGCGGGGCAGCTTCGCAAAACCGAAGCGTTCGCGTTGGCGCGATGCATCTTCCTTCCCGCGCTGGATGCGGCGTTTGAGCCAGATGTTGAGGGCGGGGGTGATAGCGACCCCGAGCGCTGCGTAACTTCCTCGAATGAGCGCCGGACTGCCCATTAAGCGCCTTCCTGCTGATGGTAAAGCTGATGCATGTGGCGGTATTCAGGGCTGGATTCGAGGAGTTCGCGGTGGGTGCCGGAGGCTTTGATTTTGCCGTGGTCGAGCACGAGGATGAGGTCGGCGTCTTGAATCGTCGTCAGGCGATGCGCGATGACGAGCGTGGTGCGATGCTGCATGAGGCCGCTGAGCGCTTCCTGCACAGCGCGTTCGGAGGCGGTATCGAGCGCGCTAGTCGCTTCATCCAGCAATAAAATTGGTGCATTTTTGAGCATGGCGCGGGCGATGGAGATGCGCTGACGCTGACCGCCACTGAGCTTCACGCCTGCGGGGCCGATTTGGGTGTCGTAACCTTCCGGCAGTTGCGCAATGAATTCGTGGGCGTTGGCTTTTTTCGCGGCGTCGATAATGGCGTCGTCGGTGGCATCGAGTAAACCATAGGCGATGTTGGCGCGCACCGTATCATTGAACAACACAATATCCTGGCTGACGAGGCCGATATTGCCGCGCAGGGATTTGATGGTGACGTCGCGAATATCCGTACCATCGATGGTAATGGTGCCTGCTTGCAGTTCGTAGAAGCGCAGTAACAAATTCATGATGGTGGTTTTACCTGCGCCGGAGCTACCGACAAGGGCCACCGTTTTGCCCGCGGGAATGGTGAAATCGAGGCCGGAAACGCCGCTGCTGCCTGCTTCGTAATGAAAGCTTACGGCATCGAATTTAATTTCGCCGTTGGTGACGCTGAGTGGCTTTGCGCCTATGCGATCGGCGATGGTGGGCGCGGTATCGAGCACGGAATAGAAGCGTTCCGCCGCGGCCATGCCGCCTTGCAGCTGGGTGTTGAGGCCTGCGATGATTTTGATGGGGCGATAGACCAAAAGCATGGCGGTGAAAAAGGAGAGAAAATCCCCCGCGGTGAAGACGCTGTGTTGCGCTTGGTAGCCCGCATACCAAATGACGAGCGCACCGGCAAGGCCGCTGATGAAGGCCATAATCGGGCTAGGCGCGGATTCGATACGCGCGGCGCGGTAGTAAGTTTTGAACATGGTGCGGATGGTTTTGCGCGCGCGCTCAGCCTCGAAATCCTCGCGCGCATAGGCTTTGACCATGCGCACGCCTTGGAACGTGTCATCGAGCTGGGCGCTGAAATCGGCGAGTTGGGCTTGACTGTCATCCGACACTTTGCGCATGCGGCGGCCCAGACGCGCGATGGGCAGCACCGCAAAAATAATGACGCCGAACGCAATAAGCGACAAGCCGACACTTTGCCAAAACATGAGGCCGAGGAGAAAAATGGCGGTACAAAGTTCTTTGATGAGACCGGTGACGATCTCGCTCACCGAGCGGCGCATGAGAAGGATATCGTTGGTCATGCGCGAAATGAGGCGGCCGGAGGATTGGTCGTGAAAGACGCTGATATCGGTATGCATGAGATGGGTGAAAAGATCGCTTTGCATGTCGCTGACGACTTTTTGGCCGACATATTTGAGAGCGAGGGCTTGGCCGTAATCGCCCGCGGCGGCGAGGAAGGCGATGGCGATGAGTAAAGCGGGGTAAAAAATCAGCGCTGTGCGGTTATGTTCGGTGAAAATTTCATCGACCACGGGCTGCATGAGCCAGGCTTGCAGCGCCGTGCCAGCGGCCATGACCAGCATGCACACGCATCCTAGTGCCAGGGTGCGGCGGTATTGCCAAACATACTGCTTGAGAACCCGTTTGTAGAGCAATGCAGAAGTGCTTTGGAAAAGGGCCATGCTAATTCCCCGCGATAATCATGCTGGGGATGGCGAGCGTTGGCACGTTGGTGCTGTAGCGGAAGGTGAGGTCGTTCGCGGGGATGAGGTGCGCGAACATGTCGCGCAAATTACCGGCGATGGTGACTTCGCTCACTGGGAAGGCGCGGATGCCATTTTCGATCCAGAAACCGCTCGCGCCGAGGGAGAAATCGCCGGTGATGAGGTTGGTGCCGTGGCCGATGGTTTCGGTGACGTAGAAACCGTCGCCGATTTCGGCGAAAAGTTCGGCGGGCGTTTTTTTGCCGTTGTGCAGATAGAGATTGCTGGTGCTGGGGTGCGGGCTGCTCGCTAGGCCGCGGGAGGCGTGGCCGGTGGTGGTGAGGCCGAGTTGGTTGGCCGAGCGCGTGTCGAGCACCCAGCTGGTGAGGGTGCCATTGCTGACGAAATCGCGGGGCGTGGCGGTGACGCCTTCCGCATCGAACGGGCGGGAGGCGAGGCCGCGTTTGAGTAGC
>JBEHYI010000208.1:0-2654 GCA_048498255.1 Pseudomonadota bacterium | reverse complement strand
TCTGGCCGAAAAGACGGTCTGCGTGCTGTTGGTGCGCGGCGAGGACCCAGACGGTGCGCCGATTTTTGCCTATGTTGGCGTGCGGGCGGATAAGCTTAAGCAATTCATGGAAGCGCAGAATTCGGGGCTGTTTTATCCGGAGGAACATGGCGTGATTATCGAATCCGGCCATGGTGAGCCGGATGCGGAAACGCGTGCGCGCATGGAGCGAGATTACGGCTTCAACCATGAGGGGATGATGGATATCCCCGACCCCGAGAACGCGACACGCGTTGCTGCCGAGTTGAGCCGCAAGGCGAACGACAAAGAATAATATTCTCGCCGCAAGGCTTTCCTTATGCAGTTCCATCTCTATCGACCCATGACCTGGGCGAGGGGTGGGGCGTGCCACGCGATGACGGATACGCGTGATTTACGAACTTACGACCAAGCGCTGCTGCTGCGGCTGAAGCGCGCGACTTTTCTTCCACCGCATTTTATTTTTGGAGATGTTATGAGCGATGACCGGTCATCGGCCTTGCGCCTTGTCACGGCGCCGGCGAGCGAGCCGCTAACCCTGGCGCAGGCGAAAACTTTCTTGCGGATTGAGCATAGTGCGGATGACGAGCCGATTGGCCGCGCGATTACGGCCGCGCGGCAGGCGGCGGAGCAATATCTCAAAACGGCGCTGTTGCCGCAGACCTGGGATTATGTGGTGGCGAACCCGCTGCCAACGAAATTGCATCTGCCATTTGGCCCGGCGCAAAGCATCACCAGCATCACGCTGACGACGGAAAGCGGTGCAACTTCCACCATGAATGCGGCGAATTACCGGCTGAGCGTGAGTGGGTTTTCGATCTTCTTCGACCCGAGTGTTTCAATTGAAAAACTGACCGTGCGTTATGTCGCGGGCATTGCGGTGGTGGTGTCGGATATTCCGCTACCGATTGTGCAGGGCATGCTGCACCATATTGCGGTGATGATGGAGAATCGCGATGGCGATGCGGAGCTGCCGGTGCAATCAATCCGCTGTTATCAGCCTTACCGCCGGATATCGCTATGAGCACTGCATCGCTGTTACGGGAGCGGGTGCGCATCGAATATCAAACGCTGGCGGATGATGGGTATGGCGGGCAAACCACCAGCTGGGTGGAACTCGCGACGGTATTCGCGCAGGTGGAACCGATTTTTATTGGCCAGAATGAGCGCAGTGTTGGCCAGCAACGAAGCGCCAATGCGGGCTACCGCGTGCGGGTGCGCGCACGCACCGATGTCGATGCCGCGATGCGGGTGATTTGGAAAACGCACACGCTGACAATTCACTCGCTGCATGAGCAGGGCGAGATTTTGAGCATCCTAACCTATGAGGAAAATCTATGAGCAGCCTGGCGTTGATGGAAGTGCAGCGTGCGCTTTATACGAAGCTGCATGGCGATGGCGTGCTAATGGGCATGATCAGCGGTGTGTATGACGTGGTGCCGCAACAAGTGGCGCTGCCTTATGTGGTGATTGGCGACGGCACCTTACGCGTGTTGCCGGCGAATGGCACGGTGATCTCGGAAGTAACGCTGCAGATTGAGCTGTGGACCGAGGCAAGCGGGCGCAAAAATGTGCTGACGATCATGAATCGGCTATTTGCGCTGCTGCATTTGGGCACGTTGACGCTGAGCGGTTTTCAGCAGGTCACGCTGTGGTGCGAGCAGGCCGATACGGCGATTGCAGAACAGAATACGCGCATTCATGGCACGCTTACGGTGCGCGCAACGGTGGCGGAGTAACATATGGCAATTATTGGATCGGACGGGTTGAGCCTGCTGGTGGGCGATGGCGGAGGGCCGGAAGTTTTCACGCTGCTGAAAGGCGCGAGTGTGACGAAACTCGACCTTACGCAACAGGCGCATGCGGCGACGGCGATTGCCACCGATGCGTGGCAAGTGCAGGCGGGTGCAAGCCACCGGCAGGTGGTGGTGGATTGTAATGGATATGCGAGCGACGATGCGCAGGCGATACGGGTGAAGAGCCTGGCGTTTTCGGGATTGGTGGGCAATTTTAAATTGCAGCTGCGCAGTAGTGAGACATTGGTGTTCAGCGCGCTGGTGACGCAGTACCGCGAAAATTTCGCGCCGGGGGAAGTGAAGAAAATGCAGTTCCGGTTGGAATCGAGCGGGGCGGCGACGTTAGTTTAGATAAGCTTTTTGCCAGGTAAGCAATTGCGCTTTGATGGACGGGAGTTGCGCGCTGTCGCATTTGGTGCGCTGGTAGACGAGCCCGTAGCTGGCGGTGGCGGAAGCGGCAAGCTTGCGCAGTTTGATTTGGGCGTCCGTGCTATCGGCAGCGAATTGGGTGCGCATGGCATAGACGAGGAGCGCGCGGTAGAGGTCGCGGTATTCGTCGTTCGACATGAGTTGGCAATTCACGAGCACATAGCTGGTTGCCATGATTTGTTCGATTTGCTGGGACACATTGGTCGTGTTCAGCTGATGGGTGAGATATTGGTCGGATGGGTTAAAGAGTTCGAGCACGAGGGTGGATTTATCGTTCACAATTGCGGGCGGTGATGTAGGAGGTACGGGCACGGAGGGCGCAGGCTCGGGAGTGAGCTGTGGTGCAGGTGCTACCGGAACGGATTGATCGCGCGTGAACATGGCAAAGGCGATGACGCCTAAAAAAGCTGC
>JBEHYI010000207.1:0-2705 GCA_048498255.1 Pseudomonadota bacterium | reverse complement strand
GCCATGCCGGTGGAGATAATCATCGGCTTGCCTTTACTAGCGACGTAGCGGATCAGCTCCAGATCGATCGCTTCGAAGGAGGCGATTTTGTAAGCGGGAGCGCCTAATTCCTCGAGCAAATCGGCAGCAGTCGTATCGAACGGTGTGCTGAACATGACGATGCCGATTTTTTTGGCGTAGTCGAATAATGGCTTGTGCCATTCCCACGGCGTGTGGGCCCATTCGTAGAGTTTGTAGAGGTTCCAGCCATCCCACAAGCCACCGCGAATCATGAATTCGTCGCGCGTGCTGTCGAGGGTCATGGTGTCGGGGCGGTAGGTTTGGATTTTGATGGCATGCGCGCCGGCTTTTTTGGCTTCATCGATAATGCGGAATGCGCTTTCGAGATTGCCGTTATGGTTCGCCGACATTTCCGCGATGATGTAGGGCGGGTGCTCTAGCCCAATGGCGCGCCCGGCGATGGTGAAGCTTGGATGGGTCATAGAAATCCTCGTGAGGCTGGATCAGAATTTGGGGTTCAAGATGCCGTTGTAAAACGGGTGGTGCGCGAGCATGCGTTCGTAAATGGCTGCATCGTCGCCGGGGGTGATGTTGGCAAAAGTTGTGTGAAAGGCGGCGAGGGAGTTACGTTCGTCATCCACGGCGCTTTCGCCTTTATCGTCCGGCGAACCGAGGACCGAGATGCTATAGCCCGGACCATAGATAAAGGCAAATATCTCGCGGGTGCGGGCGGCGTGGTAATCGCTCGTGACCACGAGCAAGCGTTGCCAGCCTGCTGCGTTCACGAGGTTGCGCTTGGTGAAGACGGCGTCGCCGACGGTGTCGCGCGCATGCGGTTCGCAGAGGATATGTTCCGGCGCAACGCCGCGGTGATGTACGGCGTAATCGCGCATGGCATGGGCGATGATGATGTCGGAATCGCCGCGATAGGCCCAGCCGGTGGTGATGATATGCGGCGCGCGTTTGGCGAGAAAAGCATCCACGGCGGCATCCATCCGCGCGCGTGACAAGGGGTTCAGGTTCCCCTGTTGGTCCATGAGGTTGGCCAGAACGATGAGGGCATCGGCCTCGAACTGCGCATTGTGCTGGGAAGTTGCCAAAGGAAATTAGAAGAAAATTTTGTTGATGACGAATGCTTCGGCGAAATAAAAGCCGCTTTCCGAACCGCGCAATTTGGCGAGGGCTTTGAGCACTTCCGGCGAACGCGGATGGGGGTCAGGCCGCGCCTCATCCTTATAGGCCTGCATGGAGGCTATTTTGGCGGCAACCTGCGCTTCGCTCACCTCGACAAAGCAGGTGGGATCCCACTGCACGGGCTTGAGGTAGCCGGTGCTGGAGGGCACCTCGCCGCATAGCAGCGGTATGTGCGAGCCAACGCTTGGGCGGGAGGCAACCACCATGGCCTCGTGGCAATATTGGTGATCGATATTGGTGCAATAACGATGGTGGGTGAGCACCAAATCCGGTTTTATTTTGCCAAGAATTGGCTCGATCCAGTGAATGAGTTCGAGCAGGGAATGTTTGTCGATTTCGTTGTCGGAAAAATCGCCGAGATAAATATCCTCTTTGTTTACGCCAAGCAGCGCTAATGCCTGGTGACAGTCTTCTTTCAATTCGCCGAGTTTGCGCAAACGGGTTGCCTCATCCACCGTGGTGCGGCGCGAGTGGATGCCGGTATTGGGAATAGCGACATGCACGCGGCAGCCTTGCTCGGTGAGTTTTTTGATGGTGGCACCGGCGGCTAAGGTTTCATCATCCGGATGGGCAAAAAACGTGAGCACGTTTTTGAGATTAGGCAGCATGCGGGTCTCCCTTTATTTTGGTAATACGCACCGTAGCCTCTAGCGCGCCGGTGCGCAAGGCTGGCCGGGTGAATTCGAGGCGGAAGGAACCATAATCGATATAGGCTGGTGGATAGCCTTCCGCATCGAGCATGCGCACTATGTCGAAGAGATGGTCGAGGCTTGGTGCATCGGCAGGAATAAGCCCTTCCTGTGGAGTTCGGCGTTTGAAGGTCACGGCTTCCCCCGTTTGTGGTGTGGGTGTTGGTTTCTTTGCCACAATATCGGCGATCATGGCGAAGGTAAGGCGCGCAGAGCGGATATAAATTTCTTCCGCCAAACCATGCAGCGATAAGGGGCGTTTATCGTAGACGGGCCCGGCATCGAGCTCTTCCACCATGCGCAGCGCGGTCATGACCGTTTCCGTTTTGCCGCGCACGATGAGATTTTGCAGCGGGCTGCCGCCGCGGCCATAGGGCACATCCGTTTCGTGGAAGCAGACGCATTCGTAGCTAACGATAATGTCGCTCGGGACTTTTTGGCTCCAATGCGGGAAGAAGATGTAAGTTGGCTGAATCGTATCGAGATGCGCTTTGGTGAGCTGCTCTGGATCGGTAATCAGGTGCCAGGTGCCGGGCAATTGCGGCAGCGTTTGTTCGTATTGCGCAATGTTCCAGGGCCGCAAAGTGGCGACGACGTAGTGGTTTTTATCGGTGGTAAGGGTCATGGATGGTTCCTTTTGAGGCGCGCAACTTCTTCGAGCGCAGGGGTATGCCAACCGGCGAAATCTTTCGGCAAATCCGCCTTGAGGTGGAAGGTGCCTTTGTCGCGCTGTGGCTGGGGTTTGGCATTGCCGGTAAGGATGGTGTCGAGCTCGGCGATGAAAAGATCGAGGATCTTTTCTGGACGAAGATGCCTTCCTCG
>JBEHYI010000206.1:0-2720 GCA_048498255.1 Pseudomonadota bacterium | reverse complement strand
GCCCTGCGCGAGGTCGACCGCGCGGCGGATACGTACGCCGAGGGCTACCGCAACATGCTGAGTTCCCCCCTCAACGAGCTGATGCTGCGCGCCATGTCGGCCCGCCTCGCCGGGTGGGATTGGGTGGATGCGGTGGTGCGCAAAGTGGAGCGCACGATCGAGGAAAAAGAACGCGCGCTGATCCTCGCCAACATCGCCGAAATCGGCGCCTGGCGCGAAGCGGCGACCCAAAGCGCCGTCGCGTAATTTTAAGGAGAATCTATGAGCATCAAGAGAATCGAACCCGGCCCACGTTTGAGCGAAGCGGTGGTGCATGGCGGTAAAGTATATACGGCGGGTGTCGTCGCGGGCGATGCGGCGGGCAAATCGGTTGCCGAACAGACGAAAGACATCCTCGCGCAGATCGATGATCTGTTGAAGCAAGCGGGCAGCGATAAATCGAAGCTGCTGAAAGTGAATATCTGGCTGAGCAATATCGCCACCATCAGCGAAATGAATTCCGTGTGGGACAAATGGGTGAGCCCCGGCAACACCCCTGTGCGCGCAACGGTGGAATCCAAACTCGCGAGCCCCGATTGGGCGGTCGAGATTATGGTCGAAGCGGCGGTTTAGGCCGCGCTAGCCGCCTTCGGCAACGCCGCTTTCTTCGCTGCATCCATCACGTAATGCGTCATTTTCTCGAGTGCGCGGGCTTCGATCTGGCGCACGCGTTCGCGGCTGATGCCGAAGCGCTTGGACAACTCTTCGAGCGTTAGCTCTTCCTCACTCATGCGGCGTTCGATGATGATCTCACGCTCGCGGTCGTTCAAACTATCGAGCGCTTGGCCGAGCAATTTGCGCTTCAACTGCAGCTCCTCATCGTCGCCCAGCAACTCCTCATGGCTCGGCGTTGGGTCGGCGAGCATGTCCATCCACTCGGTTTCGCCGTCGGTGCCGACGCGCGCGTTGAGGTTTTTGTCCGTCGCGCCCATGCGCTGATCCATGTCGATCACATCCTGCTCATTCACATCGAGCTCCTCGGCGATGATGCGGATTTCCTGCGGGGTGAGGGCCTTGCCGTCATCCACCGTCTTCAAACGCTTGCGCATTTTCTTGAGGTTGAAGAACAGGCGTTTTTGCGCCGCGCTTGAGCCCATTTTGACAAGGCTCCAGCTGCGCAAAACAAACTCTTGAATCGAAGCGCGGATCCACCACATCGCGTAGGTGCTGAGGCGGAAACCTTTCTCCGGTTCGAATTTTTTCACCGCTTGCATGAGGCCGATATTGCCCTCGGCGATCAGCTCGGCAACGGGCAGACCATACCCGCGATAGCCATAGGCGATTTTCGCAACCAGGCGCAAATGCGAGGTGACGAGCTTGTGCGCCGCCTCGTAATCGCCATATTCGCTCCAGCGCTTGGCGAGCATGTACTCATCATCCGCGCTTAGGATCGGGAATTTCTGGATTTCCTGCATGTAGCGGCGTAGGCCGCCATCGGGTGAAATGACGGGCAATGCCGCCATCTTTGCGTTCGTGGTCATGAATCTGCCTTCCTAGGGTGCGGCTTGGGATGAGAATATATGCCGCTATCGCTTGCTTACAAGGTGCATTCCGCAGCACCATATTCTTGACTTGATCACTATACTATTATCCCTTGATTGTCAAGGCATCGAGGGTCGCCTCGAGTGCTTGCAAGTCGGCCGGGAGCGGGGCTTGGAACTCCATAAGCTCTTCAGTTTTCGGGTGAATCAGCTGCAGCTCCATCGCGTGCAGCGCTTGGCGTTTGAAGGTCGCAAATACCTCCAGTGCCGCAGGCGTGATCTGATAACCCGCTGCTTTCATGCGCTGAATACGCGTCGCGGTCGGTAACCCATAGACCGGATCGCCGATCAGCGGGCATTTCGCATGGGTGAGATGCACGCGGATTTGGTGCGTGCGGCCGGTCTCGAGCTCGCACAGAACCTTGCTGGCCAGCGGCGTGAGGTTACCGGGGATGTGGTAGGCTTTGAGCGTTTCGTAATGCGTCAGCGCGTGCTTGCCATCCTTCACTACCGCCATCGCCTTGCGGTTGCGTGGGTTGCGGGCGATGGGCGCTTCAACGAAGCCTTCACGTGGGGTCAACGCCGTCCACACATAGGCGATGTAATTGCGCTTCAACGTGCGGTCCTTCAGCTGCGCGGAGAGATGCTGATGCGCCGCGTCATTTTTCGCGACCGCGAGCAACCCCGACGTATCCTTATCGATCCGATGTACAATGCCCGGCCGCGCGACGCCGCCAATGCCGGATAGACTCGCGCCGCAATGGGCGATCAGCGCATGCACCAGCGTGTCGCCATGCGTGCCGGCTGCGGGGTGCACGGTCATGCCTGGCGGTTTGTTGAGGATGATGATATCGTCATCCTCATACACAATATCGAGCGTGATGTTCTTCGCAGGCGTGAGATCGAGCGCGACGATTTCCGGAATGGTGAGGGCGTAAATTTCACCCGGCTTCACCTTATACGCCGCATTCACCTGCACCGCGCCGTTGCGCGTCACCGCACCCGCTTCAATGAGATTGGTGAGGCGCGAGCGGCTAATCTCCGGCAATTGTTGCGACAGAAATTTATCGACACGAATGCCTTCGCTCTCTTCGGTGACGGTGATGGTGTGGGCGGTGGTCATGCTGCGCATCCAAACCGATAAGTTAGGCGAAAGCAGTGCGGCTGGCGTGCCCTCTCCCCCTGTGGGAGAGGGATGGG
>JBEHYI010000205.1:0-2752 GCA_048498255.1 Pseudomonadota bacterium | reverse complement strand
GGGGCCGATTGTGGTGGCGCTTGGCAAATATGGCGAAGTCATCATCAACGACGAAATGGCGGAAGGGGCGATGATCCCCGCGCGCCTCAAGCGCGAGTTCGCGGTGAACCCGGAACGCATCGTCACCATCAAGGCGGATGCGCATTTGGAGGCGAACCGGCTGGTGGATTTTCTTGAGCAGATCCGCGCGGCGGGCGGCAAAAATCTCTCGCTCGTTACTGATTCCGGCGCGCTGCAGGTGAAATCATGAATTGGGGCCTCGCACAAGGATTGATCGGTAGAGCACGCGGCACGCTTGCGCCCTCGACCGCTTCGATTGGGCCCAACAGCTATCTTTCCGAGCGTGATTTTATGAAAATGATCGGCATCGCTTTTGCCGTGCATGCGCTGGCGTTTGGCATCGCGGCGTTGGTGCCGCGCGAAAAGGTGACGGATATTCCCGTGCGCGCGCTGTCGTTTAAACTTTGCGGGCAGGATAACTTCGCGGCTGACACCCCGCCTGCCGTGGCAGTGGCAGCAGCACCTGCGCCCATTGCCGCACCCGTGATGCAAGCGGTGAGCAAGGAAAGCTGGCAGCCCGCACCGGTGCAGGCGGCACCCGTCATTCCGCGGCCGGTGGTAAAGCCGCAAGCAATCGCAAAATATGTGCCGCCGAAACCCAAAACCGTGAAGATCGATGACGTGCTCGCCGCTCAGCAGAAGGAAGCGCCCGCCGTGGCGCCAACCCCGCAGCAATATGTACGCGAAGTGGGCGCGCCGAGCCCGCAAGTGGTAGCCGCCGTCAACGCGGCAGCGATGGCGCCTGCGAGTGGGGACGCCGCAAGCGCGAAAGCCGCCGAAGCGGTGCGTGCGCGCTACGAGCAGCAGATTTCCGGCTGGATTCAGCAGCACAAACTTTACCCCGTGGAAGCGGGCGGGCGCGAGGGCCGCGCCGTGGTGCGCATGCGCATCGACCGCACGGGCAATGTGCGCTATTACGCGATCGAGCAATCGAGCGGCTTGCAATTGTTCGATGACGCCGCGCTCGACATGGTGCGCCGCGCGAACCCCGTGCCCGCCGTGCCGGAAAATTATCCTTCCGGAAATTTGGTTGAATTCTTGATCCCGATCAGCTTCAAAGCTCCGTAATGGCAAGCGAACCCACAACGATTCTTATCACCGGCGGCGCGGGTTTCATTGGCTCGGCGCTGGTGGCGGAAGCGACGAAGCGCAACTACCGCGTGGTGGTGCTCGATAAGCTGACCTATGCCGGCCACCGCATGAACCTTGAGGGAATTGCAGGCGATCACACGCTGGTGATTGGCGATGTGGCGGATGCCACGCGCGTTTCGGGCCTGTTCAAAAAATTCGATTTCGCGGGCGTGATCCATGCCGCCGCGGAGTCGCATGTCGATAATTCGATCACCGGTTCAACGCCGTTCATGCATGCGAATATTCTCGGCACGCATGTGCTGCTCGAAGCCGCGCGCGAGGCCTGGAAGGGCGATGCGACGAAGCGCTATCTGCAGGTCTCGACCGATGAGGTGTATGGCACATTGGGCGATGCGGGTGAGTTCAAACTTGATACGCCGATGCAACCGAATTCGCCCTATGCGGCGAGCAAAGCCAGTGCCGATATGCTGGTGCGTGCCTGGCATGTCACTTACGGGCTGAATACGGTGATCACCCGCTGCTGCAACAATTACGGCCCGCGCCAACACCCGGAAAAATTGATTCCGCGCATGATCACAAACGCCCTGGCGGGTGAGAAATTGCCCGTCTATGGCCAGGGCCAGCAGCGGCGCGAATGGATTCACGTCGAGGACCATGCGCGCGGGGTGATGGATGCGTTCGAGTGTGGCCGCGCAGGCGGAATTTATCATTTGGGCAGTGGCGAGGAGCGGCGCAACATCACCCTCGTGCAATCGCTGTGCGACCAGCTGGCGGCGAAAAAACCGGGCGCGGAATATCAGAAGCTCATTACGTTTGTGGAAGATCGCCTCGGCCATGATTACCGCTACGCGTTGGATGTGAGCAGCGCGAAAGCCATCGGCTTCACCCCGCAGATTGCCTTTGCGCAAGGCATGTCGGCGACCATCGATTGGTACCTCGACAACGCCGAATGGGTCGAAACCATGCAGCAATGGAAGGGCATGTGAGCGGCCCAATCCTTCTGTTTGGCGTGAACGGGCAGGTGGGGCACCGCCTGCAGCAAACGCTGGCTGCAGCTGGGTACGAGGTCGCTGGCATCGACCGTGCACGCTGCGATTTGGCGGTGGCGAGCGCGACAGATATCGCCAAAATCATCCGCGCAATGGAGCCGTGCATGGTCATCAACGCTGCGGCTTACACGGCGGTGGATAAGGCCGAGAGCGAGCCGGAGCTGGCGCTGCAGGTGAATGCGAAAGTGCCGGAAATTATCGCGACGACGGCGCAGGAACAGCATGTGCCGTGCCTGCATTTTTCGACCGATTATGTGTTCGATGGCAGCGCTGCGCCGTATCGCGAAGAAGCGGAAACGCGCCCGCTGAATATGTATGGTGAAAGCAAACTCGCGGGTGAAAAAGCCGTGCGTGCCGCGGGTGGCTACGTGTTTCGCCTGCAATGGGTGTATGATAACCGTGGCAAAAATTTCTTCCTCACCATGCGAAAATTACTCGCGCAGCAACAGCAGCTCAGCATCGTCGCGGATCAGCTCGGCGCGCCGTCCTCTGCGCGCGCGATTGCGCTAGGTGTAACGCAAGCCGTGCCCAAAATGCTGAACGGTGACTTC
>JBEHYI010000204.1:0-2754 GCA_048498255.1 Pseudomonadota bacterium | reverse complement strand
TTCAAACGCTGGATCCCCGATGAAGCTTTGCAACCAAAAACTGAAGTAGTTTTTGGGCAAAGCTAACTCGGGGATGACACACTTACTGATGGAGTTCCTATGCTACGTTTCTCAACTTTCCTCGCCGCCGCGCTTTTCACCGCCACCGCCACCGCCTTCGCCGCCGCACCGGGCGAGCCCGCGCCCGCCTTCAGCGCAGTGGATGTCATCACCGGAAAAACCGTCAGTAACGAGAGCCTGAAGGGCAACATCACCGTGCTGGAATGGAACAATTTCAACTGCCCGTTCGTGCATAAATTCTACGATTCCGGCACCATGCAGAAACTGCAGGCGGAGGCGGTGAAAGGCGGCGTGGTGTGGGTCAGCGTGAATAGCTCCGCCGAGGGCAAGGAAGGTTATTTGAAGGATGCCGCCACGGCGAAAAAGGAAATTGCCGCGCATAAAAACCACGCGACGCATTATCTGCTCGATCATGACGGCAAGATAGGCCACGCGTTCGGCGCGAAATCCACGCCGACGATGGTGGTGCTCGATGCGGCGGGCAACATCGCCTATGAGGGCGCAATCGATTCCATCCCCTCGCCGCATATCGAAGACATCGCGCAAGCGACGAATTACGTGACGGAGGCGATTACGTCGCTGAAAGCAGGTGAGCCCGTGAAAGTCCCCAGCACCCGCGCTTATGGGTGCTTTGTAAAATATTAGGAATCCCTCGGCGAGCTTAGCACCGGCGCAGGCGCCCAACTGGTTGCAGGCTTCGCAGCCACTACCGCCTCGCGCACACCGGCGTAAATCTGCTTCTCGGCTTCCACCACCAGCACACCGCCCATACCTGGGAAAATGAGGCCAAGGAACATCTCGACCGGACGGAAAAATTGCAGCCAGAAGGGATGTGCCGTGGGCGGGTAAAACAGCGCCGACCGCGCATCACTAAGCGTGAAGTTGGTAGCGTTCAGCAGCGGCTTCAGCGCACTCAGGGTATAGGGCGTGCCGGTGGCGAAGGGCGTTGCGCCAAAGCGCGCCCAAAGCCCCCGGCGATTGGGAATAATGAGGATCAGTTTGCCGCCGGGCGCGAGCAGCTGCCACCAGATATTCAGCAACTCATCCGGTGCGCTGGCATATTCGAAGCCATGGACCATGAGGATGCGATGGACCGAATTGGGGGCAAAAGGCGGGCGCATTTCATCGGCCAGCACGCTGTGGTTGGCATCATCCACCGGCCAGTAGATTGCGCCTTGGGCGACCGGCATCAACGCCACAATGCGCGCATTTTTGTAATGGGCCATGCGCGGCAGCGGCAGCAATTGGTTCGCATAGCCAATCCCCACCACATGCAACCCCTCGCCCTCCGGCCAAAGATCGCGGATGAGCTGGCGCAAGCGGCGCTTCACCTTGCGGCCAAGCTGCGAGGAATAAAACTGGCGGAGATTGACGATGTCGGGACGCATGGGGTAAGTATAGCGCGATTCTAGCCAAGGAATAAAGCGCGATGCACGACCCGATCACGAAATTTGCCGAATGGTTTGATGAAGCCCGCGCCTGCGACGGCGTGAAAGACGCGACCGCCATGACCCTTGCGACTGCGGATGCCAGTGGCAAACCCGCCGCGCGCATTGTGCTACTCAAGAGCCACGGCGCGGATGGATTCGTGTTTTACGGCAATATGGAAAGCCGCAAATTCCGCGAACTGGCGGGCAACCCGCAGGCAGCACTCATGTTCTACTGGGCCGCGCTCGACCATCAGGTGCGCATCGAGGGCACCGTAACGCGGGTGAGCGACGTGGAGGCCGATGTCTATTTCAGGAGCCGCGAGCGCGGTAAACAGATCGGTGCCTGGGCGTCGCTGCAATCGCAGCCGCTTGCGAATCGCGGGGAGCTTGAGGCGCGCATTGCGGAATTTACCGCGAACTATGAAGGGCGCGATGTTCCCCGCCCACCGCATTGGTCCGGCTGGCGGCTCGTGCCTGCGCGCATCGAATTTTGGAGCCAGGGCGATTTCCGTTTGCATGAGCGCGAGGTTTATACGCGCGCGGATGTAGGTTCCGCATGGGGCTTGCAGCTGCTTTATCCGTAACATCTACCCGTCATTCCAACCAAGCGCAGCGCGAGCTGGAATCCATCTTCAAAAATCTTCACAAACCTCAGAAAGATGGATTCCAACTTTCGTTGGAATGACGGTGCGAGCAATTAAAAATTCCGCCCACCACCCGTGCCATAACTCGGCGCAATGACGGTCGTCGGCCGCGCGGGCTGGTAGGTGGTCAGCGGTGCAGTACCGGCCGATGGTGCAGGCACCGGGTGATCCGCCACCGCGGCGGCAATCGGGTTGGTGCTGGGCGATCCGGTCGGCGGGTTTTTATCCGCAATGCGTTGCGGCGGCACGGAGGGCTGCTTTGCGGGCGTGGTTGCTGGCACTTTCGCAGCCCCGAGCGCAGCGGATGGATTCGTGCTTGGGCTTCCCGTCGGCGGATTCGCCACCACCACCGCGGGTTTGCCGCTCGCCAAATGCCAGCCCGCTTTGCCCATGCAATCGCTGAAGCTCGTCGCCACCGCGGCCTGGCCCTGCTCGCCTTTCGGCGCGTTTTGGTTGCTGTTGAAAATCGCCGCCGTTTGGTCGCGGCAGTCACTTTGGCTCGACATATATTTGCTTTGGATGCTGCTTTGCGACAGGCAGCCGGAAAGCAAGCCCAGAGCCGAGAGCCAACAGCCGAGAGCTAAGGGTTTCCTGCTCTTAGCTGTTGGCTTTCGGTTCTG
>JBEHYI010000203.1:0-2807 GCA_048498255.1 Pseudomonadota bacterium | reverse complement strand
GCCGAGTGATTGCCCGTTGCAAGTAGAACCTGAACCGCGCTAGCATGGGGCATGCCCCACGACCACCACCATCACGGCCACGGCCATTCGCATTTCCCAACCGCCGCACCCGGCACCGTGCTCGCGCCTGAGATCGAGCGGCTGATGAAGCGCGCCACCTATGCTTCGGTCACCGTCGCAAGCCTGCTCGTGCTCGCCAAACTCATCGCCTGGTGGCAGACCGATTCGCTCGCCATGCTCTCTTCCCTCACCGATTCGCTGTTCGATGTCGCCATGTCCGCCATCAACATGTTCGCCGTGCGCTATGCCCTAAAACCCGCCGATGACGATCACCGCTTCGGCCATAGCAGCATCGAGGATATTGCCGGCCTCGCCCAATGCGCCTTCATTTTCGCCTCGATGGGGCTGATCGTATTGCAATCGGTCGAGCGCCTGGCCAACCCGCACGCCGTGCTCACCCATCCCGAGCTCGGCATTGGCGCCAGCCTCATCGGCATTCTGCTCACCACCATCCTCGTGATTTTCCAGGCCTATGTCATGCGCCGCACCAAATCCATCATCATCGCCGCCGATCGGCTGCATTATGTGGGCGATGTTCTGTTCAACATCGGCGTGCTGCTGGCCTATGTACTCAGCAGCTGGTTCGGCTGGATCGCCGCCGATGCCGTGATTGCCATCCTCATTGCCGGCATTGTGCTGTGGAGCAACCGGCTGATCGGCATCCATGCCTTCAACAACCTGATGAACCGCGAAATGCCGGAGGAAGAAAAAGCCGAAATCCTCGCGATTCTCGATGCAACGCCGGGCATTCGCGGCCATCACAAACTCAAAACCCGCTATTCCGGCTCGCGCGCCTTCATCCAAATGCATGTCGAGGTCGATGCCAACCTCAATTTCCGCGACGCCCACGCAATTACCGAAGCACTAGAGGACCACCTGCTCGAACATTTCCCCGCCGCCGAGATCATTATTCACCCCGATCCGGTGTGATATTCACTAGCCTCCCCGCCCCTATCGCGCTAAGAAGCCGCTATGGCACAGAAAAAACACCAGCGCGCGTCGCTGCCTCCGAAACGTAACCACAGCAACCATTCCTCGCCCGGCAATGCCTCCGGCGGCCACTGGGTTTATGGCTGGCATGCGGTCAACGCCGCGCTGGCGAACCCCGAGCGGCACATCCTGCGCATTATCGCGAGCAACACCGCGGCGGAGCGCCTGCAGCTGCCCAAACGCAAACTCCCCAACCCCCACATCATGGAACCGCGCGAGCTCGACCGTATTTTGGGCAGCGAATCCGTCCATCAAGGCATCGCCGCCGAGGTGCGCCCGCTCGAGCCCTACAGCATCGAGGATATCCTCGCGATCGAGAACCCGAAGGGGCCCATCCTCATCCTCGACCAAGTGAGTGACCCACACAATGTCGGCGCCATCATGCGTTCGGCAGCGGCCTATGACGCCATCGCCGTCGTGTTTCCGAAGGATCACTCCGCCCCCGAAACCGCAACCATGGCGAAAGCCGCATCCGGCGCGCTCGATGTGGTGAAGCGCGTGCAAGTCACCAACCTCGCCACCGCCATGCGCGAGCTGAAAGATGCCGGCTGGTGGATCATCGGCCTCGAAGGCGAAAGCAGCAAACTCTACAGCGACATCAAATTCTCCGCCAAAACCGTCATCGTCCTCGGTGCGGAAGGCAAAGGCATGCGCCGCCTCACTGCGGATCTCTGCGACGAACGCGCCCGCCTGCCCATGGGCACGCAGATGGAGAGCCTCAATGTCAGCAACGCCGCCGCCATTGCGCTGTACCACATCTATATCAACAAGCGCGCATGACGGATAACACCCGCATGATCGACCGTGCCTCGGCCGTGCTCGCAGCCGCGAAAAAAGCGGGGGCGGATGCGGCGGATGCGCTCGCCATCGCCAGCACGGATATCAGCGCGAGCGTGCGTCACGGTAAACCGGAAAATATCGAACAAGCGGAAACCAGCGCCGTGGGCCTGCGCGTCTTCATCGGCCAGTCGAGCGCGACACTTTCCACCAGCGAATTCTCCGCTGCCGCGCTCGCCACCCTTGCCGAAAACGCCGTTGCTATTGCCCGCGTCGCCCCCGCCGATTCGCACGCAACGCTTGCCGACGCGCAACTCCTCGCCCACCATTTCACCCCGCTCGAAGCGCCGGATGCGTACATCCCCGAAATGGCGACCCTCCAAGCCCAAGCCCGCGCCTGCGAACAAGCGGGCATCGCCAACCCCGCCATCACCAACAGCGGCGGCGCGGATGCCAGCATGAGTGCGCACAGCATGGCGCTCGTTACCAGCCACGGTTTCGCGGGCGCATACTCCGGCACGCGTTACGCGCTCTCCGTCTCGCTCATCGCAGGCCAGGGCGAAACCATGCAGCGCGATTACGACTACGCCATGGCGACCCACCATACCGATCTCGCGACACCCGAAGCCATCGGCGCAGAAGCTGCGAAGCGCACCGCCGCGCGCATGAACCCACGCAAAATTAAATCCCAAACCGCGCCCATTTATTTCGAACCACGCGCAGGCCGCCAACTTCTCTCTGCCTTCGCCAGCGCCATCTCGGGCAGCGCCATCACCCGCGGCACCAGCTTCTTGAAGGACGCACTCGGCACGCAAATTTTCGCCGACCATATCCGCATCACGGATGATCCGCTACTCAAACGCGGCCTCGCCTCCCGCCCGTTCGATGCGGAAGGCGTCACCGCCACGCCCCGCGATTTCGTCAGCAATGGCACCCTCACCAGCTGGGCCCGAGCACCACCGATCACCGCTTCCTGCGCG
>JBEHYI010000202.1:0-2824 GCA_048498255.1 Pseudomonadota bacterium | reverse complement strand
ATTTGAAGATCCGCAATCTCCAGTCGCTCGCCTCTTTACGGGCGACACGAACAGCCTGCAAAGCCCGGTCGAGTTTATCGAAATGATGACCGCGCATTGCCTGCTGCGCGGCAACGGCTATGCCGAAATCGTTCGCGATGGCCGCGGCGCGCCAGTCGAACTGATCCCACTGCACCCCGATCGCGTCGGCGTCATGCGCATCCCCGGAACGCGGCGCGTCGTCTACGATGTTTCCGATCTCGACGGCGGCACGCGGCATGCCGTAGACCACGCTCGTCGCCTCGTCCTGCGAGACCACGCAGCCGCCGGCGCTCACCACGTCGCTCGCCCCCCGCGCCGCGTCCGAGCCAAGGCCGGTGAGCACGGCGACGAGCAGCTTATCGGCATAAAGCTTCGCTAAGCTGCGCAGCATCGGATCCGCTGAGGGGCGGCAGAAATTTTCCGGCGGGTTTTGGTTCAGCTTAATCACGTTGCCGCTGCCTTCGCGCTGGATGGTCATGTGAAAATCCCCCGGCGCGATATAGATTTGCGCAGGCTTCACACTCTCGCCGTCCTTCGCCTCGTGGCAGGCGATGCCACAGGCTTTGGCGATGTGGTCTGCCAGAATCGCTGTGAAATTCGCCGGCATATGCTGGGTGATGAAGATCGGCACGCGTGGGATAATGCCCTTGAACTCGCGGAAAATGCTCAGCAGCGCCTGCGGTCCGCCGGTGGAGGACGCAATCGCGAGCGCATTCACGCCATTAATTTGCTCCACCTTGCGCAGCGGCATGCTCGGGGTCGGAATCGGGTCGAGTGGTTTATTATCCGGTGCGAAGGAGGGCGCCGCGGCAGCGTTCGCCGCCGCCCCATCCGGCCGCGATTCCGTGCGCACATGCGGCGCCAGCGCTTTGATTTTCGCAATCAGGCTGCGGTAGAACTCCCCCACCTCCCCCGTATCGCGCGAGCTGGGTTTCGCAATGTAATCCGCCGCACCAAGCTGCATGGCTTGAATGCTGATCTCGGCATTGCGCGTCGTCAGCGTCGAGGCCATGATGATGCGGGCTTTGGGCGCCACTTCGAGCAATTTCGGCAGCGCCGCGAGGCCATCCATTACCGGCATCTCGACATCGAGAATAATCACATCCGCCGGGGTGCGCTTCAGCATGCTGAGGGCGATTTCCCCGTTCGAGGCGGAGGCAACGATTTCAAACGCGCCGTCGCTCGTCAGGGCGCGGTCGAACATGCCCCGAATAACGGCCGAATCATCGACCAGCATGACGCGAATTTTATTTGCCATAGCCTCTTACTGCCCAGTGTCTTCGATGATACCCAGCTGCACCATTTTGCCGGTAATGATCGCTTCATCGAAGGGCTTCATGACATATTCATCGGCGCCGTTCATCATGGCTTGCTGGATTTTCGCGAATTCGTTCTCGGTGGTACAGAAAATGATTTTGGGCTGGTTCAAGCTCGCATCCGCGCGGATTTCCTTCATGCATTCCATGCCGTCCATCACCGGCATGTTCCAGTCGAGGATCATGACATCCACATGATTGGCGCGCACTTGGTCCACCGCTTCTTTGCCGTTTTCCGCCTCGAGAATGTTGAAATTCATCACCTCGACAATCCGCCGCACGACTTTGCGCACGATTTTCGAATCATCGACAATCAGACAGGTCTTCATGCGGCTTCCTTACCGGTGAGGTTGATAATATGGGCGACATCCAAAATCACGAGCAGCTCTTTCTCGAGCTTGAACACACCTGCCGCCACGGCGCGCCAGCTTGGGTCCATGTTGGATGGCACTTTTTCGAAATTGGTCATTTGCAGCGACAGCACATCCCCCACCGCATCGACCATCAGCGCGAAGAGTTCGTGCTGGTAATCGGCCACCACCATCATGATTTTCTGCGGGTCCGGGTATGGTCCCATGCCCAAACGGCGGCGCATATTGAAGGCGGTGACGATACGCCCGCGCACGTTCAGCGAGCCCGCAATCACATCCTTCGCGAGTGGAATCGGCGCGATCTGCTGGTGGCGCATCACGTCCTGCACGGCGAGGACCGAAATGCCGAAAAGCTGGTTGCCCAAACGCAGCGTGACAAATTCCTGCTGCGCGTTGCTGGCGGTGCCGGCCGGCAGGCTTGAGGTTAGTGTGGTAAGTGCGCCCGACATTATGCAGCCTCCTTCGTACCGTTCAATTGGCGGGTCATTTCATCGAGCAGCGCTTCGCGGTCGGTTTTGAGGATGATCGCATCCATCCCCACCTTCACGGCGCGCTGCTTGAAAATATCATTCACCGTCGAGGTAAAGGCGACAATGGGCACCCGTGCCATGCGCGGGTCGGCGCGCAGGCGCGCGGTGAGTTCGAACCCATCCATCTCCGGCATCTCAACATCCGTCACCACAATATCGAAATCGCTCTTCTGGTTCACAATCTCAAGCGCCTGCACGGGGCTCGCCGCTTCCGACACCACATAGCCCACATCCGTCAGGAATGGCACAATCAGCTTGCGGAAGAACAAGCTATCCTCAACCAACAGGACCTTGAGGCCTTTGACCTTCGGCGCGCTATTGCCGGAATGGCTGAGATCGTTGACGAGCTCCTTGAGCAGGAAGCCGACATCCACCACATCGGTCGTTTTGCCCATGATTACGATGCTGCCGAGGAAATATTCCTCCGCGGCCGTGATCTTGATGGCCAGCGGCGCTTCGATAATATCCGTAATCGCATCCACCACGAGGCCGATGGTGCGCCCGTCATAGGTGAACACCACCACATCGAACGCGCCCTGAGTCGGGATGTTGAGGCCCGGCAGGCATTTCAGCAGTTGCGCGAGCT
>JBEHYI010000201.1:0-2993 GCA_048498255.1 Pseudomonadota bacterium | reverse complement strand
TCCGCATTGCGCGCAATCGGTGGCAGCGGTGCCCTAGGTACCGTCATTCCAGCGGAAGCTGGAATCCATCTGTTTTTTTCTTTGGAAGATGGATTCCAGCTTCCGCTGGAATGACGGCCTTTCTGATAGCTAGCCGATTGCATCTCCCGCAAACGATCCCGCACATAATTCTTATAATAATGCTGCACGGTCGGGTGCTTGATTTGCCCCACCTTCACCATCAGCTGCTGTTCCTGCGCCGCCTGCGCCTCAGGCGTATTGGCGGGAATCCCCATCGCCTGGTTCCATAAAATATTCACCAGCGGGTCGGCCCGCGCGATAATCTCGTCGAACGCCTGACGACCGACATTCTTAATCAACGAATCCGGGTCCTCGCCCTTGGGCATTACCGCCACGCGCAACGTTTTCCCCGGCACCAACAGCGGCAGCGCCAATTCACTTGCCCGCGCCATCGCGCGTTGGCCCGCACTATCACCATCTAAACAGAGTGTGGGTTCATCGACAAGCTGCCAGCAAAGTTGCAACTGCTCGGCCGTGATCGCCGTGCCCAGCGGCGCAACGCCGTACGCCACGCCCGCCTGCGCAATCGCGATCACATCCATATAGCCTTCGCAGATGATCAGCTGCTTCGCATCGAACGCCGCGCGGCGCGCAATATCCATATTATAAAGCTGGCGCCCTTTGCTAAACAGCGGCGTCTCCGGCGAGTTGAGATATTTCGGCGCATCCGCATTCGGCTCGCCCGGCAGCACGCGCCCACCAAATGCAATCACGCGGCTTTTGCGATCGCGGATCGGGAACATCAACCGCCGACGAAACCGGCTATAGGGTGCCCGATCCTCGAGCGCGATCAGCATCCCAGCTTCCACCAATTGCTGACGCGTGATTCCCTTCGCCGCCATCGCCTTCGTCAACATATCGCGATCCGCCGGCGCATAGCCGATGCGAAACTTGGCGATTGTTTCCTCCTTCAAGCCGCGCTCACGCAAATAGCGCCGCGCCAATTCGCCCTCACTCGTCTGCTCGAGCTGCGTTTCGAACCAGCTCGTCACCGCTTCCATCACCTGCTGCAGCGATTGCGCCTTTTCCTCACGCTCAACCTCTGCGCGAGTCTCTTTTGGCACCTGCAACCCGGCCAGCCCCGCCAACCGCTCGATGGCCTCGCGGTAGCCCAGATGTTCGTAATCCATCGTGAAACCAATTACATCGCCATGTGCTCCACAGCCAAAGCAGTGGAAGAAGCCTTTTTCGTCATTTACCGTAAACGAAGGCGATTTCTCCTTATGAAACGGGCACAAGGCATGAAATTCCCTCCCCGCACGCCGTAGCGGCACCGCCTTACCCACCACTTCCGACACCCGGACGCGGTTGCGAATTTCTTCAATAAAGCTCTGAGAAAACTTCATTTTTTGCTGAATGCCTTGCGCAGGTAACCTGTGGATAAAAATATTTTTTCGGGAATGTCTGTCGGGCCTATTGACCCGGAGGCTTCCCTGTTCTTATGCTGACCTTACTGCGCAGCCAAACCACGAGCAACAAGAACGCAGCAAAGACCAACAACAAAAAACAAAAACAGGATTCCTCGATGAGCAAAGCGCTTCGTAATGCATGGAGCAACAATGAGTTGCCGGACTATCTGCAAGTAGGAGAAGAGATGTTGCCGCTGGTGATTCGTCGTCACCAACGCGCGAAGCGAATCTGCCTGCGCTACAATCCGACCGATCATGCCATCTCGCTCACCCTGCCGCGCCACACGCGCGTGGGTGATGGGCTGATGTTCCTTATGCAAAAATCCGAGTGGCTCGTCACCACCCTGCGCGACATGCCGATGAAAAAGCAAATCAAGCCGGGCGTTGTCATTCCCCTCCTCGGCAAACGCATTCGCATCAAGCACGACGCCGACCTAAAACGTAAATGGATCATCCGCGACGACGTGCTCTATGTTTCGGGCGACCGCGCCGACTTCGCCGAGAACGTGACGGAAGCCTTGCGCAAAATCGCAAGCCAAACGTTAAGCGGCCTCGCTTTGCGTTACGCCGATAAAATCGGCCGCCGCATCAACCGCATCAGCGTGCGCGATACACGCAGCCGCTGGGGCAGCTGTTCCTCCACCGCGCGCCTGTCCTTCTCCTACCGCCTCATCTTCGCACCGAAGGAAGTGATGGAATATGTCGTCGCGCACGAAGTCGCGCACCTGCGCCACATGAACCACTCGACCGCCTTCTGGAATTGCGTTGAATCCATCTGCCCGGATTACGATGCAGCGAAAGACTGGCTGAAAATGCACGGGAAAGATTTGTACCGGTTTAATGCGTAAGCGGTTTAGCCCCAAGCCAGTGCATCTTGAGTAATATGAAGGATTTAGTCATACCTAAGTAAGCACTTAGTGTAGCCTATCTTCTTTAGTGTGGTAAATCCGTAGAATATGAATTGATGTCACCTTCACTTCATAACGCAGCTCATATTCTCCGACCATGTAGCGCCGTATATCCTTCGGTAAATGTGCTTCGATTGCTTCACCCATGTGGGGGTAAGTAATGAGCTTATCGGTTGCTAACGCCATCGCATCGAGCAGTTCAAGCGCAATACTTGGCTTCACTTCCTCAAGAAAGCGGATGAGCCTTTGCACGTCATTTAATGCTTTCGGCGCCCAAACTACCTTCTTCATGACAGCTTTTTCTTTAAAGCCTTTTGCTTGCTATGCATCCATTTCATGACTTCCTCATGCGGAATACCTTTTCCAGCATCAATTTCAGCAAGTGCTTCAAGCGTTCCCTGATACTTATATTCTTCATAATCCACCCACTGCGCCAGTGCCTGCTTCACAATCCAGCCGCGCGGGCGTTCCATTTGCTCGGCAAGTTTATCGATTTTTTTAGCAAGTGGAACGGGTACATGGGCAGTGATAACACGTGTCGGTGAATTTTTCATGGCCATAGCAATCTCCTTTAGTCAGGATTAATCATACCAAATCATAAGCAATCAAAAAAGAG
>JBEHYI010000200.1:0-3095 GCA_048498255.1 Pseudomonadota bacterium | reverse complement strand
AGAATGACTCGTAGCCAAGGTAGCTCAGGAATTTTCCGCCGCCTTCTTAATCATCAATATAATCTATCATAATCATAAAAACAATAGATTATACAGATGATGCGGGGCGGATTAAAACTATCCTCATTGGCGAGCTAACCTGGTTGCAAACCAAGCAAAACGGATTATACCTGCCACGTTATTTCGACCATCAAACCACCCACCCCAAGGAGTTTACCATGAGTGTACTTGTCGGCAAAGAAGCGCCGGATTTCACCGCCCAGGCCGTGATGCCCGATAGCGCCATCAAGGCAGATTTCAACCTGAAGAAAGAAACCAAAGGCAAATATGCCGTGCTGTTCTTCTGGCCGCTCGATTTCACCTTCGTCTGCCCGTCCGAGATCATCGCGTTCGACCACCGCGTCGACGAATTTAAAAAACGCGGCGCGGAAGTGATCGGTCTGTCGGTCGATTCGCAATACACCCACTATGCATGGAAAAACACGCCAGTCGAAAAAGGCGGTATCGGCAATGTACAATTCCCGCTCGTGGCCGATATCACCAAATCCATCGCCCGTTCTTATGACGTGCTGACCGGTGACGCAGTTGCCCTGCGCGGCACCTTCATCATCGACAAAAAAGGCGTGGTGCGCCACCAGCTGGTGAACGACCTCCCGCTGGGCCGCAATGTCGAGGAAACCATCCGCACGCTCGACGCGCTGATCTTCACCGAAGAGCATGGGGAAGTGTGCCCTGCGAACTGGAAGAAAGGCGAAAAAGCTATGAAGCCAACCGCGGAAGGCGTGGCAAGCTACCTCAAAGAACGCGCGAAAGCGTTGTAGTTTTTAGGAGTGCTCAGTGCCTTGTGCCTAGTTAAGGTGCAGGCGCTGGGCACTCCCTTCTAAACTAGGCACCAAGCACAAGGCACTTCTATGACCACTCACACAACTCCCATCCTGATTATTGGTTCCGGCGCAGCAGGTTGCACGGCGGCGATCTACGCCGCACGGGCGAATTTGAAGCCGATTCTGGTGCGCGGCATGCAGCCCGGCGGGCAGCTGACCATCACCACGGAAGTGGAGAACTACCCGGGATTTGCTGCAGCAATTCAAGGGCCTTGGCTAATGGAGCAGATGGAAGCGCAAGCCGCCCATGTCGGCACCACCATGATCCATGACCATATCGCGAGCATCGATCTTTCCAAACGCCCCTTCACCGCCAAAGGCGAATCGGGCGACGATTATGTAGCGGATACAGTAGTGATAGCGACCGGTGCCAGTGCCCGCTGGCTTGGCGCGCCGGGGGAAGAGAAATTCCAGAATTTCGGCGTTTCCGCCTGCGCCACCTGCGACGGGTTCTTCTTCAAAAAGAAAGATGTCGTCGTGCTCGGCGGTGGCAACTCCGCGGTGGAAGAAGCGCTGTTTGTAGCGAAACTCTGCAACAGCGTGACCGTGATCCATCGCCGCGATACGTTGCGCGCCGAGAAAATCGGGCAGGACCGCCTATTCAAAACCGAGAATATCAAAGTTATCTGGGATTCGGTAGTGGAAGAATTCGTCGGCGACGATAACCCGCCATCCCTCACCGGCGTGCGCATCAAAAACGTGAAGACGGGCGCAGAGACCATCGTGCCCTGCCATGGCGCCTTTGTCGCGATCGGCCATAACCCGAACACCAAACTCTTCGAAGGCCAGCTGGCGATGGATGCGGACCGCTACCTCACCGTGAAGCCCGGCACCACCCAAACCAACATCGAAGGCGTGTTCGCCGCGGGTGATGTGCAGGATAAAATCTACCGCCAGGCCATCACGGCTGCGGGCACCGGCTGCATGGCGGCGCTTGAGGCACAGAAATACCTTGAGCATCACGGGCTGTAGAAATGCGATAGAAGCATAGCTCCCTAATTGGCCATGCTTTTTATTCATGAATATCGCGCTTCAAAACCGAGCGGCTTTGCTTTATATGCATAGCTCATGGACTGGGACAAACTCCGCATCTTCCACATCACGGCGCAGAGCAAGAGCCTGACGCGCGCGGGGGAGGTTCTGAACTTAAGCCAATCCGCCGTCAGCCGCCAGATTTCGGCGCTCGAGGAGAAGATGGGCATCGCGCTCTTCCACCGCCATGCGCGCGGGCTGGTGCTGAGCGAGCAGGGCGAAATTCTCTTCCGCACCGTCTCGGAAATGGTCGCGAAACTGCAGCAAACCGAGATTACGCTGGCGGAAGCAACGCTCAAGCCCAAAGGCCCGTTCAAAGTCACTGTGCCCGGCACGTTCGGCACGCTCTGGCTTTCCTCGCAAATGAAGGAATATACGGACCTTTACCCGGATATCGACGTCACGCTCATCTGCGAGGACCGCGAGCTCGACCTGACCAAGCGCGAGGCGGACGCCGCGATCCGCTTCCACCCGACGCGCCAGCCGGACCTGATCCAGGTGCCGATCATGCGCCTCAATAACTCGCTCTATGCCAGCAACGACTATGTCCGCGAATATGGTCTACCGAAAAATACTGCGGATTTATCCAAGCATAAGCTGCTGGGATTCGATAGTTCTGTTGGAAATCTACCGTTTCCAGAAGTGAATTGGCTGTTCGATTTGAACAAGCAATTGAAGCCGTTTTTCCGCGTCAATTCGTTGATCGCCATGCGCACGGCGGTCAAGCAGGGCATGGGCATCGCCGCACTGCCGGATTACCTCGTTCACCGCACGCGCCATATCAGCCGCGTGCTGCCGGAACTCACCGGGCCCGTCACCGAAGCCTGGTATGTCTACCCGATGGAGCTGAAAAACAGCAAACGCATCGCGGTTTTCCGCCAATTCATCACGCAAAAGATCGCCGAGAGCAATTTTTAAGTCGTTAATTATCAGTTACTTACAGAAAAATTGCGCATACCCTCATTTTTTATGTTGACTATGGCAGTTTTGCTCCTATGGTGCGGCCACTTTGCGCGGCCCTCTGGGCGCGCGAACCCGCCAAGCCTCTGGCTTGGCAGCCTCCCTGTTAAACTCTAATGCTGGTTCCTCGGACCCGGCATTTTTTTTGCCCGCGCGTATGCAACAGGCAGGTCGCAAGCGGCGGAGATTGCTAAGGGCCACGGCGTTACATGTAACATT
>JBEHYI010000199.1:0-3120 GCA_048498255.1 Pseudomonadota bacterium | reverse complement strand
GAATCCACCTGTACTTACACCCCTTGATTATCTTCTGTAGAAAAAGATGGATTCCAGCTTTCGCTGGAATGACGCTTCAAGTAGGATCGCGCCATGACAATAACCATCCTCATCACCGGCGGTTCCGCTGGTATCGGCAAAGCGACGGCGGAGCTGCTGGCGCGAGAAAGCGGCACGCGCCTCATCCTCACCGGCCGCCGCATGGAAAAATTGCAGGAAGTGGCGGCAGCGCTGAAATGCGAAACCCACCTCCTCGCCTTTGATGTTGGCGACCGCGAAGCGGCGGTAGCGGCTATTCGCGCACTACCGAAGGAATGGGCGGCGATCGACGTGCTCGTCAATAATGCAGGCCTCGCGCTCGGCCTCAGCTCCATCGATCAAGGCGACTTCGCGGACTGGCAAACCATGATCGACACTAACCTGCTTGGCCTGCTGACGATGACGCGCGAAATTCTACCTGGCATGAAAGCGCGCGGGCGCGGGCATATCGTCAATCTCTCCTCCATCGCGGGCAGTTACGCTTACCCCGGCGGCAATGTGTATGGCGCGACGAAGGCCTTTGTCACCCATCTCTCGCTGATGATGCGCAGCGATTTGATCGGCACGCCGATTCGCGTGACCAGCATCGAGCCGGGTATGGTAGAGACAGATTTTTCGCTCGTGCGGTTTAAGGGCGATGCCGCGAAAGCCGGTGCGGTTTACGCAGGTGCCGAGCCACTCACCCCGCAGGATATCGCCGAAACCATCCGCTGGAGTATCGCGCAGCCGCCGCATGTGAACATCAACCGCATTGAGGTAATGCCGGTGTGCCAGGCCCCGGCAGCGCTGGCGGTGCATCGCGCGAAGTAGCTACTCCCCCGGAGCGACCACCAACCCCGCCGGTTTTTCATCCGTCTTCGGCTCGGGTTTTTCCTCGGCTTTTGCAGCGGGCTTCTCTTCTGTTTTAACGGCAGGTTTATCCTCCGCTTTTTCGCTCGCCTGCAATGTCGCTTTTTCTGTCACCACCGGCGCTTCCGCGCGTTTGCTGCCTTTGCGCCAGCTTTTCGTTTTGGCGCTGGCGGGCGGCGTTTTCACATTCGCCACCGGCGACTCGACGGCGCTGGGTGTGGCCACAAGCGGCTTCGCCTGCGGGCCTTCACTCTTCGTGTTGCCATCGATCGCATCAAGGTTTTCCCACGCGCGCTCATAATAGGTCGGGCTTTGGCTGAGCGCCATGTTGAGGTAGGATTTCGCGAGCGCATCGTCCTTCGCCAAATGCGCGTAGAGGCCGAGATTATTATCCAGCGCCGGGCCCTCGAGATATTTGCTCGCCGTGTCGCGCGCGGTTTCAAGATCGCCCGAAACGCCTTGCACCATCGCCAAATTGAGCTCGATCTGCTTACGCTGCGCCGGCGATTTGCTGACGCGGCTCGCCTGGCTCAGCGCCTCCATCGCGCGCGGGAAATTGCGGTCCACCGCCTGGCTTAGGCCCACATTGTTCAAAATCGCCGCGTTATCCGGGCTTTGGTTCAGCGCCTCGGTGTAATAGGCCATCGCCTCGGGGATCATGTCTTTCGTCACGAACAAAATGCCCAGCGCATTCAGCGTGCGCCAGCGTTTTGGGTCTTTATCGAGCACTTCCTGGAACGCGCGGCCCGCATCTGCCACCTTGCCGCTGGCCATCAGCGTCAGCGCGCGGCCCTCGGCAACATCGAGGTTCGTTGGGTTTTCCTGATAAAGTTCGTCATATAAATCCAGCGCGTTTTCGTTACTGCCCATGCGGCGCACTGCCTCGGCGAGGCCCATTTTGTAGCGCAGAACCTGATCTTTATTGCCTTTGCCGCTGCTTACTAACTGCTGGTAAAACTGCGCCGCGCGCTTGTAATCCGCTGCGGCCACGGCCTCTTTCGCCATCTGCTCCTGCGTCTCGTTCACGCCCTTCACCTCCGGCTGATCGAGGCTCGCGAAGGTCACATCCGGGTCGATCCATTGCTTGGTGAATTGGTTGCAGCCAGGCAAAACCAGGCAAATACTGAGCAAAAACGCGGTGTGTAGCTTTTTCATGCGCATGGCATAGCATGGGCGCGCGCACGAATAAATACGAAAATCTTTGTCCACCGCGCTTGCAATTTCGGGGCGATGCACGTAAAACTCCGTGCAATGACGCACGCGCCCAAGAGCCATTCCCTCTCCTGGCCACGCCATTTGATCCAGATCGAAGGCATGGCGGCATCCGATATTCAATTGATTCTCGATACCGCCGAAGCCTATGTGGAGCGCAACCGCGCGGTCGATAAGAAGCACAAAATTTTGGGCGGGCGCACGCTGATCAATCTGTTTTTTGAAAACTCCACGCGCACGCGCACCAGCTTCGAACTCGCGGGCAAGCGCCTGAGCATGGATGTGATCAATATTAGTGCCGCTGCCTCCTCAACATCGAAGGGCGAAACATTGCTCGACACCGCGATGACGCTCAACGCCATGCAGTGCGACGCGATTGTGGTGCGCCATGCCTCCGCCGGTGCGGTGCAGCTAATTGCCGAAAAAGTCGGCGCGCATGTGATTAACGCGGGGGACGGCGCGCATGAGCACCCGACGCAAGCCTTGCTCGATGCGCTGACGATTCGCCGCGCGAAAGGTAAAATCGCGGGCCTCAAAGTCGCCATCTGCGGCGATATCGCGAATTCGCGCGTCGCGCGTTCCAACATTCATCTGCTCAAAATCATGGGCGCGAAAGTGACGCTGATCGCCCCGCCGACGCTCATGCCCACCGCGGTTGAAGGCTTCGGCGTCGAGCATACGACCGATATGCGCGCGGGCCTCAAGGATGCGGATGTGGTGATGATGCTGCGCATCCAGAACGAGCGCATGGCGGGCCGTGGCATCGCCTCCGTGCGCGATTATTTCATGGGCTACGGCCTGAGTTACGAAAAGCTGAAACACGCGAAGCCGGATGCGCTGATTATGCACCCGGGGCCGATGAATCGCGGCGTCGAGATCGATACCGATGTCGCGGATGATATCAACCGCAGTGCCATTCTCGACCAGGTGGAGATGGGCGTTGCCGTGCGTCAGGCGGTGCTGGAATTGCTGTTGGCGGGGAAGTGATGCGACTTTTTATGGTAGTGCTTGCTCTGTTGC
>JBEHYI010000198.1:0-3293 GCA_048498255.1 Pseudomonadota bacterium | reverse complement strand
GGTATTCATGGGGATTTCGATGGGCGGCAAGAGCGTGATCAGGTCGCGCAGAGCCATGGAATCCAGGCCCAGATCATCGATCAGGTGCTGTTCCGGCTTGAAATCGTTGGGCGAGCAGCCGCAATTGCGGGCCAACCATTCGCGCACCTCACGCTCGTGGTGACTGTGCTGCTCCTGAGCTTCTTTGCCCACCACCCAGTAGGGTTTGCGCTGCAGGGGCGTGGGCGGCAGATATTCCATTACCCAATTCGCGGCAATATTCGCATTTGGCAAATAACCGCGGCTGCCCACCCCGCGCGAAATAGCGAGGCGCAGCGTGCCTTCCGTAGCATTGTTGCGGCGGATGAGCTCACGCGCGATGTTCGCCCAATCCACCGCTGGCGGGGTGATGTGCAGGGCGTTTAAGCCTGCTTGAAGCCGCGCCATATGCAGCGCAAACTGATAGGGAGCGCCGCTTTCGAGGCGAATCGTCTCGAACACACCGTCGCCAAAACGAAAGCCGCGATCGGCCACCGGGAGCATCGCCTCCGCGGCGGAAATGAAATTTCCGTTCAAACAGCTGATCGACATCGTGTTCATAGGCTTGCTTTAGCGCCAATTTTCGGCCATGACAGCTAAAATCAAACACCAAACTTCATTCTTGCGTCATTGCGAGCGCTTAGCGAAGCAATCCACCTTTGAGACAAGATGAAAGTAGTAAGTGAAAAAGATGGATTGCCGCGGCCCCTCAAGTGGGCCTCGCAATGACGATAATAACCAATTCGAGAAACCCATGACCCATTACACCCATATGATTTCCGTCAACCGCCTGCAGGCCTCGGCGCATTTGGGGTTTTACAACGGCGAGCGCGCGAAACCGCAGCCGATTGAGGTGTGTTTTCGCCTGTATTTCCCGGAAGCGCCGCTGGCCTCGACCAATGATGAGGCGGATTTTATCGATTACGGCCAGCTGAGCAAAACCCTGACGGATTTCATCGCCAGCCGCGATTTTAAGCTGATCGAATATATGGGCGCGGAGCTGTTCCGCCAATTGCGCGCGGACCTCGATGCGCGCGGAGGCACGCACATCAAACTGTGGCTGCGGCTGAATAAAATCGCCGCGCCCGTGCCCGGCCTCATCGGCGGCGCGAGTTTTACCGTGTGCGATTTGCCTGCGGATGCGACGGTGGCGACCAACAGTTAGGGGCACGCAATGATTCTTCTCGCACTGGGTAGTAACCTCGGCAATCGCACGGAACTCCTAGCGCAGGCGCGCACGGTGCTCGAAATGTTCGATGTCGAAATTCGCCGCGCCTCGAGTATTATCGAGACCCCGGCGCTGATGCCCGAAGGCGCACCGGCGGAATGGAATGTGCCGTATCTCAACCAGGTGCTGCTGGTGAAAACACATTTGGCGCCGCGCGAATTGCTCGCTTGCATCAAACATATCGAGGCGGATATGGGCCGCAAGCCCGAGGCGCGCTGGGCGCCGCGTGAAATCGATATCGATATCATTGCGTATGATGCGGTGGTGATGGTGGAGGAGACGCTCACCCTGCCGCACCCACAGATGGATGCGCGGCGGTTTGTGCTCGCCCCGCTTGCGGAAATCGCGCCCGATTGGGTGCATCCGATCCTCGGCAAAACTGCGCGGGAGCTGCTGGCGGAGCTGCCCGCATGAAACGCCCAGCGCTGATGGGGATTGTCAACGTGACGCCGGATTCCTTTTCGTGTGATGGGCGATTCGCGGATGAAGCAGTGGCGCATGCGCAGCAATTGGCGGATGACGGTGCAGATATTCTCGATCTCGGCGCGGAATCGACCCGGCCGGGGGCGACACCGCTGAATGCAGAGGAAGAATGGGCGCGGCTTGGGCCGGTGCTGAAGGGTATTCTCGCGCATAGCTGGCGCACGAATATTCGCCTCAGCATCGATACGCGCCATGCGGAAACCGCAGCGCGGGCGCTTGATCTCGGTGTTGAGATCATCAACGATGTGAGCGGTCTGGCGGATGCGGCGATGCTGGAAATTCTGGAGCCGCACGCGTGTGATATTGTGGTGATGCATGCGCTGAGCGTACCCGCGAACCCCGCACTCACACTGCCGCCGGAGTGCGATGTGGTGGCGGAAATACTGCAGTGGAAAAAGGAAAGTACCGAACGCGCGGCGGCCCATAACATCGCGCCGGAGCGGCTGATTTACGACCCCGGCATTGGCTTTGGCAAAAGCGTCGCGCAGTCGCAGGCGCTCATCGCACGTGCGGGCGAACTCAAACATTCCGGCGGGCGCTGGCTCATTGGCCATTCACGCAAATCCTTTCTTGGTTTGTCGAAAGAGGCGAGCATCGAAGCGCGGGATGAAGCCACCGCGCGGCTTTCGCTTGAGCTTGCGGAAGCGGGCGTGGATTATCTGCGCGTGCACAATATCGCGCTTCACGTAGCGAAATTCGGGGGGTGATGCATACGAATCCCACACTCGCCGCGTTACTGGACGGCCTCAATAACCCTTCGCTGCCGGGCATTGATCTCTCGCTCGCACGCATGAAGCAACTGCTCGCCGCACTGGGCAATCCGCAGCATTTGCTGCCCGCGGTGGTGCATGTCGCGGGCACCAACGGCAAGGGCTCCACCATTGCCTTCACCCGCGCGATGCTGGAGGCAGCGGGTTATAAGGTGCATGTCTATACCTCGCCGCACCTGGTGCGTTTTAACGAGCGCATCGTGCTGGCAGGCCATGAAATCAGTGATGACGGGCTGATCGAGGTGCTGATGCGCGTGAAGCTTGCGGCAGCCGATATTCCCGTAACGTTTTTCGAAGCGACGACGGCTGCGGCTTTCCTTGCGTTTAGCGAACATACGGCGGATGTGCTGCTGCTCGAAACCGGCCTCGGCGGTCGCCTCGATGCGACGAACATGGTGGAAAAACCGCTCGCGACGGTAATTACGCCGATCGACTACGACCATATGGAATTTTTGGGCAATAATCTCGGCGCGATTGCGGGCGAAAAAGCGGGCATCATGAAGCGCGAGGTGCCGTGCTTTATCGGTGCGCAAAAGCCGGAAGCGCGCGAAGTGCTGAAACGCGCGGCACGGGCGCTTCATTGCCCCATTTATCTGCATGAACGCGAGTGGAGTTGCGAAACGCTTGCAAATGGCATCGGCGTCATGGCGGGGAAACATCGCTGGGAGTTGCCCCTGCCCTCGCTTGCGGGCGCGCACCAGCTGCATAATGCCGCGCTCGCGAGCGTGCTGGTGCAAAACCTGCCGGGCTTCAATGTGAGTGCGGAAGCGATGGCAAAGGCGGTGGCGCCAGCC
>JBEHYI010000197.1:0-3343 GCA_048498255.1 Pseudomonadota bacterium | reverse complement strand
GCCCCCTCACCACTGCGGCTAAATTCGCTGCGCTCATTAAGCCTCGTTGCCTCTCCCACAAGGGGAGAGGCGGCCCCAGCCGCACCGTTCATGGCTGCCTTCAACTCCGTAACATAAGCCGCGCTGCCCTTCGCAGTTTCCACCTTCAGCACGCCATGGAAAATCTTCGGCAATTCGCCAATGCCGCGCTTGATGGAAAGCGTCACCACATGGCCGCCGCCAGTGGTAGTCGAAGGCTCAACGGAGACGAGCTGCTGCACGGCGGTGTTATCGATCGCGCCATCCTCGAGCGGGAACCACTGCGCGCTGCTCACTGGCTTGTTGTATTCCGTCAGCGACACGACATGGATGGTGAGGATGATGTTGCCAGTCTCATCGACGCGGTAGCTGCCGTCCGTATCCATATCGATCGGCAATTGTGCGCGTGCTTTAGTGATGGCAGCGGCCGCTTCCGGATTGGCTTTGAGCGGTGCAGAAAGCTCCGCGGATTCCGGAATGCAAATATCCTTGCAGGCGAGCCAGCTGGCTTTCACCTTCACTTCGCCGCTAATGCTATCACGTGATGGGGTGAGCTGCACGGGGAGAACAATTTCGTTGCTATAGCCGTAATTGATAATGCCCATCGTATCGAGTCGCTCGGGCGTGGGCCATTCAATGTCACTAGCGGTGAGGCCCGCCGGCAGCTGCCATGCCAACGTGGTGGGAATGCCGGAATCCCCAGGATTCGCCCAGTAAATATGCCAATGTTCCGGCATGGTGAATTGCACGGCGGCGGTAATCGGCTTCGATGATTTTACCTCCGGCGCATCGATCAGCAATTTCGCGGTGACGATGGGCGAGGCGGGCGTTTGCGCATTGGCCGAGACTGCCGCAAGCAGCAGCGCTGAAACCAGTATTCGCAACGGTAATTTCATACTTACACCTTCGCGCAAAGCTGCGTGATGCGTACGAAATCCGCCACGCATGTTTCCAAAAATTCTGCATCCTTGCCGCTGACAAGCCCCGCACCGCCGAGCTGATTTCCCGCATCGCCAATCGCGATGAGATGCGGATAGACATGCATGCCCAAATGCGCGAGCGGCAGGCTGAGCTGGTTGAGGCCGAGAATGCCGCCGCGGATGGACGGGCTCGCGCACATCAGCAGCGCCTGGCGGTTTTTGAAGGGGTTGAATGGGTCGATCGACAGCCAATCGATGAGGTTTTTGAGCGCGCCGGGGATGGACCAGTTATATTCCGGGCTCGCGAGCAGCAGGCCGTCATGGGCTTTCAGCGCGTCGCTCAAATGCTTCGCACCGGCGGGCATGTCGGTCGCGGTTTCGCCTTTGTAAAGCGGGGCGTCGCAGGCGGCGTAATCAAGTTCCGTCACCGTTGCGCCCGCATGTTTTGCATGCGCAATGGCGGCGGCGAGCAGCTTTTTGTTCAGCGAATTTGCGCGCGTGGAGGCGGCGAGGGCCAGTAGTTTTGTGCTCATGCCGCCATCTCCTGTTTCAAAAATTCCGTCAGCGCCGCGAAGGCTTTCGCGCGGTGGCTGATGCTGTGTTTTTGTGCCGGGTCCATCTCGCCGAAGGTTTCGCTGTAACCGGAGGCGACGAAGATCGGGTCGTAGCCGAAGCCGCGTGCGCCGCGCGGCGGGAAGGTGAGGGTGCCATGCACTTCACCGCGAATGGAGCGGATCGTGCCATCCGGATACGCGAGTGACAACACACACACGAAATAGGCGGCGGTGCCGGTGGGCTCGACGCCGCGCGCATGGAGTTCGCTCGCGACTTTGCCCATCGCTTCGTTGAAATCTTTCGTCGGGCCCGCCCAGCGCGCGGAGTAAATGCCCGGCGCGCCATCGAGCGCGGGGACGGCGAGGCCGGAATCATCCGCAAGGCAGAGCAGGCCGGAGGCTTGGGATGCTGCGCGGGCCTTGAGTTCTGCATTGGCTTCGAACGTGTCGCCGGTTTCCTCCGGCTCCGCCAAATTCAGCTCCGCCGCCGAACGCACGGTGAAGCCGAATGGCTCCAGCAATTCGCGAAACTCGCGGACTTTGCCTTCGTTATGGGAAGCGATGATGAGCTGCGTCATCACGCCCCCAACGCCTGACGCTGCTTCTCGATCAGCGCTTTGATGCCCGCTTTGCCGAGGGTAAGCAGCTGCGCGAGTTCGGCCTCGGTGAAGGTCGCTTCCTCGCCCGACATTTGCAGCTCCACAATTTCGCCTTTGCCGGTCATGATGATGTTGGCGTCGACCTCCGCGCCCGAATCTTCGGTGTAATCGAGATCCAGCAGCGGCACGCCTTTGACCACGCCGCAGGAAATCGCTGCGACGGCATCGAGCATCGGGTTCTGCTTCAGCTCGCCTTTTTTGATGAGGCTTTGCACCGCAAGCGCGAGCGCGACATAACCGCCGGTGATGGACGCGGTGCGCGTGCCGCCATCCGCCTCGATCACGTCGCAATCGATGATGATTTGGCGCTCGCCGAGTTTCGCAAGATCAATCGATGTGCGAAGCGAACGGCCAATGAGGCGCTGAATTTCCTGCGTGCGGCCGCTCTGCTTGCCCTTTGCCGCCTCGCGCGGGTTGCGGCTGTTGGTGGCGCGCGGCAGCATGCCGTATTCGGCCGTCACCCAACCGCTGCCGGTATTGCGCAGGAAATGCGGCACGCCGGTTTCGATGCTGGCGGTGCAGAGCACTTTCGCATGGCCGAATTCGACCAGGCACGAGCCCTCCGCGTGGCGTGATGCGTGCGGGGTAAGGGTGATGGGGCGAAGGTCGGCAGCGGCGCGGTTGAACGAGCGGGTCATACGATTCTCAGTGAAGGGTGAGTAATGAATAGTGAGTAGTGGTAGCAGAGGAAATGGCCAGCGCCAATAAGGAAGACTTGAAAAACACTCAAATAAGCTACATATAGCTACGCGCTTGTCATCCCCGAGCTAGCTGCCTCCAAACGCTACTTCAGCGTTTGGCAAGGCGGCTTCATCGGGGATCCAGTATTTGAAGTCTGGATTCCCGATGAAGCTTTGCACCAAATTTTGAAGAAAAATTTGGGCAAAACTAACTCGGGAATGACATCTATTACCGTTGGAGCCAGCATGAGCGAATCAGAACAACCGATTGAAAACGAAACCCCCGAAAACGACCAATCGCCCGAGGCCATTGCGCGGGCGCTGCAAGCCGTGATCGAGCAAAAAGAGGCGGAAATCGCGGCGCTGAAGGACCAGGCCCTGCGTGCGTTGGCGGAAACGGAAAACACCCGCCGCCGCAGCGAGCGTGAGCTTGCCGATATGAGCAAATACGCTGTCACCGGCTTCGCGCGCGACCTGGTGAACGTGCTCGAAAATTTACAACGCGCGCTCGA
>JBEHYI010000196.1:0-3400 GCA_048498255.1 Pseudomonadota bacterium | reverse complement strand
TAGGAAAAGATTGGCAATAAGGGGTCTCATTAAAACTGCGACTGCACTTCTACACCGACAGCCTTTACATGATTCGCCAAATCATGTGCGATCTCTTGCCCGGTTTTGCCCTGCACGCCGGGAATCCAAAGATTTTTATAAGGGCTACGGGTTTGCAGGCCACCCAATTGATTATCAGCCTCCAGCAGCAACGGTGAAATACCCAGCTGCTTGAGCCAAATTGCGCAGCTAATCCCTGCCGGGCCGCCGCCAATGATGGTCACTTGCTGATCGGCCAGCGCCACTAAGCAAACACCCGCGCGAAAATCGTATCCACATGCTTGGTGTGGTAGCTCATGTCGAACAGCGCGCAGAGCTCTTCGGTGGTGAGGAGTTTGCCGACATCCGCATCCTTTTTCAGCTCGTGGAGGAAATTCGCTTTTTCGAGCCAAACCTTCATCGCGTTGCGCTGCACGGCTTCGTAGGAGGCTTCGCGGCTCATGCCTTTTTGCGTGAGGGCGAGCAGGATGCGCTGGCTAAAAATGAGGCCGCCGAGCTGGTCGAGATTATCCTGCGCGTGTTCGGGGTAGACTACCAATTTTTCGACAAGGCCTGCGAGGCGATTCAGCGCAAAATCGAGTGTCACGGTCGCATCCGGGCCGATCATGCGCTCGACCGAGCTGTGCGAAATATCGCGCTCATGCCACAGCGCCACGTTTTCGAGCGCGGGGGTCACAAACCCGCGCACAATGCGCGCGAGGCCGGTGAGATTCTCGCTCAACACCGGGTTGCGCTTATGCGGCATGGCGCTCGAGCCCTTTTGGCCCTTGCTGAAAAACTCCTCGGCCTCCAGCACTTCCGTGCGTTGCATATGACGAATTTCCGTCGCAATATTTTCGATGGAACTGGCGATGACGCCCAGCGTCGCGAAATACATCGCGTGGCGATCGCGCGGAATCACCTGTGTTGAAACCGGCTCCACTGCGAGGCCCAGTTTCTTGGCCACATGCGCTTCTACCTGCGGGTCGATATTCGCAAAGGTGCCCACCGCGCCCGAAATTGCACAAGTAGCGATTTCCTTGCGCGCATTCAGCAGACGCTGACGGTTGCGGGCGAACTCGGCATAAAACCGTGCGAATTTCAGGCCCATCGTCACCGGCTCGGCGTGGATGCCGTGGCTGCGGCCCATGACGGGCAGGTTTTTCGTCTCCATTGCGCGGGTTTTGAGGGCCGCGAGCACCTTATCCATGCCTGCAAGCAGCAGGTCTGAAGCGCGCGCTAGCTGCACGGCGAAGGCCGTATCCAGCACGTCGGAACTCGTCATACCCTGATGCAGAAACCGCGCCTCCTCGCCCACTTGCTCGGTGACGTAAGTGAGGAACGCGATCACATCATGCTTCGTCACCGCCTCGATTTCGTCGATGCGCGCGACGGCCGCATCGTCATACGCCTTCGGCGCACGTGCCCAGATGGCTTTCGCCGCATCCTTCGGGATTACGCCGAGTTCTGCCATCGCATCCGCAGCATGCGCCTCGATCTCGAACCAAATCTGAAAGCGGGTCGCCGGCTGCCAAATAGCAACCATTTCAGGGCGGGAATAGCGTGGGATCATGACAGCCTCGTTGCGTTATTTCGAACGCACCATAGCGCCGGATTCGGCAAGGCCAATAGAAATTTGCTAACTTAAATGGGTGCCGCGGCTGGTTTTCGCGGTGGAGGACACGAATGCAAGCGCGCTTGGTGCAGCCCCGTTTTTTAAGGCATAGACCGGCAGGCTCGAATGATCGTTAGGATTTACGAGGCTCGCGAGCTCGACATCGCTGCCAAATTTTTTATTTTTCGTGGCAAGCACACCATCGATCCGCGGTGCGATTTTCTTGTTGCTACCTGCCGCGTGCTGTTCGTAATGCAAATGTTTGCCGGTCGAAATGCCGGTATCGCCCATCACGCCGATCACAGTGCCGGTTCTTACGAAGCTGCCGATTTCCGGCATTTTTGCGCCGCTCATTTCGGCATAAAATGTCGTCGAGCCATCCTGGTGGCCGAGCGCAACTACATTGCCATAGCCTTTAAAGCGGCCGGAATACATCACGATACCATCCGCACTCGCGACGATATCTGGATTACCTGCAGCAACAAAATCATTGCCCAAATGGTTGCTGCTGGCACCTTTGGTCGGCGCCTCACGATGGCCGAAACCTGAGGAAACGCTCATATCTCCCGCCACGGGATTGATGAAATTGATCCGCGCGCCATTGTACCCAGCTCGAAAATTTTTTAATTTCTCCATGGCGTGCGAATTGAAAAATTTGTGGATCAGCGCACCCTGCGCCTTGGGGTCAATTGGCTGGCTATCGGATACGGATTCGTTTGGCGCTTCCGCCGAATCACCGAATAGTTTTTGAAAGAAGGAGGCGATGAGGCGGAAAATAGCCTCGAAAAATCCACCGATGCCGGAAGATTGCTCGGCATCCACATCCTGGGTTACTTCTTGCGTTTGCGCCTGTGTCTCACTCAACGCCGCATCGTCCTGCGACGCCGGAAGATGGTCATTCGGGCGGGTCGAGCTGTTCGGGTGCGTGGTGGTCAAGGTTTGTGCCATAGTCCCACTCTACACGCGCTTCATGACAGTTTGATGACAAAACCGTTAAAATTCACCGGTTTTTAGTGGTTTTTTGCGAGTTTTAATACTCCACCGGCACGGGGTCGAGCGAGCGCCAGAGATACCAGGTCGCGACCGTCTGATACGGTGCCCATTTTTCGGCGATGGCGGCATAGTCGGCGGCTTTGAGCCATTTTTTACCGCCAAGCTGTTTAGCATCTACATAATGTAGATTAATGGCTTTGAGCAGGCCGAGGTCTTTTAGTGGCAACACATTTGGCCGCAGGAGGTGGAAAATCAGGAACATCTCCGCCGTCCAGCTGCCGATGCCTTTGATGGAGACAAGCTCCGCGATGATCGCCTCGTCGTCATGTTTCGCCCAATAATCGGCCTCCATACCGCGGGTGAGGAAAAACTCCGCGACATTGCCCGCGTAGGCGACTTTCGAGCGCGAGAGGCCGCAGGCGCGCAGCTCATCATCGGTAAGTGATAAAAGTTTTTTAGGGGTGAGCGGCTTCACCGCTTTCTCCACCTTCGCCCACACGCTATCCGCCGCTTTGACGGAGATTTGCTGCCCCACAATCGCACGTAGCAGCGTGTAGAATCCATTGCCGCGGGCGCGCAGCCCCTCGCCCTGATAACGTTTAATCAGCGTCTTCATGGTCGGGCATTGCTTGCTTAAATGCCGCGTCGCGCGGGTCCAATAGTCGGGTTGCATGCAACAACCATAGCACGCCGTCATTCCAGCTTTCGCTGGAATGAAACGTTGATGAGCAAGACCCGGTCGAAGACGGTCTCGGTATCGATCGAGAACATCGC
>JBEHYI010000195.1:0-3416 GCA_048498255.1 Pseudomonadota bacterium | reverse complement strand
TGATGCGACGTTTATCCGCAAATCATTCCTCCCCAACGGTTAAGGAGAGCACCCATGGCCCATATTAAACGTTCTGTTACCAAACGCGCGCGTCACCGCAAAATTCTGAAGATGGCGAAAGGCTATCGCGGCCGCGCATCCACCTGCTACCGCGTGGCGATCGAGCGCGTCGAGCACGGCATGCAGTATGCCTACCGTGACCGCCGCAACAAAAAGCGCACCTTCCGCGCGCTTTGGATTCAGCGCATTAACGCCGCAGCGCGTGAGCATGGCTTGGTGTATAGCGAGCTGATGCACGGTTTGAACAAGGCGGGCGTAACGCTTGACCGTAAAGTTCTCGCGGATATCGCGGTGAAGGATGCGGCATTGTTCAAGGAACTGGCTGGCAAGGCGCAAAGCGCGCTGAAGGCTTAGTTCTTTAGCGAACTGATCGAATCAAGGGGCGGTCCTTAGGGATCGCCCTTTTTTGTTTGGGCGTCGTCTCGCCGCATCCAACGACGTCATCCCGGGTTACCCCGGGGTCCAGCTTCGCTTAGCGATTTAGCTGCGCAATCCGTCTTGGATTGAGCGCTTTAAGTTCTGTCGTATCCAATCTACCCGAATGGTCCTCATCCGCCCAAACAAGAAGGGACAAATTACTTGGGTTGCCAAGGCTCGCGCGGAATTCATCGAGCTCGACTTTACCATCCTTGTCGGTGTCGTAGCCGGCCGCGAGCAATGCGCCTTGGCTGTTGGCAACCAAGCGCGTCGCCTTTTCGCGCAGCATGGATTCTAGCAGATTTTTGTTTGATGTCTCACCGGCGGGCGCTTGTTGCACTTGCGCTGGTGCGGCGCTGGTCGTCTTATCTTCTACGTCTTGCATTGCCATCCCCTCTTCTTATTTTTAAGAAATCTTAACATCTGCTTTTCAAATCACAACCAATTTCACCATGGGCGCGTTGTCTTGCCCTCGCATTTAGGCGCAAATAACCGCTTTTTCATCCCCAATTCGCGTTTCCAACTTGCGTTGATTTAGCAATGCATTAAACACATGCGACTATGACAGAACACACCATCACCAACACCGAAATCCAAACCCTTTTGCAAGAGGGCGTCACCGCCGCAAACGAAGCCGCGACGAGTGCTGCGCTGCAGGATGTACGCGTGGCGTATCTCGGCAAATCCGGGAAGATTGCGGCGCATCCGTATTTCCAGACGATTAAGGATGCAACGCCGGATGGAAAAAAGATCATCGGCGCGGATCGTACGGCGGCGACGATACAGCTGACTGCCGCGATTGAGGCGAAAAAGATTGCGCTGGAACAAGCCGAGCTGAATGAACGTTTGATTAAAGAGACGGTGGATATCACCCTGCCCGCTGCCCCCGCTTTGCGCGGCTCCATCCACCCGATTACGCAAGTGACGGAGGAGCTCACCGCGATTTTTGCGGATTTCGGTTTCACGGTGGCGGAAGGCCCCGAGATCGAGGATGATTTCCACAATTTCTCGGCACTGAACATCCCCGAATCCCACCCCGCGCGGCAGATGCATGACACGTTCTACTTGAAGGGCGATGGCAAGGAGCCGTATCCGGTGCTGCGCACGCATACCAGCCCGGTGCAGGTGCGCACGATGGTGAGCCAAAAACCGCCAATCCGCATCATTGCGCCGGGCACGACCTACCGCAGCGATTCGGACATGACGCACACGCCGATGTTCCACCAGATCGAGGGGTTGGTGATCGAGAAAAACGTGCATATGGGCCATCTCAAGGGCCTGCTGCATGATGCGCTCGCGGCGTTTTTCGGACTCGAAAAATTGCCGATGCGGTTTCGCGCGAGCTTCTTCCCGTTCACGGAGCCGTCCGCCGAAGTCGATATTGGCTGCAAACGCGGGAAAGACGCGCTCGTCATCGGCGAAGGTTCGGATTGGCTCGAAGTTGCCGGTTGCGGCATGGTGCACCCGAACGTGCTGAAAAATTGTGGGCTCGACCCCGCGGAATGGCAAGGCTTTGCCTTTGGTTGCGGCATCGAGCGCCTGGCCATGTTGAAATACAATATCCCCGATTTGCGCACCATGTTCGCGGGCGATGTGCGCTGGCTCAAGCATTACGGCTTCAACGGCCTCGATATTCCGAGCCTGGTGAAAGGAGTCGCGGCATGAAATTCTCCCTCTCCCTCCTCAAACAATTCCTGAACACCGATGCTTCGCTCGAAAAAATCGCCGAGGTAGCGACCGCGATTGGTCTTGAGGTCGATGCGATCGAAGATAAATCCGCCGCGCTGAAACCGTTTGTGGTGGCTGAAATTCTGCATGCGGAGAAGCACCCGCAGGCGGATAAGCTGCAAGTGTGCCGCGTGAAAGCGGCGCAGGGCGAGCTGCAAATTGTCTGCGGTGCGCCGAATGCGCGGGCGGGTATTAAGGTGGCGCTCGCGAATATCGGCACGGTGATTCCAACCAACCAAATGGAAATCAAAAAAGCCGCCGTGCGTGGCGTGGAATCGCAAGGCATGATGTGCTCAGCACGCGAGCTGGGTCTAGGCGAAGATCATAACGGCATTATCGAGCTGCCCGCAAACGCCAACATCGGCGACAGCATTGTGGATGTAATGGGCCTCGGCGACCCCGTGATTGACCTCAACATCACCGCCAACCGCGGTGATTGCATGGGCGTGCTCGGCGTGGCGCGCGACCTCGCCGCGGCGGGGCTGGGCAGCCTCAATATGGGCATGCTGACGCCGCCGGAGCTCGCGAGCACGGGCGAAACCTACCCCATCCGCATCGAGGATACGGATGGCTGTTCCCTCTTCCTCGGCCGCATCATCCACGGCGTAAAAAATGGCGAATCGCCGGAGTGGCTGAAGCAGTTGCTGACGGCGGCGGGCATGCGCCCCATCTCTGCGCTGGTGGATGTGACGAATTACGGCACGCTTGCCTATGGCCGCCCAAGCCATGTGTATGACCTCAAAAAACTGAAAGGCGGCATTGTGGTGCGCCGCGCAATGGAGGGTGAAAAAATCCTCGCGCTGAACGAGAAGACCTACAGCCTCACCCCGCGCGACTGCGTGATTGCGGATGATTCCGGCGCCATCGGCATTGGCGGCATCATGGGCTGTAGCAGCACCGCGGTCGATGCAACCACCACCGATATTTTGCTCGAAGTGGCGTTGTTCAACCCCGAGCGCATCGCCAAAACCGGCCGCGCGCTGCAGATCGATTCCGACGCGCGTTCGCGTTTCGAGCGCGGGGTGGATGGCAGCTTCGATTTCCTCGACCGTTCGGATCGCGGCCTCACCGCCTTCATCACTGGCCATTGTGGCGGCACCGCCGCTGGGTGCACGCAAGCGGGCAGTGCGCCCGCCACCGCCACGCCGATTGCGTTCGATGCGAAGTTTAACGATGGCCTCACCGGCGTCGATGTGCCGGAAGCGCGCCAG
>JBEHYI010000194.1:0-3429 GCA_048498255.1 Pseudomonadota bacterium | reverse complement strand
GCAGTTTCAGTCTCGCGTTGGTGCTGCATGTGGGCGTGCTGCTGATTGCGGCGTTCTGCCTGCCGGCGCTGCTGCCGAAAAAGCCCGATCCTGAACCGATGGTGATGTCGGTCGAGCTGCTGCCCATCAGCCAGGTGAGCAATGTGAAACCCTCCGACAAGCCGATTCAGAAGGAAGAAAAAGCCCCGGCACAGAAGACGGCCGTGAAGCCCCTGCCCCCGGTGGCGGAAGAAAAACCGAAAGAGCCAACACCGCCGAAGCCTGCCGAAAAAACCTTCGACCCCGATGAGGGCGCGGATGCGCCGGACAAGCTAAAACCGGTCGAGAAAAAGGAAGAGAAGAAAGAAGAAAAACCGAAGGAAGATGATTTCAGCAAGCTGCTCAACAAATTGCAACAGGAAGCAAAAACGGAAAAGGCGAAGGACGCGAAGGATAAAAACAACGTCACCGAAAATAAGACGAAGTCGGACGCGGCGTATGACGATTCGCTGCCGCTCTCGATCAGCGAGAAGGACCAGATCCGCAGCCAGTTCATCCCCTGCTGGAACATGCCCGCAGGCGCGAAGGATGCGAACACGCTTGCCGTGCGGGTGAAGGTGCAGCTGCAGCAGGACGGCACGGTGCTGGCGGCCGCCGTCGCGCCGGACCAAATGGGCCGCTATAATTCCGACAGTTTCTTCCGCGCCGCGGCGGATAGTGCGGTGCGCGCGGTGCATAAATGCAGCCCCTTAAAAAACCTCCCCGCCGATAAATATGGCAGCTGGCGCGACATGGAGCTGAATTTCGATCCGAAGGATATGTAATTTCCGCTTTCGCTTTTGCCGATCAAAATTCTCCTTGATATTTTATACTGCGCGCGACATTCGTCATGCAGCCATATTTTTACTGCCGGAGTTTTTATGCGCGCCTATTTTGCCGCCACCTTGTTCACCGCAATTTTGTTTGCTTCCACTGCCCATGCGGAGCTGAAAATCGACATTACCAAGGGCAATATGGAGCCGATGCCGATTGCGGTGACGACGCTGACGGGCGGCGGTTCGGGCGAGGCGACGGGGGATGCGATCAGCGCCGTGGTGGCGGGGGATCTCGAGCGTTCGGGCTTGTTCAAACCGATTTCGAGCCAGGCATTTATTGAGCAAGTCACGAATGGCGACGCCGTGCCGCATTATGCCGATTGGCGGCAAATTAATGCGAACGCGATTGTGACCGGCACCGTGACGCCTACGGGTGCGGACAAGGTGCGCATCAGCTTCCGCCTGTGGGATGCGCTGGGGCAGCAGCAGATTGCGGGCAAGGAATATAACACGCTGACGCGCAACTGGCGCCGCGTGTCGCATTTGATTTCGGATGAGATTTATAAGCGCCTCACCGGTGAGCAGGGCTATTTTGATACGCGCATTGTGTATGTCGCGGAATCGGGCCCGGCGAAGAAGCGCGTGAAGCGTTTGGCGATTATGGATCAGGATGGTGCGAACCATAAATATTTGACGGATGGGAATTCGCTCGTACTCACGCCGCGCTTCTCGCCCAACACGCAGAGCATTTTGTATATGTCGTATTCTGGCAACCAGCCGCGGGTTTTCCTGCGCGATTTGCAAACGGGCCGTGAAGAATCGATGGGCCGCTTCAACGGCATGAGCTTCGCGCCACGCTTCAACCATGACGGTTCGCGCATGCTGATGAGCATCGCCAATGGCGGGGTGACGAGCATTTACGAGATGGATATCCGGAGCCGCTCGATGCGTCGCCTGACGCAATCCTCCGGCGCGATCGATACTTCGCCGTCCTACGCGCCGGATGGGCATGCGATTGTGTTCAACTCCGACCGCGGCGGCAGCCAGCAGCTTTACACGATGGACGGCAATGGCGGTAATGTGCAGCGCATCAGCTTCGGCTCGGGGCAGTATTCCACGCCGGTCTGGAGTCCGCGCGGGGATAAAATTGCCTTCACCAAACAGGCGGGCGGCAAATTCTATATCGGCGTAATGAATAATGACGGTTCGGGCGAACGCTTGCTGACCCAAAGCTGGCTGGATGAAGGCCCGAGCTGGGCGCCCAACGGCCGCGTGATTATTTTCGGCCGCGAGGCACCGGGTGGCTCGGCGGGGAACCGTTCGCGCCTCTATTCGGTTGATATTACGGGTTATAATATTCGCGAAGTGGCAACGCCGATGGATGCTTCTGACCCGGCATGGTCGCCGCTTTTGCCGATGTAGCCTGTGCATAGCGTGGGCTACACACTGGCGGATATGGATTTTTCGTTTTAACCAGCTTTTTGCTGCGCGTCAGGACCGGTTGCCGCTAAGTTCGCGCACACTGTTACAATCTTGCCACAGCTGCTGGGTTTTACGGGGAGACTACCTAATCGACCCTTGAGCCACCTTGTCAATTTATACGCGCTATGCAATACAGCCCAAGCAAACTGCTCCCGTGAGCAGCTAAAAACAATTATCCTTCAGGAGATTAAATATGAAAAAATCCGCATTGGCGCTTGCTGCAACCCTTCTTCTTCTCGCTGCGTGCGATAGCGACTCGAGCAATAACGGCGGCGCAAACGGCGTTGGCGCAAACGGCACCGGCACCGGTACCGGCATTCTCGGCACGGCAGCTGACGGTTCGAGCATCACCGACCGCGTTTACTTCGCGACCGACAGCTCGACCGTTGATTCCGAAGGCCAAGCGAACCTCGATAAACAAGCGGCTTGGTTGAAAGCCAACAGCAGCGTGAACGTGACCCTCGAAGGCCATGCGGATGAGCGCGGCACGCGTGAATACAACATCGCCCTGGGCGAGCGTCGTGCAACGGCTGCGAAAAGCTACCTCGTTGGCCAAGGCGTGCCAGCTAGCCGTATCAGCACCATCTCGTATGGCAAAGAGCGTCCGGCTGTTACCGGTAACGACGAAGGCGCATGGAGCCAGAACCGCCGCGCGGTTACGGTTATCGCGAACTAGTTCGTTCCAACGACCAAAATAGAAAAGCCCGCCTTCATCGGCGGGCTTTTTTTATGGGGGTGCTTGAATGCAACCGCAAAACTTGCTAGCGAGTGAGTCTCACCTCGGAGTTGTTCATGCGTATCTTCGCAAGCTTGCTGATTGCTTTCACCCTCGCCGCCCCTGCTTATGCGCAGGATGATAGCGCGCTGGCCGAACGGATCGATCGTCTCGAGCGCGATGTGACCTTTGTGCAGAAGCAGGTGTATGCCGGTGGTTCAGGCGGTGGTGCGAATGGTGCGCCAGTGAATAATGGGCAAGCGGTAGCGCGCCTCGGCCAGATTGATGAGGAAATCCGTCAGATTCGCGGGCTCATCGAGCAGACGCAATTTCAGAATAAACAAACGGCGGATCAGCTGAAAAAATTGTCAGAGGATGTCGATTTCCGCCTACGCGCGATCGAGCAGAAACAGGCGGAGGCACCGACACCGGTTGCTG
>JBEHYI010000193.1:0-3448 GCA_048498255.1 Pseudomonadota bacterium | reverse complement strand
AAGGTGGAATACCAGCTCTACCGCGTGCTGCATAAGCAGGCGATTGAATGTTTCGTCGGCTGCGATCTTGAAGGCTATATTTTCATCAATTTCCTCACCGGGTTTATTCATCGCCCGGAAGTATACCTCGACGGGTTGAGCCAAGCGGTGAGTAAAAGCCGCATGCTGCCCGCTTCCGTCGTGCTCGATGTGCCGCTTGGCGATTACGTGAAAGATATGGGCAAACTGAAATCGATCGCGAATTATTGTAGCTCGCGCGGGTTTGCGTTGGCGCTGGATGATGTGTCGACAACAGACGGCCTCGCGAATTTGGTGGCGGATATTAAGCCCGCGTTCGTGAAGCTCGACGGGAAATTCGGTCGCGATATGAACCCGGCGAAAGCGCAGGGCATTCTGCATGAGATTGTGCGCATTAGTCACAGTAATGGTGTAATCGTGCTGGCCGAAGGGGTGGAGACGCAAAGCCAGCATGATATGTATCTCGCGGCGGAAGTGGATATGTTCCAGGGCTATCTCTTTGGTGCGCCGGAGCGTTTTCCGCGCGCGGCGAACGCGGCAAAAACTGCCAGTTAATACGCATTAAGTACGTATAAGTGATCGCTAGAATTGTGTCGGCCAAAGCACAATGATGTAAATTTGCACTGTGACGCATCCGCCGCGTTTTAATAAAATATGATTATAAATCATTCAACTATCTAAGTTGTCCTCGCATAATTTGAATGCGACGCCCTTAATAATGTGGTACACCAAACTCGGGGTTTTAGTGGGGACTATGCCAACACGTTCATGGATCGTTTTAGGGCTCGGAGTGATTATTGCGCTTGGTACCGCAATGTCGCTGAAAAGCCGTATGCATTCGAATGCCAATCAGCAAGCGCAGCCCGAATTGACGCAAATTATCGTGGCGAACAGCGATATTCCTGCCGGGGCGTTCGTGCGTAGCGATGCGCAACTGGCCATGGCGGATTGGCCGAAAGCCAATATCACGGATGCGATGCTGACGAACCTCACCAACAAAACGTCGGATTTTAACGGTGCGGTGGCACGCCGTGCATTCGAAAAAGGCGAGCCGATTTTGAAAAACCAGCTGGTGCGCAGCAATGAGGGCGGGTTCATGTCTGCGGTGCTCGAGCCGGGTCGCCGCGCGGTGTCGATCGCGGTGGATTCGCAAAGCGGCAATGCGGGCTTTATTTTCCCCGGCGACCGCGTGGATTTGATTTTGACGCATGCGGTGTCACGCCAATCGGTGCAGACGCGTGCGAGCGAGACGTTTGTCGAGGATGTGCGCGTGCTGGCGGTGGACCAGATGCTCGACAACCCGGAGAACAAGGCCGTGCTTGCGAAAACGGTGACGCTCGAAGTGACGCCAAAACAGGCGGAGGAGATCAACCTCGCGAAGGATTTGGGCAAAATTTCGCTTTCGTTGCGCAGTTTGGCGCTGAATAAAAAAACAGCGGGTCCGAAAGCCGCAGTACCGGGTGAGCCGGAGAGCCTCGATGATATTTTACGTGCGAAAGATGGCAATGCGCCGGTCGCAGAAGCGGCACCCGCGCCTGAGCCGGGCGCGCCGGAAACCGGCGTGACGCGCGATACGGAAGTGAGCAAAATCATCTCGCCAGAAGATGCCGCCTCGACGCAGGTGATCATCATTCGCGGCAGCGAGCGCAGCAATGTGCAGTTTGGCCCATCCACCAATGAGGCGCCCAGTGTCCAGTAACCGTTTGCTGATGAAATCCGCCATTGCGCTTGTTGCGGCGCTCAGCCTTTTTGTGAGCGACATGGCTTATGCCGTCACCACCAAAAGCGATTTTTACAGCGCATTGGGCGAGGGCGTGATCGATGTGGAGATCAATAAAGGCACGCCGGTGCATTTGGGTAGCCCCGCGGCTTCGGTCGCGATTGCGGACCCCTCGATTGCGGATGTGCAGGTGATTTCGCCGCGCTTGCTCATGGTCGCGGGTCGTGGCGTGGGCGAGACCAGCATTCTGGTAGTGGATTCGAAGGATAATGTGATCCTGCAGGGCACGATCAATGTGAGCCATAATCTCAGCCGCTTGTCGCGCGCGCTGAATGAGATGAACCCGGATGCGAAAATCAGCGCGACGAGTGCGGATAATGCGATTGTGCTCAAGGGTAAGGTCGATTCGCCGGTGATGTCGGAGAAATTGCAGCGCCTCGCGGCGGGGTTCCTCGCGGGGGACCGCCAGCAGGTGATCAATATGATGGATACGAGCGCGGGCGACCAGGTGATGCTGAAAGTGCGCGTGGTGGAGCTGAAACGCTCGGAACTCAAGCGCTTCGGCATCAATTGGGAAAGTGTGCTGAGAACGGGTAATTTTGCCTTCGGCCTGGCGAATGGGCGCGATTTTATCGGCAATACGCTCGATGCCGCAGGCAATGTGAACAGCTTCGACCGTTCGGCAGGCGGGGATAATAGCATTTTCGCGGGGCTGAATAGTAGTAGCGCGAGCATCAACACCATGATCGATGCGCTCGAGGCGGATGGGCTTGTGAGCGTGCTGGCCGAGCCGAACTTGACGACGCGTTCCGGCCAAGCGGCGAGCTTCCTCGCGGGTGGTGAAATTCCGATTCCGGTGCAAGGAGAGAATAATGCGGTGACGATTGAATACCGCCAGTTCGGTGTGAGCCTGCAATTCACGCCGATTGTGCTGAGCAAAAACAAAATCAGCCTAACGGTGCTGCCGGAAGTGAGCGCGCTGTCTGAGGATAACCGTGTGACGACAACGAGCGGGGTTTCGGTGCCGTCCATCACCACCCGCCGCGCGTCGACGACGGTGGATTTGGGCTCGGGCCAAACCTTTGCGGTGGCTGGGTTGTTGCGCGCGGATCAGTCCAACAGCATCAACAAATTTCCGTTCCTGGGTGATGTGCCGATTTTGGGCACGCTGTTTCGCTCCAGCCAATTCCGCAGCGACCAGACGGAACTCGTGATCCTGGTCACGCCGTATATCGTGAAGCCGGTGGATGATCCGTCGCAAGTCGCCACGCCACTTGATGGGTACGCACCGGCGAGTGATTTCGAGCGTATTTTGCTCGGCCGCTTGAGTGGTGAAACGCCGAAGCTTCCGGATTCGGAAAAACTCGAGCCGAATTCGCCGAATGCCGTGTTCTCGGGCGTGGGTGGCGATGCCGGCTTTGTGATGCGATAGGAGCGTGTATGCGAAATGGTGTGGCTTTAGCCCTGACTCTGTTGGCGTTGAGTGCGTGCGATAATTACGTGCCGCGTGAAAAAGTCGCGACCTACGATCCGGAAACCAAACAATTGACAATGCCCTATCCGTGTCCGGATTGGAGCCAGTCGCAAACCAGTAATTACCTCAATGCGCCGCATAGCAATTACGGCTGTGCGGTGAATACCAACAGCGCGCTGCAAGTGGCAGATCCGGCGGATCTCTACCGTGGCCATGGTGATGTTGGCCCGGATACG
>JBEHYI010000192.1:0-3506 GCA_048498255.1 Pseudomonadota bacterium | reverse complement strand
CCGGAAAATACCTTCTATATGCGCCGCGAGGGAACGGCGCATATAGAAGGTATTTTCCGGCGTCGCGATGAATTTCGCACCCTTTTTTGCTGCAGCCACAATCAGCGGGTCAAGCGCAGCAATATTCGCAGCAATATCGTCCCCACTCGTCATCTGAATCGCAGCCGTAAGCATGCCCTACTCCTTCACTGTTCTTGCCAGCGCCAACACGCGCACCTCGCGCGCACCCGCGGCTTTCAGCACCTTGGCGCAGGCATTGGCAGTTGCGCCCGTCGTCACTACATCGTCGACCAGTAGCACAACTTTCCCCTGCAGCATAGCGCTCGCTTTTTCCGTCGCCGCGAAGGCCTTTTTCACATTCTGCAGCCGCGTTTTACGGTCGAGCCGCATTTGCGGTTTGGTGTAGCTCACACGCTTGAGCAATCCCGTATCGCAGGGCAGCCCCATTGCGTCCCCCACGCCGAACGCCAGCAGCGCCGATTGGTTGAATTTACGCCGCAGCAAACGCCGCCAATGCAGTGGCACCGGCACGATAATATCGGCCCCATGCGCGATAGGCTTACCCAGGCGCAGCATCATCTGCACATAGCGCGGCAGACCCGCCCATTGGTCATGAAATTTCAGTGCCGAAATCAGCGGCGCGCTGATGCCGTCATAGACCAGCTCCGCGCGCGCGACATCGAACTCCGGTGGGGTCTCGAGGCATTCCGGGCAGTGCATATTCTCCTCGGCCGCCACCACGAACGGAATGCCGCAGCAGGCGCAAAACGGCGCATCAATCGCATGAAGTTTACGGAAACATTCCGCGCAAAAATTGCCTTCCGCCGCCACATTAAGCTGGCAGGCCGGGCAGCGCGGCGGGTAGACGACATCCAGCGCCAGACGCCAGATACCCGCGACCGTAGCCATCCAGCCCAACGAATTTCGATAGCGAGAACCAACCATCCTGCGTATGTTCCCTTTATGCAAACAACCCCGCCCATATTGTTCGACCGCGCCCGATTACGCAAGCGCCGCGCGCGCGCTGCCGCCCATTTCGCGCAGCATGATTTCCTCTGGCGCGAGGCAGCCAGTCGTGCGGAAGAGGTTTTGTCCTACATCACTCGCCAATTTCCGCGTATGTTGGTGATGGGCGGCGATCATTTTCACTCCCCGGTCGGAACCGAGCATGTTATTCATACAGGCGTTACCAACGCCACTCTGGTGATGGATGAGGAAAAGCTGCCCTTTGCAACCGAAAGCCTCGATGCGGTGATCTCGCTGCTCAGCCTCCATTGGGTGAATGATTTGCCCGGCGCGCTTGCCCAAATTTTCCGCGCGTTAAAACCCGATGGGCTGTTTTTTGCCATCCTCCCCGGCGGTGAAACCTTGCGGGAACTGCGCAGCATTTTTGCGGATACGGAAAGCGCGCTCTATGGCGGCATTTCACCCCGCATCGCCCCATTTCTCGATGTGCGGGATGGCGGCGCATTGCTGCAGCGTGCGGGCTTCGCTTTACCCGTGGCGGATAGCGAAATTTTGAACATTACTTACGCCAATCTCTTCGCGCTGATGGAAGATTTACGCGGTGCAGGCGAGGTCAATATGCTGCACAATCAACTGCAGCATTTTACGCCCAAAAGCTTCTTCCTCGAAGCGGCAAAAAACTATGCGAGCATGCATAGCGATGCCGAAGGACGTATTAACGCCACTGTAGAATTCGTTACCCTCACCGGCTGGAAACCCGCAGCCAGCCAGCAACAGCCAGCCAAGCGCGGCAGCGGGCAAGTCTCGCTCACGCAAGTTTTGAATTAGGCGGGGTAAGCATCCATTAATGCCGTCACCAACGGCACATCCGCCGGCGGCATAGGCAGCGCAGCCATCTCGCGCGGGAATTTCCAGGTGAGATTTTGCCCCTCGAGCGAGGTGGGCACCCCCTCCCATTTGCGGCAGACATAGAGCAGCATCAGCAAATGGAAATTTTCGTAAGCATGGCTGACAAACGTGAGCGGGCTGGCGCAGCGCTCACAAATCTCGACGCCGAGTTCCTCACGGATTTCGCGCGTGAGCGCGGCTTCCGGCGTTTCACCCGGCTCGACTTTTCCGCCAGGGAATTCCCACAAACCGGCCATGGATTTTCCCTCCGGCCGTTGAGCGAGGAGCACGCGCCCATCCGCATCGAACAGCGCGACGGCGGAAACGAGGACCGTTTTCATGACCTATAATCTGCGTTAATATCGATATAGCCATGCGTCAAATCACAGCTCCAGATCGTTGCCTCGCCCTTACCCAAGCCGATATTCACATCGATGCGAATATCACGCGTTTTCATATGGGCAGCGACGGGCGCTTCATCATAATTCGCGACGCGCTCGCCATCCGCGGCGATTACCACCCCGCCAATCGCGACGGAGAGCTTATCGCGATCCACCAACTCGCCGGATTTACCGACTGCGGCCACAATACGGCCCCAATTCGCGTCTTCCCCCGCAATCGCCGTTTTGACGAGCGGCGAGTTGCCGATCGAGAGGCCAATGCGATGCGCCGCTTCGTTGGATTCCGCCCCACGCACCTGAATCGTAATCAGTTTTTGTGCACCCTCGCCATCCATCACAATCAGCTTCGCGAGCTCGACCATCAGCGAATCGAGCGTGGCTTGAAATGCTGTAGCCTGGCGCTCATCAATCACCACACCGGATTTGCCGGTCGCAAAAAGCAGCGCCGTATCACTGGTGGAGGTATCCCCATCCACCGTAATTGCGTTGAAACTTTTGGCATTGCTTTGCTGCAGCATTTTCTGCAGCAATGGCGCAGCAATTTTAGCATCCGTAAACAGAAACGCGAGCATCGTCGCCATGTCCGGCGCAATCATGCCCGAACCTTTGGCGATGCCGTTGATGGTCACTTTTTTCCCGCCGATATCAACCGTACGCGTCGCTGCTTTCGGGAAGGTATCCGTAGTCATAATCGCCGCCGCGGCATCCGCCCAACTGGCTTCGTTGAGCGCGGATTTTAAGCCCGGCATTGCTGCAGCAATTTTGGTGTGATCCAGCGGCTCGCCGATCACCCCGGTTGATGCCAGATAGACCGCATTTTTGCTGCACCCCAACGCCGAAGATACAGCATCCACCGTACCCTCAACCGTAGCCACACCGCGCTTGCCGGTGAACGCATTCGCATTGCCGGAATTCACCACCAGCGCGCTGGCCGTGCCGTTACCCAAAATGCTGCGGCACCAATCCACCGGTGCGGAAGGCGCTTTGGAGCGTGTGAACACCCCCGCCGCCGTGGTGCCTTCAGCTAGCGTTACCAGCAGCAGATCCGTACGGTTAGCATAGCGAATGCCCGCCTGCGCTGCAGCGAGCTTCACCCCAGCAATCGGCGGCAATACGGGCAATGTTTCCGGTGCCAGTGGCGACCGCGACAACGCCTTACCCATTAGTTGGTTTTCTCAGCCGGCTTATCTGCAGGCTTATCCGCCGGTTTCGCGGCAGCAGCTTTGCGCCGGTGACATAGGTATATCAGAC
>JBEHYI010000191.1:0-3520 GCA_048498255.1 Pseudomonadota bacterium | reverse complement strand
GGGTGGCGATGTGCTCGAGGCCGAAGCCTTCGCCTACCTCGCCGCGCGCAGCGTGCAGGGCCTGCCGCTGAGCCTGCCGACGACGACGGGCGTGTTGGAGCCGGTGAGTGGTGGGGTTTTTTATCCGGTGGACTAAGTTACTTTGCTGAGTCTAGCCAGTTCAACGGTATAGGTTTTTTGGTGTTAGCAAGGCCTAATTGCGAGCAATAGCTCCCCCAATATTTCCCTTCCAATAAACGAGGGGATATTTCTATTTTTTGTCCAATTTTTAACTCGGGAATATTCATATTGCAGGAAGCTGTATGATCTTGCCCATAGATAAGAATTGGGTTGGGTGGTTTGCCTTTTATGGTTTTTACTACATGTATTTTCGCCGCGTAAATAGGGCGGCCTGATTCTTTTTCGATTTCGGTTATCTCTTCTACAATGCCTGTAAAAACAAGGTGTGATGCGGCGATTTCTTCATCGCGAGTCGGTATATCGCATTTACAGGCCATAGCCCTTTGAGCAATAAGCGCGATTGTTAAAACAAAAAGCCAGCGCGCTTTCATAACTCCTACTGCGGCACGTCCGCCGGCAGCTGACGCCGCTTACGATCAGGCCGCACGCGCGGGCGGTCCTTGAATTCCTTCAGCTTGCGCAGGATGAATTCGTCGGTGCAGCCGGTGAGCGCATCCATCTGCGTGCGGTAGTAATGGTCCGCGCCGGGGATGACTTTATATTCCACATTCGTGCCTTTTTGCGCGCGGAGTTTATCGACCAGCGTCTGCACGGCAGGCTCGCTCACGATGTCATCGCGGTCGCCCTGCGTGATAAGGCCATGGGCTGGACACGGCGAGAGGAAGCCGAAATCATACATGTTCGCGGGCGGCGAAATGGCGAGGAATCCCTCGATCTCCGGGCGACGCATGAGGAGTTGCAGCGAAATCCACGCGCCGAAGCTGAAGCCCGCAATCCAGCAGGAGCTCGCATCCGGGTTTTGCAGCTGCACCCAGTCGAGCGCCGATGCCGCATCCGTCATTTCGCCCAAACCATCATCGAACTTGCCCATCGAACGGCCAACGCCGCGGAAATTGAAGCGCAGCACCGAAAACCCCGCGCGCGCGAAGCTGGAATACATGCGGTAGACGATTTTGTTATTCATCGTGCCGCCGTAAAGCGGGTGGGGGTGCAGCACCACCGCGACCGGCGATTGCTTATCCGGATTATGGTGATAGCGGCCCTCAATGCGGCCTTCGGAGCCTTGGAAAATGACTTCAGGCATTAAAGTTTCTCCTCGTTTATGAGCGCGCGACGCGGCTCAGCGAATTGTTGACCCTTTTGCTCGGGCACTCTATATACGCGAAAACCTTGAAGTTTCGCGGGTTGTTTCAGCGATTGCTGGTAGCACCAAACGTGAGTGCGATACAAGGTTTTTGTTAATTCTTGAGGGTAAGTCACCACATGGCGCGTTTGGGCAGTGAATTAAGTCATATCGTGAGCCGCGATCCGGCAGCGCGCTCGCGCCTCGAAGTGGCGCTGACCTACCCGGGCTTTCACGCGTTGCTGCTGCACCGCGTCGCGCATTATTTTTGGAACGCGAAGCTGAAATTCCTCGCACGTGTGCTTTCGGCTTTCTCGCGCTTTTTCACCGGTATCGAAATTCATCCGGCGGCGGTGATCGGCGACCATTGCTTCATCGACCATGGCACAGGCGTGGTGATCGGCGAAACGACGATCATCGGCAACCGCGTGACGCTCTATCAGGGCGTGACGCTCGGCGGCGTGAGCCTCGAACATGTAAAGCGCCACCCGACGCTTGGCGACGATGTAGTCGTGGGCGCGGGCGCGAAACTGCTCGGCCCAGTGGTGGTTGGCAACGGCGCGCGCATCGGCGCGAATGCGGTGTTGCTGAAAGATGTGCCTGCGGGCGAAATTCATGTCGGCATTCCGGCGCGGCAAAAACCGGCGGAAGGCGCGGATCACGAGGCGTTGCTCGCCCGTATCGATGAGCTGGAAGCGCGCTTAGCTGCGTTCGAAGCTGAAATTTCGACACAAGGCAGCAACAATCCGAACCTTCCAAAATTCGACGCGTGAGGTAGTTATGATTCTCTCGACCAAAGGACGGTATGCGGTGATGGCGATGGTGGATCTCGCGATTCAGCCGCAGGGCAAACCGGTGGGGTTGGCGGCAATTGCGGAGCGGCAGGAAATTCCGCTAGCCTACCTTGAGCAAATCTTCGCGCGGCTGAAACGTGCGGGGCTGGTGAAGTCCGTCCGCGGCCCGGGCGGCGGCTATCAGCTGGCGATGGCGGCGGAGCAAATCGATGTCGCCACCATTATGACCGCGAGCGAAGAACCGCTGAAAATGACCCGCTGCAACGGCCAGAAACACGAGGGCTGCATGGCGCCGAAAACCCGCTGCCTCACCCATGATTTGTGGGAGGGGTTGAGCGCGCAGATTCAGCATTACCTCAGCAGCATCACGCTGGATGACGTATGCAGCCGCCGCGTGCAGGAGAAATTCCCGCACGGAAAAGTCGTGAGTCGTGAGTCGTTAGTCGTTAGCGGTGGCCGCGCACAAACATTGGCTCACGACGCACGACTCATGGCTCACGACTTCTCATGACCTACCTCGATTATAACGCCACATCCCCCCTGCGTCCCACCGTGCGTGCGGCGATGGAAGCGGTGATGGACCAGCCGCTCAACGCCGCCGCCGTGCATGCGGGCGGGCGTGCCGCGAAAAAGCTGATGGAAGATGCGCGCGTGACGATTGCTTCGGCGCTGAGTGCGTTTCCGAATGAGGTGTTGTTCACCGCCTCCGCAACGGAAGCGAACAATATGGTGCTGCGCGCCTTTGCGCATGAGCGCACGCTGTTGGTGTCGAGCGTGGAGCATGCGTCGATCAGCAAAACCGCTTCGCTGCTGGGTGGCGCAACCATCCCGGTTGATAGCAATGGGCGGATGTTGCTCGATGCGCTGGAGCGGCAATTGCAGGAACTTGGGCCGCATAACCACGCGCTCGTCTCGGTGATGCTCGCGAATAACGAAACCGGCGTTATCCAACCCATCGCGGAAATTGTCGCCATCGCCCGCAAATACAACGCGCTGGTGCATTGCGATGCGGTGCAGGCGCTGGGGAAAATCACCATCGATTGGGGGCTGCTCGGTGTCGATATGCTCACGCTATGTGCGCATAAAGCGGGCGGGCCGGTGGGCGTTGGCGCGCTGCTCATCCGCAATGATTTGCCCATCAAACCGCTGCTGACCGGCGGCGGTCAGGAGCTTGGGCGTCGTGCGGGCACCGAGAATATCCCCGCCATCCTCGGCCTCGCGGAGACGGTAAAACAAGTTGCCCACTGCCCGGAAGCCGCCGAGTGGCTAGAATGGCGGGAGTGGTTGGAGAAGGAATTGTTGAGCGTGGCACCTGAAGCGATCGTATTTGGCACAAGCGGTGCGGCTGGGGCCCACTCCCCCCTTGAGGGGGAGTCAAATCCGCGAAGAGCGGATTTGACCCCCCCCCAAGGGGGGAGTGGGC
>JBEHYI010000190.1:0-3533 GCA_048498255.1 Pseudomonadota bacterium | reverse complement strand
AACCCAACCAAAGATGCCATTCTTGAAAACAGTGGCTTTTTAAACGGAATGGTTATGCGCGACGCAATGACCGCTGCAATCGATAACCCGTAATTGTTCGCTCCACCGTGCCGGTCGGCTTCACGCTTTCCATGCGCAAAAAATACGCAACGGAAAGCATCGTCTTTATGCCGGAATTTTTGCGCGAGGGCAGCGCGCTCAAAGATAATCTCTACCCCTCGCGCATCGTAGTGGGGGATGGCTCAGCCAAAGCCCAAGCGCTGGGCGATCTCTTCGCGCAAGCCGCCCTCGCGAAGGATGTTCCCGTACTGCTGACAGGACCCAGCGAAGCAGAAGCAATCAAGCTTTTCGCCAATACGTACCTCGCCATGCGCGTCGCCTATTTCAACGAGATGGATAGCTACGCTGCCGCCCATGGGCTCAACAGCGCCGAACTCGTCGAAGGCATCGGCTATGACAGCCGCATCGGCACGCATTACAACAACCCCTCCTTCGGGTATGGTGGTTACTGCCTGCCGAAAGACACCAAGCAACTGCTCAAACATTTCGGCGATGTGCCGCAACAACTCATGACCGCCATCGTAGCATCCAACAGCACGCGCATGGACGTGATCGCTGCCGATATTCTCGCACGCAAACCAAAAACCATCGGCATTTACCGCCTCACCATGAAAGCGGGCTCGGATAATTTCCGCGAAGCGAGTGTGTTCGGCGTCATGCATCGGCTGCACCAATCCGGTGCGACAATCCTCATCTACGAACCGCTGATGCCTGAAGGCACGAGCGAGTATGGCGAAGTGACGCATGATCTAGCAGCATTCAAAACCCGCGCGAATGTCATCGTCGCCAACCGCACGGCGGACGAACTCGAAGGCTGCGCCGAGCGCATCTACACGCGCGATATCTACCACCGCGATTAACCAATAAAGGAATAAAGCGATGAACATTTTGGTGACAGGCGGCGCGGGGTTTTTAGGCTCACATCTGTGCGCACGACTACTCGCGGCGGGCAACGAGGTTATCTGCCTCGATAATTTCTACACCGGCTCGCACGACAATATCGCGTCGCTGAAATCCAACCCAAACTTCTCTGTCATCACCCATGATGTGGTGACCCCGCTCGACCTCACCATCGACCAAATCTACAACCTCGCCTGTCCGGCAAGCCCCGTGCATTACCAGGGCAAAGCCGCGATCGATACCATGAAAACCAGCGTACTCGGTGCACTGAATTTGCTCGAGCTCGCGGTGAAAAACAACGCAACCTTGCTGCAAGCCAGCACCAGCGAAGTCTACGGCGACCCGGCCGTGCACCCACAGCCGGAAAGCTACTGGGGCCATGTCAACCCCATCGGCCCCCGCGCATGCTACGACGAGGGCAAACGCGCCGCCGAAACCCTCTGCTTCGACTACCATCGCCACCGTGGCGTTGCCATCAAAGTCATGCGCATTTTCAACACCTATGGCCCACACATGCACCCGAATGACGGGCGCGTTGTCAGCAATTTCATCGTGCAAGCGCTGAAGGGCGAGGACCTCACCATTTACGGCGATGGCAGCCAAACCCGCAGCTTCTGCTTCGTCTCGGATTTGGTCGAATTCATGGTCCGTTTCATGGCAAGCCCGGCGGATATTATTGGCCCCATCAACGCCGGCAATCCGGGTGAATTCACGATGTTAGAGCTTGCCGAAAAGGTGCTGAAACTCACCGGCAGCACGTCCAAAATCGTCCATCGCCCCTTGCCGCAGGATGACCCGAAACAACGCCGCCCGGATATCACCAAAGCCGCAGAGCAGCTGGGCTGGCAACCCACCATCGCGCTCGAAGACGGGCTGAAGGAAACGATCCTCTATTTCCGTACGAAATTGGGGCTAGCATGAACTACCTCGCCATCATTCCCGCACGCGGCGGCTCGAAGGGTCTTCCCGGTAAAAATATCCGCGAAATAAACGGCAAACCGCTTATCGTCTGGAGCATTATGCAGGCCCTCGCCGTGCCTGCCATTGCGGAAGTGATGGTCTCAACCGACAGCCAAGAAATTGCCGATATTGCCAAAGCCCATGGCGCGAAAGTGCCCTTCCTGCGCCCCGCCCACCTCGCCGAAGATACCACCGCGACCGAGCCGGTTATGCTCCACGCGCTCGAGCATTATACCGCACAAAACCAAACGCCGGATGCGGTGATTTTGCTGCAACCTACCTCTCCCTTGCGCAAACCCGGCACACTCGCCGCCGCCATCGCCCAGTTCGAGCGCGAGGGCGCGGATTCACTGCTCAGCGTGTGCGAAAGCCATAGTTTCTTCTGGAGCAATCCGGCGCAGCCAGCGGCACATTACGACTATGCCCACCGCCCGCGCCGCCAGGATATTCCAGCGGATCAACGCCGCTACCGCGAAAATGGCTCGATTTATGTCACCAAAACTGACATCTTGCGCGCGAAACAAAACCGCTTGGGTGGAAAAATAGCAATGTTTGCCATGACCGAAGAAGAAAGCTGGGAAATCGACAGCGCGACTGATTTTACGATTGTCTCAACCCTGATGGCCGAGCACCTACGCGCATGATGATCGAACGCAACCTCACCAAATTCATTGTTTTCGCGGAAGACGCACTGATCAATGCGCTCGGCAAAATCAGTGAAAATAAAAACGGCGTCGTTTTTTCGGTCAGCGAATCCGGCCAGCTCGAGGGCATTCTCACCGATGGCGATTTTAGACGTTGGGTGGTGTCGGGCGGCGAAATTGACCTCAACATCGCCGTCAACCGCATCAGCAACAAACAATTCCTGAGCCTGCCGGCCGACAGCGCGCACGAAACCATCGAAGCCGCCTTTAACGACCGCATTTCCATCGTACCGCTGGTCGATAAGCATATGCATCTCGTCGCCATCGCGCTGCGCCAACCGGCCGAATTTAAAATCGGTGACTTCGCGATTGGGGATGACAAACCCACCTTCATCATCGCTGAAATCGGCAACAACCATAACGGCGATTTCGCCCTCGCCAAACGCTTGGTGGATGAAGCCGCCGCCGCCGGTGCCAACTGCGCCAAATTCCAGCTGCGCAGCATGAACGAACTCTACCGCAACAAGGGCGATGCGTCGGATGCAAGCGAAGATCTCGGCGCGCAATACACGCTCGATCTCTTGTCGCGCTTCCAGCTGCAGAACGACGAGATGATCGCCATTTTCGATTACTGCCGCGCACAAGGCATCATGCCGCTTTGCACCCCGTGGGACCATGAGAGCCTCCGCCTGCTCGATGCCTACGGCATGCAAGGTTTCAAGCTCGCCTCGGCCGATCTCACCAATCATGATCTGCTCGCCGCCATGGCGCGCACGGGCAAGCCCATCATCGCCTCCACCGGCATGTCGACCGAGGCCGAAATCACCGAAGCCGTGCGCTTGCTGCGCCGCTTCAACGCGCGTTACGTGCTGCTGCATTGCAACTCCACCTACCCCGCCCCGTTTAAGGATGTGAATTTGCATATCTAAATATGCTGCTTATCAGAAAGATGCTGCTACCATGTCTGAT
>JBEHYI010000189.1:0-3555 GCA_048498255.1 Pseudomonadota bacterium | reverse complement strand
GGCGGGGTGCTGTTCGCGTCGTCATCGATCGCGGGCAAGGGGGCGATGGTTGCGTTACCTGTAGTAGCCGTCGCAACGCTACCTGGCTGGGGCGCAACAGGTGCGCCTGGTGCGCGCGGCGGATTAACGGATGGGAGCGCAGAACTCTTAACAGTGTTGGTGCTTGCAGGGGCCGATGCCATGCCCGGCAAAGGTGGCAAACCGGGCAAAGAAGAAGGAGGAGTTTGTGCAAAAACACTGGCACCTACTCCTCCTATCAAGAGCGTCACTAAACCCAATTGTTTTAATTTGATTCCAATATCTTGTGGACGCACGTTCATGCTTTAAAGCAATAAAATTTATCCTCGCGGCTGGCATTAAAAAACCGATACAACGCTACTGATTCACTTCGAATTGTCGGCGCTGTGCTGCATGCGCAACAAATCACTGCGCGTTGGGCGCAAGTAAGGGTGATTCGCTGCCCTACATCATGGTTTTTTGACGGATGGTTTTGCGAAAGGCGTCATTCATTTTCATCCACGATTTTAGCATTTTCAGAAAAATGCTATACCCAACTTAACAAGAAAATCGGCGCGGCACCTGTGCATAAACCCAAGGAAAAGCCTGGGGATAAAATGAGGGCAACCCTGTGCATAAACACTGCGCCAACCGGCGCATAAGCGGTGAATCGTCGGTGGAAAAAGAAATCCTAGAGCCCGTTGAGGCGGCGGATTTCGCGCTCGACCAGTGAGCGAACCAGGCTTGGCAAGTTACCATCCAGCCATTCCTGCAGCATCGGCTTTAAGGACTCAACCACAAGGTCCTCGACCGTGATACCGGAGCGGAAATGCTGACTGGTGCGCGTAGGCGCCGCTTCCTGCTTGTGGGCAAGTGCTTTCAGCGCCTCGAGCGATGCGGTGAGCGTGCTTTCCGACATCAGCGATTCTTCGGCCGCGGGGCTCGCCACTACGGCAGGCGCGGGTGCAGGGATTGGTTCCGGCTCAGGCTCGGGTTCTGCGGCAACTACCGCTTCTGGCTCGGGCTCGGGTGTTGGGCTGTTAAACAGCGCGTCGATATCGTCCTGCGGGGAAGCGGCCGGTGCGGGTGCGGGTTCCGGCGTGTTGAACAAGGCGTCGATATCGTCTTGCGCGGAAGGAGCTGGCGCGGGGGCTGGTGCCGGTGGGGGTGCTGGCGGTGCCGCATCCTCGGCGAGCAATTCGGTCAATTCGAGCACGTCGGAGCCCGGCATCGCCGGTGACGGTTCGCCCTCATCCGCAATGATGCGCTTGATCGATTGAAGGATGTCCTCCATCGACTGATCGTTATCCTTGGGCGACTCGGCCATCGTAACTCCCTGAACTTCGACCACGTTACGCGACATGCATTCTGATGCGCAAGGATTTTTCCATCTTCATCCACGATGATGCGACAACGCCGCCACAGCGTTGCGGATATGTTGCGTTTCGCTTCGCCCAAGCCTGTGAGCAAGCATCGAAACGCGCGACGTTACCAGCCGAGCATTTGCCAACGCACATCGTCCGCATGCGCTTGCGGATCGTAAGCGGCGACTTTGAGCTCGAGATTATTTGGCGTGAGTTGGCCGAGATTGAATGCGAGCGTAAATGCCGCAACGATGCGGTCACGCTGCGCTTGCACGAGGTTGGTGCGCGCGCTGAACAATTCCTGCTCGGCGTCGAGCACATCGAGCACGGTGCGCGAACCGTATTGTTGCTCCTGCTTCACGCCTTCGAGCGCAAGGGTTGCGGCTTTGATTTGATCATTGCGTGTGCCGATGGTGGCGACAGCGCTTTCGAGCTGCTCCCAGCTTTGGGTGACGGCTTCATCCACCGTCATGCGGCGATCAATGCTTTCATGGCTGCGTTGGCGGGCAGTGGCGGCGGCAGCGCGCACGCGCGACCATTCGGCGCCCGATTGGTAGAGCGGGATCGCGACCTCGACGCCGATGCGGTCTTGGTCGAAATCGGCATTACCGTTTGAGCCTGCGCCGGTTTGGCGGCTCATGGTGCCGACGAGATTGACTTGCGGCAGCAGCTCCGCTTCGTTCGTGCGCACGTCGTAGGTCGAAGCTTTGGCGGCGTGCAGTGCCGAGAGCAATTGCGGGTTGGCGTCACGCGCGGCGGCGAGTGCATCCTCAAGCGTGGCGGGCAATTCCGGCAGTTTTTCCGGTACGTTCAGCGTGCCTTCCGGCCGCACGCCCATGACGCGTTCGTAGGTTGCCATGGCACCGAGCAACGCGCCTTCGGCGTTGATGACGCGGGATTTCGCATCCGACAGACGGGCTTCGGATTGTGCGACATCGGTGCGGGTTACCTCGCCTACCTGGAAGCGGGTGTTGGCGGCTTTGAGTTGTTCCTCGAGCACGTCGGCATTTTTGCGCGAGAGGTCGAGGATGGCGCTGGTCGCGACGACATTCATATAGGCGCTCACACCATCCAGCAGCACGCGCTGCTCGACCGCGGAGAGATCATATTGCCCGGATTTGACGCGTTGCAGCGCACTTTCGTAGGAGGACCAGGTTCCGCCGCCGCGGAAGATCGGCTGCTCGACGCGTAGCGCCTTGGTGGTGGCATTACTTTCAATATCGCCGGTATTGGCGAAGTTGGACCGTTGGCGCGCGGCGGCGAAACTACCGCCGATGGTGGGGCGAAAGCCCGAGACGGCTTGCGACACGCCCTCATCCACCGTTTCGAGCCGTTGGCGCTGGGCCTTGATTTGCGGGTTGTTGGTGTAGGCCGCAGCGAGCGCATCCTCGAAACTGCCAGCATGGGCGGCGAAAGCTGGGGTCATACAGGCGGCGGAAAGCAGCAAGTAACGGAAATGGCGACGCATGAATATCCTTAATGACAGCCTGGGTGGCGTTCCTTTTTTGGCTGTTATACGGCCCTTTTACACCGATTCGCAAGGGATCTGCACGTAAATTATTTAAATCGCGCCAGTTGGTGGGGAAGCGTTACCAATTCACCGCACTGGAAATGGTTGATCGTTCGCGGTGCGATGTTAGAAGCTTTGTAACATTGGAAAAATGCGCATGTTCAAAAAACCTGAAACCGATTTGTGGCATGTGGGCATTGTGCGCCGCGCGGTGGCGGATATGGCGAATGCTGAGGCGCTGCAGCAGGCCGATATCACCTGGCTGCCGGATGCGGGGGATTTTCGCTTCATTGCAGACCCGTTTTGCATCCTGGAAGATGGGAAACTCTGGGTGTTCGCCGAGGCCTATGACTACCGCGTGAAGCGCGGCGAGATCCATTATTATTGCTACGATCTCGCGCTGAATTTTCTGTCGCAGGGCGTGGCGCTGCGTGAGAAATTCCACCTCTCCTACCCCACCTTGCTGCGCGATCAGGGGAAGATTTACATGCTGCCGGAAGGGTATCGCAGCGGCAAATTGACGCTGTATGAGGCTGTGCAATTTCCCGACCAATGGAAGCCGGTCACGACGTTGCTCGATGTGCCGGCGATTGATGCGAGTGTGGTGTATCACGAAAATCGCTGGTGGATGTTTTATGCGCTGCCGGGGGCCGATAACCGCGCGCTGAAGGAATTGCATGTGGC
>JBEHYI010000188.1:0-3558 GCA_048498255.1 Pseudomonadota bacterium | reverse complement strand
AGCAGCACATCGGTGAAGCCACCGGTCGAGGCACCGACATCGATGGCGGTGAGCCCGTTCACATCGATGCTGAAATGCTCCAGCGCATGTGCGAGTTTCATGCCGCCGCGGCTCACCCACGGATGCTCTTTCCCGCGCACATTCAGTTCAATCTCTTCGGGAAATTCGGCGCCCGCTTTATCGAGCTTCTGCTCGCCGTGATAGACCAACCCCGCCATAATCAGCGCCTGCGCTTTAGTGCGCGACTCGGCGAGGCCTTGGGCAACGAGGAGAAGATCGAGGCGTTGTTTAGCCATAAATAACCGTCATTCCAGCCAAGCGCAGCGCGAGCTGGAATCCATCTTAAAAAAGGTGGATTCCAACTTTCGTTGGAATGACGTTTTGTTAATTCTTCCGCGTCACCACGAACTTCGCCAGCGCGCGGAGTTTATCCGCGCGGCCATCGAAGGCGCTGAGATGCTCAATCGCCTGCTGCGCCAGGGTTTGCGCTTGCTCCTTCGCGCGCTCGAGGCCGAGGGTGGAAACGAGCGTTGCCTTGCCCGCCGCGGCGTCCTTCTTCACGCCCTTGCCGGTTTCGGTGCGGGTGCCTTCCACATCCAACAAATCATCCGTGATTTGGAACGCGAGGCCCATATCATGCGCGTAACGCTGCAGGCGCGCACGCATGGTTTCCGGCGCTTTGCCGAGGATGGCCCCCGCTTCACAGCTCACCGCGAACAGCTCACCGGTTTTCAGGCGCTGCAGGCGAATCACCTCATCGATGCTCAAATTTTGATGTTCGGCGTCGAGATCCATCATCTGCCCGCCGACCATGCCGCGCACGCCGGATGCCCGCGCCACCGAGCGGATCAGCTCGCAGCGCACATTCGCATCCGCATGCACGCGCGGGTTGGCGAGCACTTCGAACGCGTAGGTGAGCAGCGCATCCCCCGCCAGAATCGCCGCTGCTTCGCCGAATTGCTTGTGGCAGCTCGGCTTGCCGCGGCGGAAATCGTCGTTATCCATCGCGGGCAAATCGTCATGCACCAGCGAGTAGGTGTGCACGAATTCGATCGCGGCCGCCGTCAGCAGCGCCGCATCCGGGTTCACGCCGAATAATTTCGCCGATTCCACCGTGAGGAACGGGCGCAGGCGCTTACCGCCCGCGAGCGCAGAATAGCGCATCGCCTCGATCACCTTCGCCTCACCCTCAGGCGCAGCGGTCGTCGTCGCCTCCTCCTCGCGGCTATGCAGCGAAATCACGCGCGTGTTGAGCAGCAGGTTGCTGGGCAGCAGCTCCGCCATCACGCGGTCGAGCATGGTCGAGGTTTCGGAGAGGGAATCTTGCAGCGCGTTTTGCATGGGGGTCCTTTATTCGTGAGGGAAATCGGTGGTGGTGAGGGTGCCATCGGCCTTTACCTGAATTTGTTCGACCTTGAGCTTGGCCTCGTTCAGCTTGGCTAAACAATGGGTTTTGAGCGCGTTGCCGCGCTGGTAATCGGCAATCGCCTTGTCGAGGTCGCTGCTGCCGGATTCGAGCGCGCGCACGATCGTCTCAAGCTCTTTCATCGCAGCTTCGAAGCTAAGCGCGGAAATGTCGGTTTTGGATTCGGCGGCTTTGGTCATGTTTTACCTGTCGTTGAGGCCGCATAGCATAGGATAATCCGAAAATCATCACAATCCGTGATTTGGGGGCTGTAAATAAAAAAATCCCCCGCGCCTTGCGGCGGGGGGAAGTTAGTTGTCGGTTTGAGCCGTTACACTTCGCAGTGCAAGGCGTGGATCATTATGCCCATATCGCCAGCGCCACAAAAAGTGCCAGCGGGATAATCGCCCATGCGGCCTTCCCCCATGATCTTGGCGGATAGCAAGCCCTGATCAATAGAAGGATGGTGATGATCGCACAGACAACAGCCAATTGAAGGGCTGTTGAGACGTTTGGGCTCCCACCGCTGACGCGGTAAAGGAATCCGTCCACAAACATCGCTGCAGCCCTAAAACCTACGAGGCCGGCAACGATGAAAACGGCCATCGCTGTCCAGTGGAGTACGCCTTTTTTGTACTCCAACGATGCTATGAAGGCGACCACCCCCACCATAAGGCCAATGAGGGCAACAAATCCTGCATTGGTTGGCGTGATCCAGCCTGTCAGTTTTTCCATCTGATCTCCTTTCTCAGAGAATCAAAACACCGACGCCATAAGCGCCGATGTCGGGTGAGAGGAATGCGGCTGCATCCCTCGAGATTTTTGAAGCGACGAAACGATGTTCGCCACCCCAAGAAAAATGACCATGAGCCCGCTGACGAGTACCACGATCCAGACGATATAGAGACGTTTCCGCCGCAATATTCGCCTGATTGCCCCCTTACGTCGCCATGGGATGACCAGCATCGTTAGCAACACAAGAATGGACCCAACAAACACAAGGATTGAGAAGTCCCAGCCCATTTTCAGTAAATCAAACATTCAGACCCTTTCCGGTCCTTATACCAGCGCGAACGCTGGCTTATGAACCCCCGCATTTAGCTGAGGGTTCCAGTTTCTGTTAGGCCCGATGCTTTTGCATTCGGGTTCGGCTGATTAAGCAGCAATGGCGTCAGCCCTCGGTTCATAGCCCTGGATGCCAATCGCCATGGAATCCTGACCGATGTCAGGGTTTGTGGCGTCCTTCTTCGGCAGCACAATCCAGGCATTAAAGTCGCCCAGATCGATGCCAAGTTTGGCGAGGTCCTGTTTAATGGCCCTCGTGGTTACCGTTGCCGCAATTTCAGCGCGCTCCTTGAGCTGAATTTGCGGCATATCGGCGATCTGCAGGTGCACGTGAAGTGCGCCATCAATACACCGTAAATAGAGGGCAGCGCCCTCTAGCGGCATATTGATTTTACGCAACGCGAGTTTGGCGGCGTTGAATACGCTTACGACGTATTGCCGTTCCAGGGCTTCGTAAATCACTTGGCTCATGCCAAGCAATTTCTCGAAGCTACTGTGAACCGTGACGGGAATGTCCGTCATTTTCTTTCCTTCCTAAAACTAAAATCGGCTCACCCAGAGGAAGAAATTCCCTAAGAGCAAGACGATACGAAACAGTTCATTCTACCAAATTTGGCCAATTTCCTCAATTCACGCGGAAAAACTTCATCAAACCGTCACAATTGCGGTAAACGGCTTGCGCTGGGGCTTTGCGCGGCTTATATCAGCCGCCTGTAGCCTTTGGGCTACCCTGATTGGCACCGGTTATGCGCCGCGTTAGCCACGCGTAACGAGAGAAAATATATGTTCGAAAACCTATCCAAACGCCTCACGGAATCCCTCGATAAGCTGCGCCGCAAGGGGCGGTTGAGCGAGGAGGATGTGGATGCCGCCTTGCGTGAAGTGCGCGTCGCACTGCTCGAGGCGGATGTGGCGTTGCCGGTGGCGCGGCAATTCATTGCAGATTTGAAAACGAAGATCGTCGGCGCGGAGATTGTGCAAAGCATTTCACCCGCGAACATGGTCATCAAGCTGGTGTATGATGCGCTGGTGGAGTTGCTGGGTGGTGCCGCCACTGGGCTCCCTAACTCCCCCCCTGAGGGGGAGTC
>JBEHYI010000187.1:0-3561 GCA_048498255.1 Pseudomonadota bacterium | reverse complement strand
TGGCATTGGCACTGCGCGCGAAATGGCTGACGATTGGGTTGGCTGGCGTGCTGCTTCTCAGTATGGCCCTACCGATCATGCGCACCGGCAGCGAATTCATGCCCGCGCTGTATGAAGGCGATCTGCTTTATATGCCGACAACATTGCCGGGAGTTTCCATCACCAAGGTGAAGGAAATCCTGCAAGTCACCAATCGTGCGATCAAACAAACGCCAGAGGTGGAGCTGGTCTTTGGTAAGGCAGGACAAGCGGAAACCGCAACCGATCCTGCGCCAATCTCGATGATCGAAACATGGGTGAAACTGAAACCCCGCAGCGAGTGGCGACCGGGTATGACTACGGAGAAACTCATCAAGGAGATGAACGAAGCCACGCAAATGCCGGGGCTGGTGAATAGCTGGGGCTACCCCATCAAAATTCGTCTCGACATGGTGACGACCGGCATCCGCACGCCGGTGGGCGTGAAGATTTCCGGGGCAGATTTGAACGTCATCGGCGATATCGGCGTGCAAGTCGAGCAAGCGGTGAAGGATATTTCCGGCACGCGCTCGGCCTTCGCGGATCGTGTGGTGGGCGCAAAATACCTTGAGATCGAGCCGAAACGCGATGTGATCGCCCGTTACGGTATCGACCTCGGCGCAGTGCAGGAAGTTATCGCCACGGCCCTTGGTGGCATGCGCTTGGCGGAATCCGTACAGGGCCGCGAGCGGTACGGCATCACGCTGCGTTATGACCGGCCATACCGGGAATCCATCGAGGATGTCAGCACCATCTTAGTAGCGGCACCCGATGGCGCGCAGATTCCGCTCGGCGAGCTGGCCGATATTAAACTCGCCCCCGGCCCACAGATGATCGTTTCCGAAAATGCTCGCCTAAATGGGTGGGTATTCGTCGATATCGCTGGCCGCGACATTGGTGGTTATGTGAAGGAAGCGCAGAAGATCGTCGCGGAAAAGGTGAAACTACCACCCGGCTATTCTATCGGCTGGTCGGGTCAGTTCGAGCAGATGCTTGAAGCACGCGCACGACTTAATGTTGCCATCCCCACCACCATCGCCATCATCTTCGTGCTGCTCCTGCTGCATTTCGGCAGGCTCGACCGCACGCTGATGGTGATGCTCTCGCTACCTTTCGGCTTGGCCGGTGGAGTATGGACGCTTTATCTTGCCCATTACAATTTTTCGGTCGCGGTCGCGGTCGGCTTTATCGCACTGGCAGGAATCGCGGTGGAAACAGCGGTGATTATGCTGATCTATCTCGACCAGCAAGTGCGCGCGCATCCGCCGCAAAACCGGCAGCAGCTTTTTGATGCGGTGATGCATGGGGCGGTGCTACGCGTGCGGCCTAAGCTGATGACGGTATCGGTGATCATCGCCGGGTTGCTGCCTATCTTCTTCACCGAAGGCTTCGGCTCCGATGTGATGCGTCGTATCGCGCTGCCGATGGTTGGGGGCATGGTAACGACTACGCTGCTAACGCTCATTGTGATTCCCGTGGTGTATTTTATTTACACCGGGCGCAGTTTACGGGTGAGTAAATAGCATGCGGAAAGTGGCTCATTCCCTCAGAAAATCAAATTCGATTGAAACTTAACCGCAACCGAGTATATGGTGCAGCGCATGAAACAAACTATCATATGCCTGTTTATGGCTCTCTCTTTGCTTGCCGCGCCTATCGCGCATGCAGCGGGTTTGGTTTGTGCAGATGAAGCTGGAAAGACGGTCGAACTATCGAACGTCAAAAAAGCGGTTTCGGGCGAGAGCAAGCAATCGAAAGAGGTCGCCCAACAATGCGCGCATTGCGCAGGCTGCTCACACAGCATTGCAGATCGCACTGCTGCCAAAATAGCTGAACCTATCCGTGAATCTTCTACGCTGGTTATTGCTACCGAGGTCGATAAGCTGACCTCGCTTTCTGTCGGCCCGCCATCGGAGCCACCCCTACACGCATAATTGTTTGACGCGATGTTGCGGCATGCAGGCGTAATTGCGCCTTTGTGCATGTGACACGCATATTTTTTGTTCAATCAATTGATGTGTGTACCCCATGAAATCCAAATCCCTCGCGTGGCTCTTATGCGCCACGATCTTGACCAGTGCACCTGCGTTTGCGTTAGATGTAGCGGCAGAAACAACACCACCCGCAGCGGAAGAACCTGCTGAGGCTAAACCAACGCCACCGGCAAAAATCAGCGGTGCGCTCTCGCTGCAGCACGCGATTGATCGTGCCATTGCCAACTCGCCCCGGCTGAAATCGTCGCAGGCATCCTACCTCGCCAGCAAAGGCGCGCGCAGCCAAGCGGATGCGTGGGCAAATCCCGGCATTGGTGTCGAGATGGAGAATTTCGGCGGTAAGAACAGCATGAAGGGATTTGATTCCGCTGAAACCACGGTGGGCGTGAGTCAGCTGATCGAGATCGGTGGCAAGCGGTCGGCGCGCGCAGGCATTGCCGATCAAGGCATAACGCTAGCGCAGTTCGACCAGGAAGCGGCACGGCTCGACCTAATCCGCGATGTAGAGTTGGCTTACACGGATGCGGTCGCCGCGCAGGAGCAAATCAAAATTGCCGAGGATGAGCGCGAACGTGCCACGGCGATGCTGAAAGCGGTGAAGCTGCGCGTGGGTGCCGCGCGCGAACCGCTGATTCAGCAAAGCAAAGCCGAGGTGACGTTCGCCTCCAGCGAAATCGGCGTGGAGCAAGCAAAACGTCAGCTGGTGGCGGCGAAGAAAGCATTAGCTGCGTTATGGGGTGGCGATGAAACCTTCATCCTAGATAGTTCGGATTTCTTCGAGATCGCGCCGCCGGTGGTGACGAGCGAAAACCTCAAAAAGAATCCCGACATCGCCCGTTATGATAACGAGCTGCTGAAAAGCAAAGCGGCGCTGGATTTGGAAAAGGCCAATGCCATTCCTGACCCAACGATTTCGGCGGGTATTCGTGATTTCCGCGATACGGGTGATAAGGCATTCGTGGCGGGTATTTCCTTTCCCATTCCCATCTTCAATGCCAATCGCGGCAATATCGAACGCGCGCGGCAGGAGCTGTCGAAAACCGAGTTCGATAAGGATACATCGGCGCTTTCACTCAATACCAATCTGGTGAAGCAGAAATCCGAGATGGAAACCTCCTACCAGCAGGCGGTGGCGCTGCGGGATAAAATCCTGCCATCGGCAGAAAAAGCATTCCGGCTATCGCGTGAAGGCTACGGGGTCGGCAAGTTTCCGTATCTCGAAGTGTTGGATGCACAACGCACGCTGTTCGACACGCGCGAGCAATATCTCGCCACTCTCAAAACCTATCACACCAGCCGAGCCGAAGTGGAGCGCCTGACGGGGGTGCATATGGCAGACAAAAATTCACAGGAGCAGCCTCATGAGTAAGAAACTTATTCTCGTCATCGTCGTAATCATTGCGCTGATCGGCGGCTATTACGGATTCTCCGGCACATCGGAAAAAGCCACCGAAGCCGCCGCTAAAGAGGAACATGGCGAAGCAGGCCATGCAGAAGGTGGAGTAGCTGACAGCACGGAAATTCCCGTCGAGGCTGCAACACAAGCAGG
>JBEHYI010000186.1:0-3655 GCA_048498255.1 Pseudomonadota bacterium | reverse complement strand
CTCATCTACCTGCTCAGCACCAGCGCTTTCGCCGAGGATTCCATCTACCACGCCAGCAGCGGTGTGCATGAGGCCAAGCCGAGTGTGGAGCAAAAGGGCGATACAACCCTTTACCACGCCGGTAGCGGTTGCCAAAAAACGGCGAAATACATCCCGGCGGAGGATGTAGCGGTGAAAGACGGCGCGGGAACGGGCGGCAAACAGGTGAAACCCGTCGATCTCAACGGCGCACAAAAACTGGTCGATACCGAAAATCTTGAAATCCCCCTCAACATCCCGAGCCAAAACTACATCGACCGCAAAGCGCAGGCTGCTGCCGCGCAAAACGCCGCGAACAACAATGCGAGCGCCACCAAACGCACGCCTACCTCCATCAATGGCCGCAATATCGACCTTTCCGAGAGCGATATTAACGTTGGAAAAATCACGGTGAAGAAGGATGGTGAAACTTTGCTGAACGGCAAGTCAATTTTAAATAATGATTTATATTCAGGAGATTGTAATGAGAAAAAATAAGTCAATAGCTGTTAGCGCTTTGGCCGTTTTGGCGCTCGCTCTCCTAGCCGCCTGCACCCCGGGCGATGTCGATTATTGCCGCGGTTTTGGCGTCGAAGGTACGGCGGAATATGGCAAATGCATCAGCTATTACCATGAGCAAGAGGCGCTTTTTGGCAATGATATGAGTGTTTGTAGCCTCGAGGCCGACGGCACTTACCCGCCAACCCTCTACGATTACGGCCATTACGAGCACATCATGGGCGGCTACGGCCCGCGCGGCGAGTGGTATAGCGGCACGATGATCCGCGTCGAGCCGGATTACCAGCACAACGCGCAGGTGGATAGCTTGCGCATGCGCATCATCGCCCCCTGCATGGATGCGCGCGGCTGGAATTCTCCCACCAGCTGGCAAGCGGGGCGGCATGCCGTCACACGCGCGGGCAAGGCCGCCAAACTCGCCAAGTTACCCTGGCAGAATTAACCGCGAATAACCCTGCGCGAACCGTTGCAATTCCCTGCACTTGCGCCATAGTGAGCTCCCTTAATTCGATGGAGTTCCAATGCGCCTCAGCCAGTATTTTCTGCCACTTCTGAAAGAAGACCCGAAAGAAGCCCAAATCGTTTCCCACCGCACCATGCTGCGCGCGGGCATGATTCGCCAGCAAGCGGCGGGGCTTTACACCTGGCTGCCGCTTGGCCTGCGCGTGCTGAACATTCTCCAAACCATCATCAACGATGAGCTGCAAAAAGCAGGCTGCGTGCCGCTGCTGATGCCCACGCTCCAACCGACCGATCTCTGGAAAGAATCCGGCCGCTACGACGCGCTCGGCAAAGAAATGCTGCGCTTCACCGACCGCGCTGACCGCGAGCTGCTCTACAGCCCGACGAATGAGGAAATGATCACGGATGTCTTCCGTGGCTACATCAAAAGCTACAAGCAGCTGCCGGTGAATCTCTACCAAATTCAATGGAAGTTCCGCGACGAAGTGCGCCCGCGTTTCGGCGTCATGCGCGGCCGCGAATTCCTGATGAAGGACGCGTATAGCTTCCACACCGATATCGAGGACGCGAAGAAAGAATATGCCAAAATGTATGACGCTTACGACCGTATCTTCACCCGTATGGGGCTGATGGCGGTCGCCGTGAAAGCCGATACCGGCGCCATCGGCGGCGATCTTTCCCACGAATTCCACGTCGTCGCCGAAACCGGCGAAAGCGCGATTTATTACGACGCGAAGCTGGATGACGTGCGCAGCGGTAAGCTAAAACTCAGTAGCGAAGAGCGCCGTGCGCTGTATTCCGCGGCGGATGAGCTGCACGTCCCCGCCAACTGCCCGCTGCCGCTCGAGCAACTGCGCACCGCGCGCGGCATCGAAGTTGGCCAGGTCTTCTTCCTCGGCAATAAATATTCGAAAGCGATGGGCGTCACCGTCACCGGGCCCGAGGGCGAAATTACCCCGGAAATGGGCTGCTACGGCCTCGGCGTCTCCCGCCTCATCGGTGCCATCATCGAAGCGAACCACGATGCCAACGGCATCATCTGGCCCGAAGCCGTCGCCCCGTTCGATGCGGCGATCTTGAACCTCCGCGCGGGCGATGCGGCGTGCGACGGGTTGTGCGAACAGCTCTACACCACACTCAACCAAGCAGGCCTCACGCCGCTTTACGATGACACCGACAAACGCGGCGGCGAAAAATTCGCCTCGGCCGATCTCATCGGTCTCCCCTGGCAGCTCACCATCGGCCCGAAAGGCGCCGCGGCCGGCACCATTGAAGTGAAATACCGCCGCACGGGTGAGAAGTTTGAGCTACCGCTTGCGGAGGCGGTGGCGAAGGTGGTGGAAAATTATAAAGCGAAGGTGGCTGCCTAGTGCTTCCAAAACCCACAATTTGTCATTCCCGAGTTAGTGCCGTCCAAATTCTCCTTCAGAATTTGGTAACGGCGCTTCATCGGGAATCCAGTTTAAGCGATGGATTCCCGATGAAGCTTTGCAGCCAAAAACTGAAGAAGTTTTTGGGCAAAGCTAACTCGGGAATGACAAGTATCTGGGGAGGTGCGCCATGATCCTCACCCCAGTCGAACGCATGCTCGCCCGCCGTTACCTCCGCGCGCGCCGCGGCTTCATCTCACTCACCACCTGGTTCGCCATCATCGGCATTACGCTCGGTGTCGCAACGCTCATCCTCGTCACCTCGCTCATGAACGGCGTGCGCGAGGAAATGACGACGCAATTCATCGGCCTCGACGGTCACATCACCATCTACAGCCAGGCCCGCGCGTTTAGCGACTATGAGCCCGCAGCCGAGGCAATCCGCCAAATGCCCGGCGTCATCAGCGTCACCCCGAAAGTGACCGGGCAGGTGATGGTGACGAACCAAGGCCGTGCCATCGGTGCGCAAGTGCTGGCCGAACCTTGGGGCGATTTGAGCAAACGCGAACTCATCACCAGCCACGTCACCGCCGGTTCGCTGGATGGCATCCGCGACGAAACCGGCGTGGTGCTCGGCGAACGCCTGGCGCAGAATCTCGGCGTCGAGGTGGGGGATTCCATCACGCTCATCTCCCCGCAAGGCCGCGCCACCATCGCCGGGTTCATCCCGCGCATGAAGGCCTATCCTGTCGTCGCCACCATCAAGCTCGGCATGCATGAATTCGATTCCGGCCTCGTGATTATGCCCTTCACAGAGGCGCAGAATTATTTCCTCCTGACACAAGCGAGTGATTGTACGCAAGCGGAGCCACAAGCTCCCAACTCCCCCCCTGAGGGGGAGTCGAATCGCTCCTATAGCGATTCGGTGGGGGGTGAACATACGACAAAATCCTGCGCAAAAAACGCCATTAGCAACCTCGAAGTCATGCTACAGGATGTGAATGCAGCCAGTACCATCGCCAGCGAATTGCGCCAAAAATTGGGCATGACCGCCCGCGTGTATGATTGGCAGCAAACCAACGCCAGCGTGTTCGCGGCGCTGAAAGTACAACGCAACGTCATGGTCATCATCCTCGCGCTCATCATCCTCGTCGCCGCGTTCAACATCATCTCGAGCCTTGTCATGCTGGTGAAGGAAAAACGCCGCGACATCGCCGTGCTGCGCACCATGGGCGCGAGATCAATTTCCAGGCTTGAGCAGGATGGACTTCAATCCCACAAAAACT
>JBEHYI010000185.1:0-3658 GCA_048498255.1 Pseudomonadota bacterium | reverse complement strand
AGCTCAATGCAAAGCTACAAGAAAGCATCGACTTCTCCGTCCATGAGGAACAAGGCGCACAGATGACCGCGCCCATGCTTGCGCTCCTCAACCTCTTCTCCGAACATCAAATGTCGCTGATCCAAAAACAAGCGGATGACAGTTCTATCGATCAAGCCCTCACCGAATCCACTGCCGAGATCGACAAAAACATGGCGAAATTAGTCGAACTCAACAACCTTTACACCGACGATCTCGATTTCGACTCCGCCGGCCTGAAACGCCACGGCCGCTCCGAACAACTCACCGTCGACAACCTCAAAAAACAGTGGGAGGCGGTGAAATCCGCCCCCACCTATTCTAAGGAAGCCTACAAATCCATCATGGAGAATCTCCTCGCCATGATCGCCCATGTTGGCGACACCTCGAACCTCATCCTCGATGGCGACCTTGACACCTATTACATTGTCGATGCCACCTTCAACGTCTTCCCACTCCTCATCCAAACGCTGGATGACCTCGAGAAGCAAGGCTACGCCGACCTCGTCGCCAATGGCGGAAAACTAGGTAGCGACGGTGCGCAGAAAATCAACAACATCGCCGTCTCGGTCGAAACCAACTACCTACCCCACATTCATGCCAGCTTCACCACCGCTCTGCACGAGGACGCCAACTTCAATGGCACCAACGAGTCACTACAAACCAACATCACCAAAAGCCTCACAACTTACGATGAAGTCGGCAAAAAAGCAGTCGCCATGGTTTACCACCTCACCAAAGGTGGCGAAATGCAGCCGGATACTTACGTCCGCAACATCGATGAATTGCACGATAACACCAGTGCCTTTGCCGAAAGCGCCATGACCGAGCTGCAGAAAATGATTCATCTGCGCGTATCAAACCTCAAAGAGCAACGCCTCATAGTTATGGGCCTCTCCGGCCTTATCGTCCTCATCGCTTTTGGCATGTTCTTCATGGTCTCCGCCAGCATCGTCAATCCTATCAAGGGCATGACCAAAACCATGAAAATCCTGGCGGATGGCGACACCACCATCGATATCCCCTCCACCGATAATAAGGACGAAACTGGCGAAATGGCCCGCGCCGTGCTCGTGTTCAAGGAGAACATCATCCAGACCGAGCATATGCGTCAGCAGCAGGAAATGCAAAAGGCCGAAACCGAAAAACAGAAGCATCAATCCATGAACAAAATGGCGAACGAGTTCGAATCGAGCGTCAAAACCGTGGTCACGGAAGTTTCCGCCTCCGCCAACCAAATGCGTAGCAATGCGGAGCGTCTTACCAGCCTCGCGGGTGAAACGAAAACAACCTCGGCAAGTGTTGCATCTGCAGCCACTATCGCTGCGCAAACCGCAACCCAAGTTGCAGCCGCAGCTGAGGAACTCACCGCCGCCATCGGTGAAATCAGTGCCCAAGTGCAAAAATCTAGCTCTGTTGCAATCCAGGCCAGCCAACAGGCAGATAGCATCAACAGCACCATGCAGTTACTCGTTGAAAAATCCGGCCGCGTGGGTGAGGTCATCCAATTCATCACCAATATCGCGAGCCAAATTAACCTACTCGCGCTCAACGCCACCATTGAGTCTGCCCGCGCAGGCGAGGCAGGCCGAGGCTTCGCGGTCGTGGCCTCCGAGGTAAAAAACCTCGCTAACCAAACCGCCAAAGCGACGGAAGAAATCGTCCAGCAAGTGCAATCCATGCAGGAGGCTACGCAGGAGGCCGTGCAATCCGTCGGTTCCATCATTGGCATCATCGGCGAAATCAGCGCCTCCACTGCCGGTGTTGCCGCCGCAGTCGAGGAACAATCTGCCGCCACCAATGAAATCTCACGTAACATCACTCACACTGCATCGGGCACGAATGAAATCTCACGCGATATTGTTTCGGTGGAAAAAGGTGCGGATGAAACCGGCATTTCCTCGCGCAAAGTGCTGGATTCCGCGAAAGCCCTTAGTTCTCAATCCGAATTGCTCAGCGAAAAAGTCGATCAGTTCCTGCGCATGATCCGCGCCGCATAAATTCCATTTTATTCTGTCTCGCAAACCCACCATCCTTTATGGATGGTGGGATTTTTTTTGCTGGAGCACTGCGTATGAACCTCATCCCCATTCCCCTCTTCACCATCGGCCTGCTGCTGATTTCCAACATCTTCATGACCTTCGCCTGGTATGGACATCTGAAGTTCAAGGAATCACCGCTGATGCTCGTCATCCTGGTCAGCTGGGGCATTGCCTTTCTCGAATATTGCTTCCAGGTCCCCGCCAACCGTTACGGCAGCGGCTATTTCAACCCCGCGCAGCTCAAAGCCATTCAGGAGATCATCACCCTCGTCGTCTTCGCCGTTTTCTCAACCCTCTATCTCGGTGAATCCATCCGCATGAACCAGCTGATCGGCTTTTGCTTTCTTGTCCTCGCCGCCTTTTTCATCTTCAAGAAATAAGCTGTTAGCCTTTACACTTGCGCCCAACCTGCTACTCACTACTCACCATTACCACTCACGAGGCCCGTTATGCCCATCGTCCAAATCCACATGCTTGAAGGCCGCGACATCGAGAAAAAGCGCCTCCTCGCCAAGCGCATCACCGAAACCGTGTGCGACGTGCTCGGCAGCAAGCCCGAGAAAGTCCGCGTCATTCTCTCCGACATGGCCCACCACGACTACTCCGTCGCCGGCGTGCTTTACTGCGACGAGGACAAGACCTAGCTGATGACCACACCAACCCTCCTCCCCTCCGGCCTGATGGATGTGCTGCCACCGCTCGCAGCCGGGGAGTTTCGCCTGCTCCACCATTTCCTGAAAAACTTCACCGCATTCGGCTACCAGCCGGTCATTCCGCCGATGGCCGAATATGCCTCGAGCATGCTCGCCGGTCAGGGCGAAGCGACGAGCCACCACGTCTTCAAAATGCCGGACCCACTCGCGCCCGAAACCCTTGCCCTGCGCGCGGATATGACCGGCCAGGTCGCCCGCATCGCTGGCGCCGCACTCGCGAACATGCCGCGCCCGCTACGCCTCTGCTACGCCGGTTACACGCTGCGCACCGCGCCGGAAGCCCTGCGCACCCGTCGCCAACATACGCAAATCGGCATCGAACGTTTTGGTGATCTTGAAGCCAGTTCCGTCGCCGAGGTCCTCGCCATCGCCGCCCACGCGCTCGAAACCAGCGGCGTTCGCGGCCTCACCATCGATCTGCATTTCCCCGCCGTGCTCGAATCGCTGCTGGCGAAAGAAACGGACGACCACGCCGCCCGCATCCGCGAGGCCGTACGCCTGAAAGACATCGCGCAACTAAAGCGCCTCAACGCGAACCTCATCGCCGAGCTGCTCGAAACCGCAGGGCCCGCCGCCCTCGCCCTCAACAAACTGCAAGCGGTCGCGCACCCTGCCGTCACTGTCGCCACCGCCACCCTCAGCGAATTGGTCGCCGCACTCACCGCCCACAAAGTCGAGGCCGCCATCACCATCGACCTGCTCGACCTCTCCGGCTACGGCTATTATGTCGGCGTCGGCTACGCCATGTTCTGGAACCAAGCGGGCATCGAAGTCGGCCGCGGCGGTTGCTACACCACCGGCACCGGCGAGCCCGCGGTAGGCTTCACACTCTACATCAACGATATGCTGGATAAACTCCCGGCCGAAGCCGCCCCCGCGCTCAAA
>JBEHYI010000184.1:0-3663 GCA_048498255.1 Pseudomonadota bacterium | reverse complement strand
CGATCGGCTATTTTCGGAGCTGCGGGCCCGGGTGCCGACGCCGTTTGGCCCCACCAGCCCCACGCGCTGACCGGCACCGATGGAAAGCGAGGCTTTCTCGAGCAAGGTACGGCCGCCGACGCGGTAGGTGAGATCGGAAATACTGAGCATGGCAAATCAAGGCTGGGGTTGAAGGCGGCGCAACCTAGTGGTGAAGGGGGGCAAGGTCAACCCTTGCTTTGGCTGAAATTCATGGCTATGCATCAGGCGCGAGAGGGAGTGTAACATGGTTGAAATTCATAGCGTTTATCAGGGTGAGCTGCGCTGCGCCTCGACCCATATGCCCTCCGGTACGGTGCTGATTACGGATGCGCCGGCGGATAATCAGGGCAAGGCGGAGAGTTTTTCGCCGACGGATTTGGTGGCGACGGCGCTCGCCAATTGCATTCTGACCGTGATGGGCATCACCGCGCGCAAGCTGAAGATTGATATTACGGGCACGACGGCGGTGGTGAATAAGGCGATGGTGGTGCAACCGAAACGCCGCATCAGCAGCTTATCCGTGGTGATTACCTTCCCCATGGCGCTTGCCGATGAGCATCGGGCGGCGCTGGAGCAAGCGGCGCTGACCTGCCCGGTGCATGCGAGTTTGCACCCGGATGTGGCGATGCCGATTGAATTTCGCTGGGCGAATTGATCAGGATCAAGGCTTGCTTTTACCCCTCGGCTAGCGTGACGCTGCAATTAGAGGAGGGGCTTATGAATCTCAGCTATCACCATTGGCTTACGATGGCATTGACGCTTTTTGCGGTGGCCATGGCGACGATGGTTCTCATGCTGGTCAATGCCAGCGCCCAATGTGCGCCGTTTGATCTTAACTGTATGAATTTGCCGTAATCTATCGCAAACCGCTTGGCTTGGCAGCGGATGCTGCGTATGGTCGCCCGCATTCATGATCGTGAGGATTGCGGTGGCGGATTTGGTAGCATGGTTCGAGGCGGTGGCGCAGTGGCTGGTAGTCACGGTCGAGCAGCTTGGTGTGCTGGGCATTTTCATCATGACGTTTGTGGAATCGACTTTTGTGCCGCTGCCTTCCGAGGTGGTGATGATTCCGGCGGGGTATCTCATCCATCAGGGGAAAATGTCGGCCTGGCTGGTATTTCCGGCGAGTGTGCTCGGCACGATCGGCGGCGCGTATTTTAATTACTGGTTGGCGGAAAAGCTGGGCCGTGGGTTCCTCGTGCGCTATGGGAAATATGTGCATTTCAATACCACGAAGCTTGAGAAGCTGGAGCGGTTTTTCGTCAAGCATGGCGCGATTTCGACCTTCCTCGGGCGGCTGATTCCGGGCATTCGGCATTATATTTCCTTTCCGGCGGGGCTGGCGGAGATGAATAAGCGTAGCTTTCTACTGTGGACCGGCCTCGGCGGGGCGCTGTGGATGGGTATTTTACTGACGCTGGGTTATTTCATCGGCGCGAATCAGGAGTTGCTGCTCCTCTATATGCCGTGGATTAAGGTGGGGATTGGGGTGTTTATTCTCCTCACTGTCGCGGTTTATGTGCGCCGCGCGCGGCGGAAATAGCCGATATTTCAAGTAGATTGACGATGGTGAGAAGCGCAGGTTAATGCCTGTGCGCCAAAATGCTTATATATTGATATTGCAATGAGTTTTCCGCGCTACGCGGTGTAATCTTCACGAAACCGTCACACACAGGGCGATTGCTTTCTGCTAGCACTCGATCATGCCGGAAAATTTTTCAAAAAACGGCGTTTTCTTAAGGTTTTGTCATATGGCTGTCACAATTCTATGTCAGTGTAAGGTGGTATGAAGCACGAAGAAGACATGGCGGAATCGGCAGCTGTTGCAGACATTACTGCTGCAGAGAAAGAGGCTGGGCACAAAATTTTGCCAGCGACAACAAATGTAAATAAGCCAACTAACGGTTGGGATCAGATGACGGACTGGATTCGTCAAAAGACACCGGCAGTTATCATCAATAATGGCTCTCGTATCAACTTTGGATTAAAAGCAATCGCCGATTCTATGGGCATTGCATCCGCACTGGGTATACGTTTCACTAAACAGCAAACCGTTAAACCAATCAAATCATGGCCGCGCTTTGCTGCGAATGTCATTACCTCTGCCACGCTGATTCCGGGAATTCTTTATAAGGAAAAACCCGTTAGCGAAGAAGAAATAGAAAATTATAAAAAGCTTTCGCCAGTTGGTTACGTTTTCCAAAAGGTAAAAGATGCCTTTGACCCCAAGCATCACATTGTTGAAATGGTTGCTCTTGCTACGGTATTCAATGGGGTACTCACTTCATGGGCAGGTTTGCAGCAATCTAATTTCCATATGGTGCGAGCCTTCGAGTGGAAAAGCTGGAAAAATATTTCCATGGAGTTTGTCACCGGTGCATTTACGACTATCGCAGGCTTAACTCTCGGATTAATCCCGAATAGAGAGCGTGCTTGGCAGATATCTACGGGTGCATTTACCTGGCGCATACCCTTTAAGGGCGCACAAGCTTACACAGCTTTGTTTAAAGGTTATCCAAATGCAAACCCGCCTGTACCTCCGGGCGACTGGTTTCAAATGAGTAATTTTGCGCTTCAGCAAGCAGCGAATGTTTTTGGATTCTTTTATGCGGGTATTAAAAAAACAGAAGATGGACGCATTATCCATTTAGGTAAAGACGAAGAAAACGTAGACCTCGACCAAGAAAAAATTCGTGGCTACAATTACCAGCCGCCTAAGAAACAGGCTGTGGACAAAGAGGTGCCTCAGAACCAAGTTAGTAATGTTGAAGCGCGTAGTATTGCCATGCCCGAGCAGGTGGCTGCGCAGCAACAAGCGAATGTTCCTGCTTAGTTAGAAATGTAGTGCGGACTAAAAAGGGCGCCAGATGGCGCCCTTTTTGTTTGTATCCGCAGAGGAAAGATTCGCTATTTCTCCACATTAAATTCCACCTCAACGCGGCGCTCTTTGGCCATGCAGGCGATTTTGGCATCGCGCTTTTTGATGTCGGTGCAGGCGGCTTCGGGCGCGGATTTGCCGAGGCCTTTAATGTCGCCTTCGGTTTTGAGGCGCGATTTGCTGTCGAGGTAGGCTTTCGCGACATCCACCCGTTTTTGCGCGAGGGCGTTGTTGTAGGAATCGGTGCCGAATTGGTCGGTGAAGCCATGGATGGTGACGTTGGTGATGGCGGTGGATTCGTTGATCACTTTCGCCAGTTCATCGAGCTTCGTCGTGGCCTCGCTGGTGAGGGTGGCGCGGTTGAAGTCGAAGTAAATGGTGCGCGCCTCGGTCGAGATTACGGGCATGATTGCTTTCGGCGCGGGTTTGGCGACCGGGGTTGGCACATAGGGTGCGCAGGGGTCGTTTTTATCCTGCCATTGGGTGCGCACGCAATTGCCGCGCGAATCGATGACGGTGGATTTATTGCGGTCGTAGGCAGCGTCTTCCGCCGGCGCGGCAAGCGCTTGGCCAGCGAGGGTGAGGGTAAGAATGCTTGCAGTGGCAAACAGTGCGGAACGCATAAGTAACTCCCTGTGGTGAATGATCGCGGGCACCTTAATCCCAGAATGTATAAACAGGCAATAATTAATGAAGCCTATGAATTTTTATGGGATTTTTATTTCTCTATCGCCGTCTTGCCCCTGACCAACCATTACCAGCAG
>JBEHYI010000183.1:0-3664 GCA_048498255.1 Pseudomonadota bacterium | reverse complement strand
GGCGGAGCCAAGCCCGACCACTTGCGGCAAGAAATGCCGATGGCATGAGACGGTGCGTTAGAAGCTCAAAAACCAAGCGAAAATGCGCTTCTGCGCCGGTTGGCACGATTGTCGCATAGTATCCCGCGGGAAATACCAACAGCCATCCAAATGGCGACGGAGCGACGCGCATGCAAAGGAATGAACCGATGACGCAAGTAGTAGCAACGCAGAAGCAAATGGCCGCCCGGCAATGGGGTGCGCTGCTGGTTACGCTGCTGGTGGTGCTGTTTGCGGGCAGCGCCCATGCGGCGCGGATTAAGGATGTGGTGGCGTTCGAGGGCATTCGCGAAAACATGCTGATGGGTTACGGCCTCGTCGTTGGCCTCAACGGCACCGGCGATAAATTGCAAAACAACGCGTTCACGGAGCAAAGCCTGATCGGCTTTCTCGAGCGCCAGGGCGTCAACACCCGTGGGGTGCAGCTGAAATCGAAAAACGTCGCGGCGGTGACGGTGACGGCGAAATTGCCGCCCTTCGCCCGCGCGGGTGGTGGCATCGATGTCAGCATCAGCGCGCTGGGGGATGCGAAAAGCCTGCTCGGCGGCACATTGCTCGCCACCTCGCTCTACGGACCGGATGGGAATGTGTACGCCGTGGCGCAGGGCCCGGTGACAATCGGCGGGTTCGAGGCCTCGGGCGCGAGCGGCAGCGCGATCACCAAAGGCGTGCCGACCAACGGCTTCATCAGCAACGGGGCAACGGTCGAGCGCGAGATCGATTTCCGCCTGAACGATATGAATAATGTGCGCCTCTCCTTGCGCAATCCGGATGTGACGACCGCGCGCAACGTGATGCAGGCGATCAACCAGCAAGTCGGCGCAGGCGTCAGCCGGGTGGATGACCCGGGCACGGTGACGGTGATGGTGCCAACCGCGTATAAAGGTGATGTGGTGGGCCTGCTTGCCGATATCGAAACGCTGCCGGTCGAGACCGATCAGCCCGCGCGGATTGTGGTGGATGAGGCAACGGGCACGATTGTGATGGGCGAGAATGTGCGCATCAGCACCGTCGCGGTCGCACAAGGCAATCTGATCGTGAAGGTCGAGGAAACGCCGCAAGTGAGCCAGCCGAACCCGTTCGCGCCGGAAGGTGCGGAAACCGTGGTGGTGCCGCGTAGCGATGTGACGGTGAGCGAACAATCCGGCAATAAAATTGCGGTGCTGCAGGAAGGCGCAACGCTGAAGGATTTGGTCGGCGGCCTCAATGCGCTCGGCGTTGGCCCGCGCGATTTGATTACGATTTTACAAACGATCAAGGCTGCCGGGGCACTCCAGGCGGATATTGAAACGAGATAGGCAATAGCAATGCTTACAATGACCACAGCAAGCAACCCGATCATGGATAGCGATATGATAGCGATTAAAGATGTTGGCCCGCGCGCGGCGAGTGGCCTCAAGCTGAAAGGTGCCAAACCCAGTGCGGAAAAAATTGACGCGGTGGCGAATGATTTCGAGGCGCAGTTTATTTCCCAAATGCTGTCGAACATGTTCGCGACCGTCGACCCGCACGAGGCGCTCGGCGGTAGTGACAGCGAAGAGGTCTACCAATCCATGCTGGTGAACGAGTATGGCAAGATACTTGCAAGGACCGGCGGGATCGGTGTCGCCGATCAGGTGAAGCAGATCATGATTAAACAGCAGGAAGTGGAATAATCCCATGCAGATGGCGTCTCACCATGCGCTGCCGAATGCGGCGATCCTTGCCGCGATGAACATCAACGAGTTGATCGATGCGACCTCGCGCCTGAGCGATATTTTGGTGCAGGAGAGCGATATGCTCACCAACATGCGTTTCAAGGAATTGCCGAAATTGCATGAGGAGAAGGTGAAGCTTTCCACCTTGCTTGAAACCTACCAGCGCGTGTTGGCGGTGGATCCGAGTTTCGTCAAAAAAGCGGACCCGAAGCGGCGCGAAGAATTGCTGCTGCTGACGGATGACCTCGCGTTTAATGTCGAGGATAATTTCAAAAAAGTTGCCGTCGCGAAAGCCGTGAATGCGCGGGTGATGCAAGCCATCATGGATGTAATGAGCGAGCAGCACCGCCCCGGCACCTATGGGCGCAATGGGTTAACGGCGCAATCGCCGGACCTAACTCTTTCCATCAACCTCAACGAACAGGCGTAAGACGTGTCACTCACCCTTGCCATGAATAACGCACTGTCGGGGCTCAAAATCAACCAGGAGTCCCTCGGGGTGCTGTCGCAAAATATTGCGAACGTGAACACGGAAGGCTATTCGCGCCAGGTGATCAGCCAGTCTTCGATCACGGTGGCGGGGGTCGGCAGCGGCGTGCAGATCGATGAGATCAGCCGCAAGATCGATAAATATTTGCAGCGTTCCATGCAGACGCAATCCTCCAACAATGCCACGGCGCAAACGCTGAACGATTATTACCAGCGCTTGCAGGCGGTGCTGGGCAAACCTGGCGCGTCGAACTCGATCGATACCTCGATCACGTCGTTCTTCAACTCAGTACAGCAGCTCGCGGTGACGCCCGAGACAAGCTCGCTCAAAGCCAATGCGGTTGCTTCGGCAGAAGCATTGGCGGATCAATTATCGCACCTCGCCGGCAATGTGCAGGATCTGCGTTACGAAGCGGACCGTGCGATGGATGACGCGGTGAAGGCGATCAATAGCTCGCTACTGCGGTTGCAGGATATTAACAAAACCCTGGTGGTGGCGAAACAGCTCAGCCAATCCACCGCCGGGTTGCTCGATGCGCGCGACAAGGAAATCTCGAATCTATCGAGCTATATGGATCTCTCCGTCTCGTTCAACGATAGCGGCAGTGCGAGCATCATCGCGGGGGATGGTGCGGTGCTGCTCGAGGATGGGATTCGCCACCAGCTCACTTACATTAAGTCGGCGTCGGTGAATAATTTTGTCACCGATGTCGATATGAACCCGATGCTCGATGTGACGCTTGATTCCAAAGGCAATCAGGTGGGCAGCCCCATTACATTGATTAGTGGCGGGCCGTCCGAGCAGGTGATTTCGAAACTGAGCAGCGGTAGCCTTGCGGGCCTCCAGCAACTGCGCGATGTGCAATTGCCTGCAGTGCTGAAGCAGCTCGACCAATTGGCCGCAAAACTGCGCGACACGGTGAATACGATCCATAACCAAGGCTCGAGTTTTCCGCCCGCAGCAACGCTTACAGGCGATCGGGTTATCTATCCGGGTGATTCTTCGGAATGGTCGGGTCAGGTGCGCATTGCGGTGCTGCAATCGGATGGATTGCCGGTGCCTTCGCTCTATGCGGATGAGACCTATACCGGACTGCGTCCGCTGACGCTCGACCTGTCGCGCCTCAATTCCGGCAACGGTGCGGGCAGGCCGACCATGCAAGCGATTATCGATGAAATCAACGATCACTTCGCTGCGCCGACGACGAAAGCAAAGCTCGGCAATCTCAACAATATTCGTCTGGCTTCGGATACGACGAATATGCCAAGCGGCTCGCCGCCCTTGTTTAATTTTGACCTCGATGTCGAGAATATCAGCTCGGATTACGCGAAAGTCTTCGTCACCGGCGTCACCGTGAAGGATGATACCGCGACCGACATCACCAATGTCACGCAAACCGCGCTAGCGTAATCGCCGGCGCGGTTCGGTTCGTGTAAAA
>JBEHYI010000182.1:0-3698 GCA_048498255.1 Pseudomonadota bacterium | reverse complement strand
CTGCTGCGCGCGCTGGAGCAGCGCAAAATGCTCGACAGCTCCGGCGGCAAAATTGCCATCGGCTGGCTGGTGGTGGAGGATATTTTGATGGTCCTCGCCCTCGTGCTACTGCCCGTCATCGCGCATATGATGCAAAGCGACGCGCCGATCAGCCCGCAGACGATCCTGCTCATAACCGGCCAAGTCATCTTCAAAATCAGCCTATTTTTCGCCTTCATGATCGCGGTTGGCCGCCGCCTACTGCCATGGCTATTGGCCTATGTCGCGAAGTTGCGCTCCACCGAACTCAACACGCTTTGCGTCCTCGCCATCGCGCTCGGCTTTGCGGGCATCGCCTTCGTGGTGTTCGATGCGTCGCTCGCGCTCGGCGCATTCCTCGGCGGCATGGTGCTGGGCGAAAGCGAAGCGGGCCGCAAATCCGCGAAGAATACGCTACCCATCCGCGACGCGTTTTCGGTGCTGTTCTTCGTCTCCGTCGGCATGCTGTTCGACCCGCTGACGCTGATTAACCAGCCCCTCGCCGTCGCGCTCACCCTCGCCATCATCGTGCTCGCGAAGGGCCTCGCCGCCATGCTCATCACCTACAGCTACAAGCAACCGGCGGAGGTCAGTTTCACCGTCGCCATCGGCCTCGCGCAAATTGGGGAATTCTCGTTTATCCTCGGCGGGCTGGCGCTCAGCAACGGTCTGCTGACGCAGGAGCTTTACAACCTCATCCTCGCCGGCGCGATGCTATCGATCGTGCTGAACCCGTTTCTGTTCCGCCTCTACGATCTCACAAAAAACAAAACGCGCGCGGCGTAAAGCTTACGGCGCTTTGGGTGCTGCCGCCGGTGCGCTTGGCGGTGCGGCTGGCGTCACCCCCGCCGCTTGCGCCGCAGCCGCCGCGTTCTGCGCCGCGCGTTTGCGCTTATCCGCCAATTCCTGCGTCACATCTTTCGCCTTTTTCGGGCTCATATTCGCCAGCACCAGCGCCACTTTACGCTCCGACATGCGGCCAATCACATCGAGCAAAATCGGCATTTCCATCTCGTTGAAAATATTCGCCGCCTCTTCCGGCTTCATGCTCTCGTAAATTTTCACGAGGCTTTTAAGCTGCGTATCCTGCTTTTCGTTGTACTGCGTCAGCACTTTCGACAATTCCGCCTGCAGCGTTTTCATCTCGCCGATTTTGTCGCTGATGCGCTTCTCCGAAGCATCGAGCACCTTCTCCTTCATGTCGAGGTCGCGCCCGCGCTGCTCCAGCTCGTCCCGCCGCTTCGAGAGATTCTGCAGCAAATCAAGCTCCGTCTGCGAATAGCGCGGAATCGCATCGCGCGCCTTTTGCGCCTCGATATCCTTCACATTGCTTTTGCCAGTGCCGAAGGTTTTTTCTTCCTCGGCTCCCTTCGCGTCTTTTTTATCTTCTTTTTTGCCGTGCCCGCCTTCTTCCTTCGCGGCGCCATGGCCCTCTTCTTTTTTGTCGCCCTCTTTCGCGGCGTCACCGTGGCCCGCTTCCTCTTTTTTGGCGTCACCCTCTTTATGCTCGCCTTCCTTGGCATCGCCATGGCCAGCTTCTTCCTTCTTCGCCTCACCTTCGGCAGGCTTCGCCTCGTCTTTTTTCTCCTCGTGCTTGGCTTCGTCCTTCTTCTCCTCGGCGACCGCGTCGCGCGCGCCATACATCTCGCGCAAATGCTCGCTACCGATATAGACCTCGTTCATTTTAATCACGAACAGCAGCGACAGCATCGTCACCGTTAGCGGCAGCAGACGCACGATCCGGCGCTTGGGTTTGCGTTTCAGCGGTTTTTTAGCCATGAGAAATTACCCGTTCGATTCGCCGGTTTTTTTACCGATCAGATTCATCAATTCCTGCTCCGCGCGGCTGCGCATGCGTAGCGGCCGACGGCTGGTTTCCTGCGGAACTTCCGGCGCCGGTTGCGAAGCGGTCGCCGCAGTCGCCGAACGCGTGGGCATAATATCCGCCATCGTGCGCACGGGGGCGGCCGCCTCACTGCGCGATGCACGCGGGGCCACGGCAGGCGCACTATCCGGTTTCCCCGCCATTTTATTCCCGCGCGAAATCAGCACCTCGAGATCATCCGCCAGGAAATTCGCCTTGTCGATTTTATGCTGAATATTATCGCTAATGCGCATCGTCGCCGCATGAATTTCATTGATATTCTGCGTCGCGCGCTTGGTCGATTCGTCGAACTCGCGGATAATATGCGCCAGCTCCGACTTGCTATCCTGCAGCAGGCGAATCCGCTTATTCAGCTTCAGGCAATAAATAATCGTCGCGAGCAGCAGCCCCGCCATCATCGCATTCATCAGCACGGAAAGCACGGCGTTGCCCATCAGATCGCCCCCTGCTCGCGCAGCAGCTCGCGGAACTGGCGGATATCCTCGTTGATCGCCACCGCAATTTTATCCCCCACGCGGCCCACCTGCGCAGTGGTAACGGGTACCCCGCCGCATTTAATGCCTACCGGGTCGTCCGGCGCGACATCGAGCAAAATGGTCGAGCCAATCTTGAGATCCACCACTTCACCGAGCGAAATTTTGCGCTCATCGAGCACCGCTTCAAGCTCGATATCCGCCTGGCCAACCTCGCGGCCCAAATGGCGCTCCCACACGGAATCCTGACCGAATTTCTCGCCCATGAACAGTTGCAGCAGCAAATCGCGGATCGGTTCCAGCGTCGCATGCGGCAGCAGCAGTTCGATCATCCCGCCGCGCTCCTCCATATCGACCCGCAGGCGCACCAGCAGCACCGGGCTGTTCGGGCGCGTAATCTGCGCAAAGCGCGGGTTACTCTCAAGCCGATCAAACGCGAACGACACCGGCGACAAGGTCTCAAACGACGCGCTCATATCGTTGAGCACAATATCCGCCATTTTGCGCACGATATCCTGCTCGATGGTGGTATAGGGCCGTCCTTCAATCCGCACCGGTTTGTTGGTACGGCGACCACCGAGCAAAATATCCACGGTCGAATAAATCTGCGCGGAGTCGATCGTCACAATCCCGAAATTCTCCCACTCCACCGCGCGGAATACTGCGAGCAGCGCCGGCAGCGGAATCGAGTTCAAATAATCATCGAACCGCATGGAGACCATGGAGTCGATCGAGACATCCACGTTATCCGACGTGAAGTTACGGAACGACGAGCTCAGCATACGCACCAGCCGGTCGAATACCACCTCGAGCATCGGCAGCTTCTCATACGCCATCATCGAGCGATCGAGAATCGCGTAAATACCCGATGTGCGGTCCGGCCCCGATGCATTGTCGAAGCCGAGCAGCAAATCGATCTCATCCTGATTTAAAACGCGTGCGGGCTCTTCGCCGGTGCCTTCACCTTCGGCCCCACCTTCCGCAGCTGCCGCGCCACCGGCCGCCTCAGCAGCCATCATTTTTTCCCATTCCGCAGCGGCGGCTTCATCTTCCGTCATTTCAGCCATTGTATACCCCTTGGGCAACAGGTTTGGATGAAGTTGCAGTAACTTTCACCTTACCTATTGCAATTTTCCTGCCAGAGCACACCAATTTCGCCGCGTGCGGTGCGTAAATCACACTCTGCGACATGGCTACTGTACGATAATTTCGCCAAAAAGTATATCTTTGACTGATCCGTCCTCAATGGTGCTGTTGAGGCGGCTCAAAAGCTCGGTCCTGAGGCGGTAAATCCCTTCCGAGCCCTGCACATCCCCCGCGCG
>JBEHYI010000181.1:0-3731 GCA_048498255.1 Pseudomonadota bacterium | reverse complement strand
GGCCAGACGGCGTTCGGCGACGCGCAGGCGGCGTTGGATGGTCGACACGCTGAGCGCGGTCTCGTTCGCGATCCCCACCGGGAGAGGTCGAAAATCCCCTTGAGGATTTTCGGGTGAGGGCGCATAGATAAGCAATGGATAAAGCTTACATCCCAGCACCGCGGATTGAGCGTGCCCGCGACTTACGAATCGCTAGCACGGAGGTCGAGAAAAAACTCTGGTATCGCCTACGGGATCGTCAAATTGCGGGGTATAAATTTCGCCGTCAGCACCCTGTTTTGCAGTATTTTCTCGATTTTGCCTGCGATGAACAAAAGCTTGCCGTGGAACTCGATGGCGGACAGCATAACGCTGCTGAAACAATCGAAAAAGATGCAGAGCGTACGCAGATTCTAGCAAAAGAAGGTTGGAAAATCTTGCGATTTTGGAATCATGAGGTAGCAGAAAATATAGAGGGTGTGCTCGAAACTATCCATACCGCCCTCACCCGAAAATCATGAAAAATGATTTTCGACCTCTCCCGGTGGGAGAGGTGTCCCCAGCCCGACCGTTCGGGGATATTCATGCTTTTAAGCAAGCCGATAGTGCGTAAAGGGCAGCTAGCGCCCTCACCTAACCGCGTGACATTGGCCCAAAAGCTTGCTAGACGCACCATTCACCACTCACCATTCACCACTCACTATTCACATGACTCTCCCCCTCATCGCCATTATCGGCCGGCCGAATGTCGGCAAATCGACCTTGTTCAACCGGCTGGTGGGCAAGAAGCTGGCGCTGGTCGACGATCAGCCCGGGGTGACGCGTGACCGCCGCTATGCGGATGGTAGCCTCGCCGATTTGCGCTTCCGCGTGATCGATACTGCGGGCATGGAAGAGGCGGGCGAGGCGGCGCTGCAAACCCGCATGTTCGACCAAACCAAAGCGGCGATGGAAGAGGCGGATCTGCTGCTCTTCGTCGTCGATGTGCGCGCCGGGGTGACGCCGATCGATGAGCATTTCGCAAAGCTCGTGCGCAAAAGCCGTAAACCCGTGATTTTGATCGGCAACAAAGCGGAATCGAACCGCGCCAATCAGGTCAGCGATATTTATTCGTTGGGTTTCAAAGACATGGCGCTGATTTCGGCGGAGCATGGGGAGGGGATGGGCGAGCTGTACGAATCGCTGCTGCCCTATGTCGACCAAACCATTGAAACCAAGCCGAAAAAAGCCAATAAACGCGCCGCGAAGAAGGCTGCGGATTTAGGTGAGCCGGAAGAAGATATGTTCGAGGAGGGCGAGGACCTCACCGGCAAGCCCATTAACCTCGTGGTGCTGGGCCGTCCGAATGCAGGAAAATCGACCTTAATCAATGCGTTGATCGGTGAGGACCGCTTGCTGGTCGGCCCTGAGGCGGGCATCACGCGCGACGCAATCGCCGTGCCGTTCGACTATCACGGCACGCAGTTTAACCTGCATGACACGGCCGGCATGCGCAAACGCGCCAATGTGCAGGGCAAAATCGAGAAACTGGCGGTGAATGACTCCATCCGCGCGCTGACCTTTGCTGAGGTGGTGGTGATACTGATCGACGCGACCATCCCGCTTGAAAAGCAGGATGCGACGCTTGCGGCGCTCGTTGAGCGCGAGGGGCGCGCCTGCATCATCGGCCTCAATAAATGGGATTTGATCCCGATGAATAAGCGCAAAGACTATCTGGAAGAGATCGATTACATGCTCAATAAGCAGCTTTCTCAGCTGCATGGCATTACGGTCGCGCCCGTCTCGGCGCTCAAAAAGCAGGGGCTCGATGCGCTGCTTAATGCGTGCCTGACCGCGCGGGAAGTGTGGAACCGCCGCGTGTCGACCTCCGAAATGAACCGTTGGTTAGAAACCACCATGGCGCATCACAGCCCGCCGCTGGTTCGCGGAAGACGCTTAAAAATCAAATACATCACGCAAGTGAAAGCCCGCCCGCCGACGTTCAACCTCCATTGCAACATGGCGGATGAATTCCCCGGCGCGTATCTGAAATACCTCGTGCACGGCCTGCGCGAGAATTTCGGGCTCCACGGCACGCCGATCCGCCTACAGCTCAAGGAATCGAACAATCCTTTTGCGAAAGGTAAGAAGCGGGTGAATAAATAGTGGAGCCCCTCGCGGCGCATTGTCACGCAATCTTCATGTTTTTATGGCTAAAAACGACTAAACTAGCGCCATGGAAGATGTGCCCGAGATTCCTTTAGCCAATAACCGCCTCATTGCTCGGTTAAAAATGGAACGCGAATTACGTGATCATGAAGCCGCGCTTGATTATTTGGCGGAATTTTATGCTGGGCAGGGCCCTTATACACCGCCCGAGGGCAAATATTATTGGCAATTTCATATTCCCAAAGACGATCAAATAGGGGCGCTTGATCCGGTGATTCGCCACATGGCGACAATGTTTAACGCCACGAAATATGAGGTGACAGACAAGCACCATATTCAATTCACGGTCGATCATTCGACCAAAGCGCACGAATTTCTGGATTTTATGCGAGCGATAGAGCGTGGGCGTTTGAACCATATCCGGCAGCAAGATAGAACAACGCTACGTTCTATTCTTGGTACCATTCTGCATGATCTGACGCGCGCGGCGGAAGCTAATACTGGTTATGTTGCACCGAAAGATTCGCCCAGTGGTGCATCGCGCTAGTAATTTGCGCTGGCCGGGCTATATAAGCCCTCATGACTGAGCCCGCGATTGAAATCACCGAGTTGAAAAAAACCTACCGCGACCGCAAAACGGGCGATACGAAAACCGCGTTGCACGGGGTGAATTTAAGCATCCCCCGCGGGTCGTTCTTTGGATTGCTCGGCCCGAACGGTGCGGGGAAATCGACCATGATCAACATCATGGCGGGCACGGTGCTCAAAACGTCGGGCACGGTGAAAATCTGTGGGCATGATCTCGATACCGCGACGCGCGCGGCGAAAATGTCGATCGGCATTGTGCCGCAGGAATTGGTGCTCGACACGTTCTTCACCGTGCGTCAGGCGCTCGAGATTACCGCCGGCTATTACGGCATCCCCAAGGAAAAACGCCGCACCGATGAGATCATCGATGCGATGGGGTTGCGGGATAAAGCCGATTCGCCCTCGCGGCGCTTGTCGGGCGGTATGCGCCGCCGTTTGCTGATCGGCAAAGCGCTTGTTCATACCCCGCCGGTGCTGATTTTGGATGAGCCGACGGCGGGCGTCGATGTCGAGCTGCGCCGTAGCTTATGGGAATATGTGAAGAAGCTGAACAAGGCGGGCACGACGATTCTGCTCACCACCCATTACCTCGAGGAAGCCGAGGAACTCTGCGACGAAATCGCGATCATTCATAAGGGCAACATCATCAAGCGCGACAGCAAGGATGCGCTGATGCAGGGCGTCGATAGCAAGGAAGTGTGCTTCACGCTGAGCGCGCCGCTGAGTGCGGTGCCGAGCCAATTAAGCGACCTGCAAGCGAGCGTAAAAGGCGATAAATTGCTGGTGAAATACCAGCCTAGCCAAGCGGCGATGAGCGATATTCTCGCGCGGATCGCCAGCGCAGGGCTGATCATTAAAGATATTTCGACCCATGAGGTCGAGCTCGAGGATTTGTTTATTGCGCTCACCAGTGCGGCTTAGCGCTATTCCATCGTCTCGCGCTCAGCAATCGCGCTGGTGATGGCTTTTTTGCTCTCGAAGCGATCCAAATACAAATACACCACCGGCGTGATATA
>JBEHYI010000180.1:0-3764 GCA_048498255.1 Pseudomonadota bacterium | reverse complement strand
TCGCCGTTGGGTGCGACCGTGGGGTTGTGATCAGTACCGACCAGCGGATTGAACCCTTAGCGGCCGCGAAACTCCTCAAAGCGCTCGCCGAGAAGGAGCAGCCGAACCTGATCATCTGCGGTAAACAAGCGATTGATGACGATGCGAACCAAACCGGCCAAATGCTTGCGGCGCTGCTCGGTTGGCCGCAGGCGACGTTTGCTTCGAAGGTGGAAATTGCGGGCAGCGAAGCGACCGTGGTGCGCGAGGTGGATCAGGGCCTCATGACGATTGCGGTGACATTGCCCGCGGTGATCACCACCGATTTGCGCCTCAACGAGCCGCGCTACGCCAAACTGCCGGATATTATGAAAGCGCGCGCGAAGCCGCTCGCGAGCTTTACGCCCGAGGAGCTGGGGGTCGATATCACCCCGCGCACCAAAACCCTCAGCGTTGCCGAACCGGCGAAACGCAAAGGCGGCGGCAAGGTGAAGGATGTGGCCGAGTTGGTTGAGAAGCTCCGTAACGAAGCGAAGGTAATCTAATGACGATTCTCGTAGTTGCCGAACATGACGGCAAGGTGATTTCCCCTGCCACACGCGCTGCAATCGGGGCTGCACAAAAAATCGCAGCATTCGATGGCAACGCGCCGATCCATTTGCTGCTCGCCGGACATCACATTTCGGATGTAATTGCTGCAGCAAAACAACTGCCCGGGATTGCACAAATTTTGGTGAAGGACGATGCGAGCTATGCCCATCCGTTGGCGGAATTCCTGGCTCCCTTCATCAGCGAAGTGGCGGATGCCTATAGCCATGTGATTGCGCCTGCGACCACGCAAGGCAAGGATATTCTGCCGCGCGTTGCTGCGCTGCTGGATGTGCAGCAAATTTCGGAAATTACCGGCGTGGTTTCAGCCGATAGTTTTGTGCGGCCGATCTATGCGGGCAATGCGCTCGAGACGGTGCAGTCGCTCGATAAAATTAAGCTGATTACCGTGCGCGCGACTGCGTTCGATAAGGTCGCGGAAACCGGTGGCAATGCCGAAACGGTAGAGGTGCCTGCGGTGGGCGTTGCCACGCAATCGCGCTTCATTGGGCTTGAGGCGGCGAAGTCCGATCGTCCGGAACTCACCGCCGCGCGGGTGGTTATTTCCGGCGGCCGCGGCTTAGGTTCGAAAGAGAATTTCGCATTGCTGAACGTGATTGCGGATAAGCTGAATGCAGCGCTCGGTGCCTCCCGCGCGGCGGTGGATGCGGGCTATGTGCCGAGCGACTGGCAGGTGGGCCAAACCGGGAAAGTCGTCGCACCCGAGCTTTACATCGCGGTGGGTATTTCCGGCGCGATCCAGCATCTCGCGGGCATGAAGGAAAGCAAGATCATCGTCGCCATCAACAAGGACGAAACCGCACCGATTTTCGACATCGCGGATTACGGGCTGGTGGGCGATTTGTTCACCATTCTGCCGGAGCTTGAGAAGGCGCTTTAACCTTAAGCTATTGTGTCGCGTGCTGGGGCTTGCTATGACCGGCACATGACACACGCTTTTACCCTCGCGCTTGCACAAATTAACCCTACTGTCGGTGATCTCGATGGCAACGCCGCGCGCATGCGCGAATGGGCGGCGGATGCGGCGCAAAAGGGTGCGGACCTCGTGCTCTACCCCGAAATGTGCCTCACCGGCTATCCGCCGGAGGATTTGGTGCTGATTCCGGCCTTTCGCGAGCGGGTGATGGCGGCGGCGCAGAAGCTGGCGGAAGGCGCACGCGATTTGCCCTGCGACCTCATCTTCGGCAGTTTGTGGGTGAATGATGGGCGCATTTACAACGCCAGTTTGCTTGCCTCCGGCGGCGCGCTCACGGTCATCCGCGAGAAGCATGATCTGCCCAATTACGGCGTGTTCGACGAAAAACGCGTGTTCGCGGCGGGCGCGGCTCCGAGTGTTATCTCCTGGCGCGGCATCACGCTCGGCGTGCTGATTTGCGAAGAGGTGTGGGATGTGAATGCCGCGAAGGCGCTCGCTGCCCAAGGCGCGGAAATGCTGCTGGTGCAGAATGCCTCGCCCTACCATATCGGCAAGGCGGGCCAGCGCAAAAAAGTGGTGGATGCGGCGGTGGCGGCAACGGGCCTGCCGGTGGTGTATCTCAACCTCATTGGCGGGCAGGATGAGCTGGTGTTCGATGGGCGGTCCTATGCCGTCGGTGCGCATGGCAAGGATGTGGCGCGGTTGACGGCGTTCACCGAAGCGCTTGGCATCACGCAATGGCAGCGCGGTGCGAAGGGTTGGGAATGCACCGCCGCGCCGATGGTGGAAATCTCGACCGATGAGCGCACGATCTACAGCGCGCTGGTGCTAGGTTTGCGCGATTATGTGACGAAAAACGGCTTCCCCGGTGTGGTGCTGGGTTTATCGGGCGGCATTGATTCGGGCATCAGCGCGGCGATTGCGGCGGATGCCTTGGGGCCCGACAAAGTGCATACGGTGCGGCTGCCATCGCCCTTCACCAGCGACGATAGTGTGGAGGATGCGGAGCAACTTGCCGCTGCGCTAAATCTGCGCATGGATACGGTGCCGATCACGCCGCTGATCGACACGGCGCGCCACACGCTCGCACCGATTTTTCAGGGCCGCCACGCGGATACGACGGAAGAAAATGTGCAAGCGCGCCTGCGCGGATTGCTGCTGATGGCGGTGAGCAATAAATTCGGCGCGATGGTGCTGACGACTGGCAATAAAAGCGAAATGTCGGTCGGTTACGCCACGCTTTACGGCGATATGTGCGGCGGCTATTCCGTGCTGAAGGATGTGTACAAAACCACCATCACCAAGCTCTGCCACTGGCGCAACCAGGCGGGGCCTGGAGCCATTTTGGATTTGGGGTTTTTGGGTGCGCCGGGGCAGGTGATTCCCGAGCGGATGATTACGAAACCGCCCACCGCGGAGCTTCGCCCGAACCAGAAGGATGAGGATTCGCTGCCGCCCTACCCGGTGCTTGATGCGATTCTGCGCGGGCTGATTGAGCGGCAGCTTTCCGTTGCGGAACTGGTGGCGGAGGGGATGGATAAACCGACCGCCGACCGCGTCGCGCGCATGGTGGCCGCGGCGGAATATAAGCGTCGCCAATCCGCACCGGGAGTGAAAATCACGCCGATGGCCTTTGGCCGCGACCGCCGCTGGCCGATTACGAACCGGTGGAAGTTCTCGTAAATTTGCTGCGTTGTGGTGAGAAAACTTCACGCAATTGTCACACACGGGCTGCACTATTCTCGCTAAAAACGCAGGCAATCTATTGCGGGAGTGTCAAATGATTGATCAAGAAAAACAAGCCGAAGTTCAACGTCGTGAACAAGCACAAACAACGCTGAAACAGCAGGTGGGCGAATATGCTTACAGCTATATTCGAGAGCATTGCAACCCTACCGAAATTACTGCACGTGTGCTCGCTCAGATGGATAAAGGCGTAGAAGAGGGCCAACTGGATCTCGGTCAGATTTTTGAAGGCACTGGGCTTTTACAAGATATCGGGAAACTGGTTGCGCTCAAAGATAGAAGCCGCACAGAGGTGACACTGTTAAGTCGCTTACATACCGAACGTGAAGCTACAAACGGTAAGCTTAATAGTTCTTTTTGTGTGGGTTGCCCACCGAAAGGTAACAATTTTGCGAATCGCGCTGAAGCGACGAAGGGCACTGGTTTTAGGCGTGGTACCGGCGGCGGTGCGGGCTAACCCACTCCCATCTTGACTTAGAAGGGCCGTGACCACGCCTTTCTCGATCTTGAGGTC
>JBEHYI010000179.1:0-3800 GCA_048498255.1 Pseudomonadota bacterium | reverse complement strand
CTCCCCTCCTGCAACGCGAGCAGCGATTGCGGGCCCACATCGAGCATCATTGCATCCGCCGGAATCTCCGTCACCGCACACACGCGCGACGCCGCATGCGCCTTAAATTTCGTCGCCACCACCGCATCCACCGGCAGCACAATCCGGCATTTCGCCGCATCCGCCTTCGCCATAATCGCGCGCGCCGTATCGGCCATTTCCGCCTCGCACAGCGACGCGCCAACCGCAATCCCTTGCGCATGCAGGAACGTATTCGCCATCGCCCCGCCAATCACGAGGTTATCGACCTTGTTGATGAGATTCCCCAGCAAATCGAGCTTCGTTGACACTTTCGACCCACCCACAATCGCCGTTAGCGGCCGCGCCGGCGCGTTCAAACTCTCGAGCGCCTTCACCTCCTCCTCCATCAACCGCCCGGCGGCGGAGGGCAGATACGGATTAATCCCCACAATCGACGCATGCGCGCGGTGGGAACACGAAAACGCATCGTTCACATACACATCGCCCAAGCTCGCCATCGCCCGCGCAAATTCAGGGTCATTGGCCTTTTCCTCGGCATGGAAGCGCAGGTTTTCCATGAGGATCACATCGCCCTCGCTCGCCCCTTCGACCGCGAGTTTCGCCGCACTGCCCACGCAATCCGGCGCGAATTTCACCGGCCGGTCCCACAACGCCGCACTCAGCGCATCCACCAGTGGCGCGAGCGATTGGCCCGGGTCAAACCCCTTCGGCCGACCCAAATGCGAGAGAATCACCACCTTCGCATGCCGCTCCATAAGATACTGCAATGTCGGGATAACCCGGTTAATCCGCGTCGCATCCGTCACGCGCCCGGCCTGCATCGGCACGTTCAAATCCAGGCGCACCAGCACCGTTTTGCCGGTCACATCGAGGGAATCCAGGGTGGGCAGGGTTGTCATTGTCATTAAACTTTCACATTATCAGTGCAATAGCTCAGCTATAGTCGAGTTCACCAACGAATCAAGGAGTAGTCGATGGCCGATGCAGCCGACAGCAATAACCCACCCCCTTATAAACCGCCTTTTGGCGGCACCTGGGTGCCTGCTGCAGATATTGAGGCGCTGCTCGCCGACCCTACTTTGCATTTGGAAGATAAAAAATTCCTACGGAATATGTGGGATTTTAGCCAGCCACTGGCAGCAGAAGGGTTACCGAATCAGCAGATTGCTCATCAATGGCACTTACTTACCGGCATTTCAGATGATCTTGCGTATGAGCCCCCAATCAATAACGATGATCTCAAAGGTATGATCATTACCGCTAATAAAAAAGGTACAGAAAAAGATAACGAGATATCCGAAGAAAAACAAAGTCACTTATCTCAAGATCAGCTAAGGGCCTACAATCTTGGCAAGCTGGCCAGAGTAGAAAACACTGCTAAGTCTCGTGCTAAGCCGCGCGAGAAACCCTCCAAACGCCCAACACCCGAACAAATAGTTAATCGCGAAGACGACCCCGGCACCCGCGGCAGTTCGCGCCGCCGCTAAACCATCCCCGCCGCCTTGCGCGCTAAATCGAGCATGCGGCAGCTGAAGCCCCATTCATTATCGTACCAGCTCGACACACGCACGAGATTCCCGCCGATCACCTTCGTATCGTTCACATTCACAATCGAGCTGCCATTATCATGGCTGAAATCAATCGACACCAGCGGCACATCATTAATCTTGAGCACATTCGGCAGCATCTTCGTGGAAGCGGCGATCAGCGCCGCATTCACTTCATCCTTCGTCGTCGCTTTTTTCGTCACCACTTTTAAATCGACGAGCGACACGTTCGGCGTCGGCACGCGGATCGACACGCCATCGAGCTTGCCCGCCAGTTGCGGCAGCACCAGGCCAATCGCCTTCGCCGCACCCGTTTTGCTCGGCACCATCGAAAGCGCCGCGGCACGCGCGCGCTGCGGGTCCTTGTGCGAGCCATCGACCAGATTCTGATCGCCCGTGTAAGCATGAATCGTCGTCATGAACCCGGATTCAATGCCGAAACTCTCGTCCAACACTTTTGCAATCGGCGCCAACGCGTTAGTGGTGCAGGAACCAATCGAAAACACATCATGCTGGGCTGTGAGTTTCGCACAATTCACACCATACACAAAGGTCGGGCAATCATCCCCCGCCGGTGCCGAAATCAGCACCTTTTTCGCGCCCTGTTTTAGGTGAACCGCCGCCGCATCTTTCGTATTAAATGCGCCGGTGCATTCCAAAACAATATCCACCCCGAGTGCCGCCCAATTAATTTTCGCCGGGTCGCGCTCATGCGTAATCGTGATCTTCCCGCGGCCCATATCGATGCCCGCATCGTCGAACTTAATCTTGTTCCGGAAACGCCCCTGCACCGAATCATACTGCAGCAAATGGGCGTGGTTCGCATTCGCCGCCGAGCCATTCGCCGCGACGAGCTGAATATCCTCGTAGCCCTCCTCCACAATCGCCCGCGCCACACAGCGCCCAATGCGGCCAAGGCCATTGATTCCGATTTTGATGGTCATAATTGTCTCCTTAAGCGCTGATATAGCGCTAAATCGGGGCTGAGCAATGGAAAATCCGTATTTTTATACAGCCACACTCGCTGGAACCGAGAATTCCTCAGCTTTCACCACATCTTCACGCTTCAACACCCCATACAAATGCGGAAAATCCCCAGGCCGCGTGCGGGAGGAGGACGGCTCCCATTTTAGTGCATCGCCGAGCTTTTCCGCATCCACCGTCAGCAGCATCAAATCCTTCTGCCCCGCGAAATATTTCCGTGCGGTTTCCGGCTGCTGTTCGGCGGTCGAGAAATGGATATAGCCATCCGCCACATCGATCGGCATGCCGGTGAAGATGCCGGTCGCTAACGTTTCTTCCCAAATTTCGCGCGTGCAGATTTTGTAGATGAGCATATTCCTCCGCTTGTCATTCCCGAGCTAGCTTTGCCCAAAAACTCCTTCAGTTTTTGGACAAAGCTAGCTCGGGAATCCAGTAATATTATATCCGCAACCATACTTGAAGATGGATTCCCGATGAAGCGCCGCAACCAAATTTTGAAGAAAAATTTGGGCGGCACTAACTCGGGAATGACGGCTGGTGGCTTAACCAGCCGCCTTCACAATCGCGTCCGTCGTGATGCCAAACTTCTCATACAGCACTTCCGCCGGCGCGCTCGCACCGAAGCTCTTCATGCCGATGAAAATCCCATCCTCGCCGAGGAATTTCTCCCAACCTTGTTCGATCGCGGCTTCGATGGCGATGCGCTTCACGCCCTCACCCAGCACCGATTTGCGATAGGCCGCCGATTGCTGCTTAAACAATTCCATACTCGGCACGGAAACAACCCGCGTCGCAATGCCCTTCGCCTCAAGCTGCGCCTGCGCTTCCACCGCGAGCATGACTTCCGAACCCGTCGCCATCAGCACGACGCTGGGTTTGCCGCCTTTGGCTTCGCGCAGCACGTAAGCACCTTTCGCGCACAAATTCTCACCCACATACTCATTGCGCAAATGCGGCAGCGCCTGACGCGTGAGCGCGAGCACCGACGGCGTTTTCGGCGAACCTACTGCGAGCTGCCAGCATTCGAGCGTCTCCGTGGCATCGCACGGGCGGAACACATGCAGGTTTGGAATCGCGCGCAGCACCGCAAGATGCTCCACCGGCTGGTGCGTCGGGCCGTCTTCGCCCAGGCCAATCGAATCATGCGTCATCACATAAATCACGCGCTGTTCCATCAGCGCGCTGAGGCGAATCGACGGGCGGCAATAATCCGTAGAAACCAGGAACGTGCCGACGTAAGGAATGAAC
>JBEHYI010000178.1:0-3904 GCA_048498255.1 Pseudomonadota bacterium | reverse complement strand
GAGCGCGCGTTCCTCAAAGCCATTGGCGCGGATATGGATGTGACGAAGGCTGCGGCTTAGTAGCCCTAAAAATTCCCGGTATTCTGTCCGTCGCGCAGGCTTACTGGCATGTTGCCACTGCGCTTGACGATGCCTTTCGCGGTTTGGATCATGAGGCTGAGGTTGGCCGCACTTTCGGATTCCGCAATTGCGGTTTGTTCGCTGATGAGTTTACGCTGGAACAAATCCAGCAAATGCTGGTCGAAGCTTTGCATGCCTTCGGTCGTGCCTTTTTCGATCATCTCGCGCAGCTGACGGATTTTGCCCTTTTCGATATGCTGTTTGATGAGGCCGCGGTTGAGCATGATCTCGAGCGCGAGGGTGCGTTTGCCATCCTCCGTGCGTACGAGGCGCTGCGACAAGGTGCCGCGCAGATTGAGTGAGAGGTTGAGCAGGATTTGCTGGTGGCGTTCCTCGGGGAAGAAGTTGATGACGCGCTCAATCGTCTGGCTCGCGTTATTGGCGTGGATGGTGGCGATGCACAGATGCCCGGTCTCGGCGAAATAGATCGCTTGCTCCATCACCTCGCGGTCGCGCACTTCGCCGATGACGACGAGGTCCGGCCGTTGGCGCAACGCGTTTTTGAGGGCGAGGGCGTAGGAATAAGTGTCCAGGCCCACGTCGCGCTGGGTGACGATGCATTGCTTGTGCTGATGCACGAATTCGATTGGGTCCTCGATGGTGATGATATGGCCGTGGCCGTGCGTGTTGCGGTGGCCGACCATGGCAGCGAGCGAAGTGGATTTGCCCGAGCCGGTTTGGCCGGAGACAAGGATCAGTCCGCGTTTGAGCATGGCGAGTTCGCCATAAATTGGTGGCAGGCCGAGTTCCTCGAGGCTTGGGATGTTGTTTTCGATGCGGCGGATGACCAGGCCATCATGCGCTTGCTGACGGAAGGCGTTGACGCGGAAGCGCACGGTTTCGCTAAAGTTGAGCGCCATGTTGAGTTCAAACGTGGAGTGGAATTCGTCTTGCTGATCCTGTGTGAAAAGCTGGCCGAAATAGCGGGCGATGTCGTCGTCCTTCAGCGCTGCGGTGGGGTAGGGGGTGATCACATCATCAATGCGGAAGGCGGGCGCGCTGTCATGCGTGAGGTAGAGGTCCGACGCGCGCTGCTCCACCATTTGGTTGAGCAGCGTGTTGATGTGATCGACAGTCATAAGCTATCCTCTAGAAGGAGTTCGCACTGCTAGCGGCGGGACGTTTGGTAGCAGAACCGCCGACGGTTGCTGAGGCTTCTTCCTCGCCCTGCGCGCCGGTGATCAGAAGTTCGCGCAATGTGTCGGCCGAGATTTCGCCATTTTCGTAAAGGCGGTTGAGCGAATCGCGCATGAGCACCATGCCCATTTTGCTGCCCATCTGGATCATCGAAGTGATTTGCGGCACCTTTGCCTCGCGGATGAGGTTGCGGATCGCTGGGGAGCCGAGCATGATCTCGTGCGCGGCGATGCGGCCTTTGCCATCCGCGCGTTTGACGAGGGTTTGGGAAATCACGGCCTCGAGCGACATGGAGAGCATGGCGCGCACCATTTCCTTATCGTCCGACGGGAATACGTCGATCACGCGGTCGATGGTTTTGGCGGCGGAGCTGGTATGGAGCGTGCCGAAGACGAGGTGGCCGGTTTCTGCCGCGGTCATGGCGAGCTGGATGGTTTCAAGATCGCGCAACTCGCCGACGAGAATCACGTCCGGGTCTTCACGCAACGCGGATTTCAAGGCTTTCGCGAAGGAGCGGGTGGAGGCGCCGACCTCGCGCTGGTTGATGAGCGAGCGGCGGGAGGTGTGGACGAACTCCACCGGGTCTTCGACGGTGAGGATATGTTTGTTGAAGTTGGTGTTGATGTGATCGACCATTGCGGCAAGTGTCGTCGATTTACCGGAACCCGTGGGGCCGGTGACAAGTACCAGGCCTTTGTGCAAATGGCACAGGCGCTTTAGCACTTCCGGCGCGCCGAGATTATCGAGGGTCAGGATTTTGGTGGGGATGGTACGGAATACTGCGGCGGCACCATAGATGGTGTTGAAAGTGTTGACGCGGAAGCGCATGTCCGAACCGAAGGAGATGGAGAAATCGAGCTCGAGCTCCGATTCGTAATCGCTGCGCTGCTGATCGGTCATGATCGCGAACAGCATGGTTTTCACTTCTTCCGCGGTGAGGGCGGGCATATCGAGCGGCAGCATGTCGCCATGCACGCGCATAATCGGCGGGTTTTTGGCGGAAAGATGCAAGTCTGAAGCCTTGTTCTTATGCGTCGCCATTAATAGATCGGTGATTTCCATATCGCCCTACATCGCCTCTAATTGAGAGTCATATCAATAACTAATGAACCATCCCACCCTACGCGAAGGCAGTAAAGACTTCGTTAACAGAAAGGCTTATTTGTCAGTCGAATAATCCGATTGGGCCAGGAAAATGCACTCTTCTGGCAACAGTGCCTAGCCTTAGGCTAGCCGCCGGTGGTGACGGCAGGGGCCGAGGCGCTGGTGATGTAGTTCAGGCGTTTTTGCAGCGATTCGGTCGAAGCGGGGATTTTTTCGCCGTTGAGCGAGGCCTCGATCAGCAGGCGGTAAAGTGCCCCAGCATCGACATAATTGCCTTGGCGGTCGAGCAGGATGGCGAGGTTGTATTTGTAGGTGAGATTATCCGGCGAAAGATCGATCGCGCGCAGCATTTTGTCGCGGGCTTGATCGGCGAAGCCGAGCTTCGACAGCACCACGGCTTCCTGCGCGGGGATGGGGCTGAAATCCGGGTTGCGCTGCTCGAGGCGCTCGAGCTCGGCGAGGGCATCCTGCGGTGCTTCGCTGCTGACAAGCGCGAGGAAATTGTTCAATCCATCACGATGGTTCGGGTTCACGGTAAGTAGCTGCGCGTAATAGGGGCGAGCTTGCTCCAATTTGCCGGTGCGCTGGTAGGTGGAAGCGAGGCCGAAGAGCGCATCCTCGTTCGTCGGCTCCGTGGTGAGGATGTTTTTGTAGACGCTGATCGCGGTTTCGTTATCGCCCGTGTTGAGGGCGTTGTAAGCGCGGGTGAGCTCGTAGTTGGTGTCGAGGCCAGGACGCTGAACTTTGATGCTTAAGCCGACTGCGTCGTAGCTTTCGATTTTATCTTCTTTCGTGGTCAGCGCTTTGATTTCCGGGCTCATGCGGCTGACAGTCATTTTCGCATTTTTGCCTTTGGCGGTCGCCTTGCTGCTATCGATTTTCGATGGGAATTTGCTGAGGATACTGCGCGACGCATCCGATAATTGGTCGGGGCCGGGTGTAGCATCCGCCGTCGCGATTGCCGAGGCGGGTAGCGGGTTCAGCGGCTCGGGTGCTGAGAGTTTCGCGGTGGTGACGGTCGTTACTGGCTTCACGCCGGGCGGTGTGCCGTTCGAGGCAACGAGCGGAGCCGGTGCAACGAAGCTCGGTGGTTGGGCGATGATGCCGGTTGGCGGCGCACCGTTGCTGACAACGGGTGTGATGTCCGCAGCTTGTGTGCTCTGCGCGATTTCCGCATTGGCGCGGGCGACGGTTGCCGCATCCACCGGTGGGAATTGCGGTGCGGGTTCAGCAATCACTGTAGGTGCGACCACCGCAGGCGCGATATTTTCCACCGGCGTTTGGCGCTCGCTCGGCAGCGGCGGGAACACCAATTTCGGCTGCGGTTCGTAAAGCAAATTCGGTGCGGGCAATTGGCCTGCGGCAACGCGCATCGCAGGAGCGGTGTTGCTGGCGCGCAGTGGTGCGGTGCTTGGCAAATGCGGACGCGTGCGCGCGGTGGCGGCGGGCTCTTCCCCCTCATTCGGGTTAAACGCTTGGGCGGCAAACGGCAGCAGCACCAAAGCGCAGATGCCGCAAAGCGAGGTGGGCCTGAGTATGTGAT
>JBEHYI010000177.1:0-3955 GCA_048498255.1 Pseudomonadota bacterium | reverse complement strand
AAATGAGATGCAGAGTGTGGCGGGAGATCCCGGGACGAGCCCGGGATGACGGGCCAATAATGAGTGTCGCAGCCCACGAACAAAACAAAGGGCAAGACCATGACCAGCAACAACGCCGAAATTCTCCCCATTTCCATCGAAGAGGAAATGCGCAAAAGCTACCTTGATTACGCGATGAGCGTGATCGTCAGCCGCGCGATTCCGGATGTGCGGGACGGGCTGAAGCCGGTGCATCGCCGCATTCTCTACGGCATGCTCGAGCTGGGCGTGGAGTATAACAAGCCCTACAAAAAATCGGCCCGTATCGTGGGCGACGTGATGGGTAAATACCACCCGCATGGCGACAGCGCGATTTACGATGCGTTGGTGCGCATGGCGCAGCCCTTTTCGATGGGCCAAATGCTGGTGGATGGTCAGGGGAATTTCGGGTCGATGGATGGCGATAACGCCGCGGCGATGCGTTACACCGAATCGCGTTTGAGCAAGGCCGCGCATGCGCTGTTGAACGATATCGAGTTCGATACCGTCGACTGGCAGGAAAACTATGACGGCCAGGAAAAAGAGCCGACTGTGCTGCCCGCGCGCTTCCCGAATTTGCTGGTGAATGGCGGATCGGGGATTGCTGTTGGTATGGCGACGAATATTCCGCCGCATAACCTTGGCGAAGTGATCGATGCGACGTGTATGCTGATCGATAAGCCCGAGAGCACGATTGAAGAATTGATGACCGTGTGCCCGGGGCCGGATTTCCCGACGGGCGGCATTATCCTTGGTCGCACGGGTTCGCACTCGGCGCTGCATACGGGCCGCGGTTCGGTCATCATGCGTGGCCGCGCGGAAGTGGAAGTGGATAAAAAAGGCCGTGAGGCGATCATCATCAGCGAAATTCCGTATCAAGTGAACAAGGCGCGCTTGGTCGAGCGCATCGCCGAGCTGGTGAAGGAAAAGAAAATCGAGGGCATCAGCGACCTGCGTGATGAGTCAGACAAAACCGGCGTGCGCGTGGTCGTCGAGATCAAGAAAGACGCGATGGGCGAAGTGGTGCTGAACCAGCTTTACAGCTACACGCCGCTGCAGACGAGCTTCGGCGTCAACATGCTGGCGCTGAACCAGGGCCGCCCGGAATTGCTCGATTTGAAGCGCGTGCTGACGGCGTTCATCGCCTTCCGCGACGAGGTGATTACGCGCCGCACGCAATTCAAACTCAACAAAGCGCGCGACCGTGCGCATGTGTTGATCGGCCTCGCCATTGCCGTCGCGAATATCGATGAGGTGATCGCGGTGATTCGAGGGAGCGCAGACCCCGTGATCGCGAAGGAAGAGCTGATGCGCCGCGAGTGGCAAGCGGCGGATGTGATTGCGCTGCTAAACCTCGTCGAGGATTCCGGCAACGTGCTCAACGGTGACAAAATAAAATTCACCGAGGCACAGGCGAAAGCGATCCTCGAGCTGCGTTTGCAACGCCTCACCGGCCTCGAGCGTGAGAAAATCGATGGCGAACTGGGTGAGCTCGCGACCGAGATCAAGGGCTACCTCGAAATCCTCGGCAGCCGCGAGAAACTCTATGCGCTGATGCGTGAGGAGCTGGTCGAGGTGCGCAACCAATTCGCGGTGCCGCGCCGTTCGGAGATTCAGGATTCGGAAGCCGAGATCGATATCGAAGACCTCATCGCGCGTGAAGAAATGGTGGTGATGGTGACGGCCGGTGGCTACATCAAGCGCGTACCGCTCGCGACCTACCGCGCGCAAAAGCGCGGTGGCAAAGGCCGAAGCGGGATCGATCTGCGCGAAGAGGACGCAACGACGGAAGTGTTCGTGACCAACACGCACACGCCGGTATTGTTCTTCAGCTCCACGGGCCAGGTATATAAACTGAAAGTCTACCGCCTGCCATTAAGCACCCCGCAAGCACGCGGCAAAGCGCTGGTCAATATCTTCCCGCTCAAGGCTGGGGAGACGATTGAAACCTTCATGCCGCTGCCGGAGAACGAGGCGGATTGGGACAAGCTGAATATCTTCTTCGCGACCGCGCAGGGCAATGTGCGCCGTAACGATTTGAGCGATTTCAAGAGCGTGCAGAGCAACGGCAAAATCGCGATTCGCCTCGATGAAGGCGACAAACTGGTGGGCGTGAAAACCTGCCTCGAGGAAGACCATGTGCTGCTGTCGTCCTATGAAGGCAAGGCGATGCGCTTCCCGGTGGATGCGGTGCGTGTGTTCAAATCCCGCACGAGCGATGGCGTTCGCGGCATGAAACTCGCGGATAAGGATCGCGTGGTGAGCATTTCGATCCTCCACGGCATCCGTGCGACGGCGGAAGAGCGGGAGCAATATGCGAAAGTGGCATCAGCGCGTCGCCGTGCCGCGGGCCAGGAGGAGAGCGAGGGCGAAGCGGCGATCGATCTGTCGGACATCACGCTCAGCGAAGAAAAAATCGCGGAGATGAGCAAGGCGGAAGAGTTCATCCTCACCATCACCGAGAATGGTTACGGCAAGCGTACATCCGCGTTCGAATACCGCGTGACGGGCCGTGGCGGCTCGGGCGTCACCGGCATTGGCATCAGCAAAAAGAACGGCAATGTGGTCTCGAGCTTCCCGGTCGAGGCGGATGACCAGATCATGCTGATGACCAATAAAGGCACGCTCATCCGCACGCCCGTGCAGGATATCCGCATCTGCGGCCGCACGTCGCAAGGCGTCATCACCTTCCGCACCGATGGTAAGGAGCAAGTCATCTCCGCCGTGCGGATTAAGGGTGAGTTGCTGGGAGAGGATGTTGCGGGTGGGGAAGATGCTGCGGGTGAGGCCGTGGAAACAGCTAGCGAGTAATCGTCGGAACACGGTTCGGGTCACTCGCGATCATTCCTTGCACATCGAAATGAACGCGGGCGGTATTTCTATTCTGGATGGTGGTCACAAATAGGTGGCGTAGTATGGTCTCCTTACCTGCGGTGAACCATGGAGTCTCAGGCGCATCCACTGCGGCATCGGCTTGGCGCGCGGCCATAACAAGCTCATCGAAGAGAGGTTTGCGGTTTACGCCGTGGCTCTCGCCAGGAATCTGCCGATTATGAAGCCAATGATTGACCGTAGTAACGCTATAAGGTTCATGTGTAGGTGTTTCAAGGGCAGCAATGCGTGCGCCGAACTCCGGGCATGTATCGCCAAGCCTCACACGAATAGCGTTGATCATTGCACCGAGATCGCGAATATCGGCGGCACGCTGCCACAAGAGAGTTGCTGCATCGCGTAATTCTTGGTCGGTAGATTGTTTTTTTCTGGGCATGGCATGTTTCTAGTGCATCTTGCCGCAAGATAGTATGAAGATTTCGTGACAAATCCAAAAACTTATGGCTTAAAGATCAGGTAAAACAGGAGCATCCCATGCGCACAGGCATTTACCCCGGCACGTTCGACCCGATCACGTTCGGGCATATGGACATCATCCGCCGGGCGTTGAACGTGGTGGATAAGCTCGTGATCGGCGTCGCGCTCGATTCCGCGAAGGAGCCGTTGTTCGATGTTAAGACGCGTGCGGCAATGGTGGAGAAGGATGTCGCCAGTGTGCTGGGTGCCGAGGCGAAACGCATTGAGGTGAAAGGGTTCTCGGGGCTCCTCGTCAACTTCGCGCGGGAGCAAAAGGCCACATTATTAATCCGTGGCTTGCGCGCGGTTTCTGATTTTGAATATGAATTCCAAATGGCGAGCGTGAACAACAAAATTGCGCCGGAAATCGAGACGGTGTTTTTGACGGCAAGCGACGCGACGCATTTCATCTCGAGCCGCTTCGTGAAACAAATTGCGCGGCTCGGGGGGGATGTATCGAAATTTGTTTCCGCCGATGTCGCGGAGATGATTAAGCGCGAATATATCATGCCGCGGGGTTAACTCCGCATTGCAATTTCCGCCCCGCGCGGCTAAACCCGCCTCACTTAACTCATTGGAGAATTCCCAT
>JBEHYI010000176.1:0-3974 GCA_048498255.1 Pseudomonadota bacterium | reverse complement strand
TCCTCGGAGCTGCAGTACAGCTGGCTCAGGTGGCGGGCGTTGGGATATGACGGAATCGCCCACCATCGTCAGCGAAGAGACGAACGATGCGGCTTCGGTGGATAGTGTCGCTTCAAACGATTTGAGCGCACCAAAAGTTGCGGGCAAAGCCACCAGCAAAATGGCGGCAGCACCTTCCGCATCGCCGTTCAATGTTATGGCATCCGGCGCTGGAACACCGGCCGAAAAGCCAATGCAGGTGGCTTCGCTAACGAGTGCTCCTGCCGTACAAACCGCTGCGGCGGGCAGCATCTATCTGCAGCTCGGCGCGTTCGCGAATGAGCAGAACGCCAACCGCCTGCGCGAGAAATATGCCAGCCTCGGCAATGTCGCCGTGGTAAAAAGAGGTAGCCTGTTCCATGTGCGCATGGGGCCTTATGCCAACGCGCAAACCAGCCTCAACGTGCGCGAGCAGCTGGAAGCGGATGGCATCCAAGCCAAAGTCATTAAAGATTAGTCACTATACAAAAAACAAAAAAAGGGAGTTCTCGCATGTTGAAACGTTGGTCCTGGTTCGCCACTGGGGTGATGATTATTTCGGGCGCATTCGCGTTTGGCGCTTCGGCGAAACCTGCGGCAAAAGCGCCCGCGAAAGCGGAAGCGCCTGCCGCCAAACCGGCGGATGCGGAAAGCAATGCCGAAGAGGGTCTCGACCTGACCTTGCGCACCAAAGCCGCCGCGATGCCAGTGACAGCAGCGGATGGTAGCGCGCTGACGACGCCCGCAAGCCATATGTACCTGGTTGATTACGACACCGGCACGGTGCTTGCGGCCAAAGCGGCGGATGAGAAAATGTACCCATCCTCCATGACCAAAATGATGACGCTGCGCATCATTTTTGACGGGCTGAAAAAAGGCAGCTTATCGACCGACAGCCAATTTACGGTGAGCGAAAAAACCTGGAGCGCGTGGAACAACAAGGGCAGCACCATGTTCCTGCCGATCAACAGCCAGGTCTCGCTCGAGGATTTGATCCGCGGTATTGCGATTCAATCCGGCAACGATGCTTGTGTCGTTGCGGCGGAAGGCATCGCCGGTTCCGAAGATGCGTTCGCGAAGCAGATGAACGATGCGGCCAAAGAAATTGGCATGACCAACACGAATTTCAGCGATTCGACCGGTTGGCCGAACCCGGCGCATGTCACCACGCCGCATGATTTGGCGGTGCTTGCCACCTCCCTCATCCGCGATTTCCCGCAGCAATATCACTACCTCAGCGAGCGTGAATTCACCTTCCATGGCATCCGCCAATTCAACCGCAATTTACTGCTCGGCAACGCATCGCTGCATGTGGATGGGCTCAAGACCGGACACACCGAAGCGGCTGGTTACGGCATTACGCTCTCGGCGAAGGAACCGGTGACGAACCGCCGCCTGGTGCTCGTCATCAATGGGCTTGATTCCGAGGCCGACCGCGCGCAGGAAGGCGAGCGTTTGCTGAAATGGGGTTTCGCCAATTTCACGGATGTGGTGGCTTTCGCCGCCGATAAGCCGGTGGGTGAGAACGCGAAAGTATTTATGGGTGAAGCGAAAGAAATCCCACTCACTGTCGCGTCCGACGTGAAGCTCAGCCTGCCCAAAAGCGGTGCGGCAACGGTGAAAGCGCAAGCCAGTTACAAGTCGCCGCTCATCGCGCCGGTGAAAAAAGGTGATGAGGTCGGCACCTTGAACATTACCGATGCGGGTGGTGCGGTGAAGGAATACAAACTCGTCGCCGGTGCGGATGTCGCGAAGCTCGGCTTCCTCGGCCGCGCCGCCCGCGCGCTTGGGATGTAAGGATGGCAGGCCGTTTCATTACGCTCGAGGGCGGTGAGGGGGCTGGCAAATCCACGCAGGTGAAGCGCCTCGCGGCGGCGTTCGCGGCGGCGGGCATTAAGGCCATTACCACGCGCGAGCCGGGCGGTTCACCCGGAGGTGAGGCAATCCGCAATTTGGTGGTGACAGGCGCGGTCGATCGTTGGCACCCGACCACCGAATCGCTGCTGTTCATGGCTGCGCGGTTCGACCATCTCGAAACCACCATCAAGCCTGCTTTGGCGCGCGGTGAATGGGTCATCTGCGATCGATTTTACGACTCGACCTATATCTACCAAGGCATCGCCAAAGGCGTCGGCACGGCCTGGCTCGACCAGCTTTACCGCCAGCTTTTCGCCAACACCGCACCGGACCTCACGCTACTGCTCGACCTTCCGCCGGAAGTCGGACTCAAGCGCGCTGATAAACGCGGCAACGTTGCCGAATCACGCTTCGAGCAGATGGACTTCAGCTTCCACGAAAAACTGCGCGATGGGTTTTTGCAACTTGCGAAAGACCACACGGCGCGCATTACTACCATCGATGCCGCGAAGGATGCCGATTCCGTCCACGGAACGATCATCGCTGCACTGAATCAACGGTTTGGCTTAACCCTCCACAAGGCTGCTTAATGGCCAAAACACCCGACATCGAAATTCCCCACCCACGCGAAAATGCATCGCTGATCGGCCACGCCGCTGTTGAACAGCGCTTCATCGAGGAGTTCGCGTTAACGCGCGTGCATCACGCCTATCTCATGACCGGGCCGAAAGGCATCGGCAAAGCGACACTGGCCTACCGCTTCGCGCGCTATGTGCTCGCCCAAGGCGCACAGGCACCGAAGGTGGAAGAGGAGGCGCCGAGCTTCTCGCTGTTTGGGGATGAACCTGCTGCACCACTCACTACTCACCACTCACTACTCACACCTACACTTGCGATGGATGCTGACAACCCCATCTTCCGCCGCGTCGCGACCGGTAGTCACGCCGATTTACTCAGCCTCCACCCCGCTTATGACGCGAAAAAAGGCGTCGAAAAAGACATCATCTCCGTGGATGACGCGCGCGAAGTGCCGCAATTCTTGAGCCTCACCCCGGCGGAAGGGCTCTGGCGCGTGGTGATTATCGATGCCGTCGATCAGCTCAACGTGAATGCCGCCAACGCGTTGCTCAAAATCCTCGAGGAGCCGCCTGCGCGCGCCATGCTGTTTCTCGTCTGCCATCAGCCGGGCGCGATTCTGCCCACCATCCGCTCGCGCTGCCGCTTGCTGAAACTCAATGCGCCGAGCGCCGATGATTTCTCAAAAATCCTGAGCGAAATCGCCCCTACCATCCCCAGCCATGATTACGCCGCGCTCTATGCGCTCAGCTACGGCTCGCCCGGCCACGCCATCAGCTTGTATCAGGAGGAGGGGTTGAAATGGTACGAAGGCTGGCTACGCGCCATGCACCCGGCCGCGGGCCACGATGTGCGCCAAAAATTCGCCGACCAGGTGGGTTACGTCAAATCCCCCGCCGGCTGGGCCGCCATCATCCATGCGTGGGAGGTCGCCATGCAGCGCCTGAGTCTTTACCCGCATTACGATGCCGACGCACCAATCTTGCGCAAAGAAGCAGAAACCCTCGCCGCCATCGCCGCTGCCGTGCCGCCTAAAGCCCGCACCGAATGGCTCCATCGCGGCCAGCAGCTCATCCACCAAACCGAGACCTTCCACCTCGATAAGCGCCAGACCATCCGCCTGCTGGCTGATCCCGCGCAGCTGGATATGTTGGCGGCGTAGAGGATTATTCAGCCAAAAGATCCAGCAATTGATTCTCAAGCGCTTGCTCGATCTGCTGATCTGACAAATCACCTTTGAGGTCTAATACTTCAATAAATTTGATGCCCGTTTGGTGCGCAACGATTCGCTTGATTGCATCACGTTGTGGCGCATTTCCTTGGAAATGTTTGTTTCCCTGATACTCGATGAGGGCCAGCGGATAACCTTGACGATCAGTAATCACAAGATCGCTACGCTTTGAATTGAAGGATTGTTGTGCCTGTTCTATAGTCATTCCAATTTATAATTAGGCGTGTTATAAAGTGGGGATGACGTACTCTGTTGATTTACGCGAACGGGCAATTGGCTTCGTACACCAAGG
>JBEHYI010000175.1:0-3989 GCA_048498255.1 Pseudomonadota bacterium | reverse complement strand
GCCGGGGCCGCTGGCAGCAGGCCATCGATACCAACGCCCGAGCGGTGGCGGCCGATAAGGCCTTTCGTAAAATCGCCGGACCGCCGACCGGGTTTTTGCCGGTGTATATCGCCCATAACCAGCACATGCTGGCCTACGCCGCCATGATGACCGGGCAAAGCCACGTGGCGATTGAAGGGGATGAGGTTGACCTTGCTGCGAATGCCTTTGAGTAGGCGGACCATTTCTTTCGCATCGGCATCCGAATCATTGACGCCTTTCAACATCACATATTCGAACATGATGTGGCGATCGCTGACGATGGATTGGTATTCGCGGCAGGCTTCGAGCAAATCGGCAATCGGGTATTTGCGGTTGATGGGGACGATGACATTGCGCAGATCATCATTCACGGCGTGGAGTGAAATGGCGAGGTTGGTGCCGGCATCCTTCGCGAGCGGCACGATTTTGGGGACGACGCCGGAGGTGCTGACGGTGATTTTGCGGCGGCTAAGCGCCAGCCCGTCGCCATCCATCATGATGTTGATTGCAGTGATGAGATTGTCGTAATTATAGAGCGGCTCGCCCATGCCCATGAAGACGATGTTGCTGATTTGGCGCGCGGCGGTTTCTTTGGTCAATTTGCCGTGTTTTTGCGTGTTGGTTTTGCCGTTGAGTGGTGCAAGGCCCGGCCATTCGCCAAGCCCATCGCGCGCGACGAGGAGCTGGGTGATGATTTCACCGGGCGTAAGGTTGCGCACCAGGCGTTGCGTGCCGGTGTGGCAGAAGGTGCAGGAAAGCGTGCAGCCGACTTGCGAAGAAACGCATAAGGTGCCGCGGTTATTATCCGGAATGAACACGGTTTCGACTTCGTTTTCATCGGCGAATTTGAGCAGCCATTTTTGTGTTTGGTCAAACGACACGGCGTTGCGGCTGATGCCCGCGCGGGCGATGCTGAAATGTTGCTCGAGTTCGCTTTGCGTATCTTTTTTAATGGAGGACATGGCCGCAAAATCCGTCACGCCCTTGCTGTAAAGCCATTGCCAGATTTGCTTGGCGCGGAAGGGTTCGACACCAAGCGCTACCATTTTCTCCGTCAGCTGTGCGCGCGACAGGCCAACGAGCGTTGGCTTTGCGGCCATGGCTTCGGCCAAAGTTGCGGCATTATCGGCGGTTTTTTCGATTGTCGGTTGGGCGGTCATGGCCGCCTTCTAGCCATTTTCGGCGGGTAATACCAGCCCATAAGCGCCGTTTTCGGTCAAAATATCGCATGGAAGGGGGGTTAAGCTGCTGAGTTTCGCGCGCAGGCGGTAAATATGGGTTTCGAGCGTGTGGGTGTCGACATTGCCGCTCATGCCCCAGACTTCCTCGAGCAGTGCCTCGCGCGAGAGCGGCGTGGGGTGCGCTTCGATCAGGCGTTGCAGTAGGGTGACCTCTTTTTCGGTGAGGCTAAGGGGCGCATTTTCCGTATGGTGGAGGAGGCGGCCCATGACATCGAGCGACCAGCCGTGGCTGAGCGGCAAGGGCTTGCTCGTGCGGTAAAGTGCGAGGCGTTGGATCAGCCGTTCCGGACGGATGGGGCAGGCGAGCGTGGTGTCATCCGCCGCATCGCTCGTGCTGAGGTAGAGCGCGGGCGCGGTGGGGAGTGACTGCGATGCGGGGTGGAGGCGGTCCACCAGCACGAGGTCGGCCGGCTCATCCGCCTTTGCCATATTGTGGCCACTTGCGGCGATGAGGGCTTGCAGGCTGCGCGTCACCGCTTCCGATGCGGAATGGATGGCGATATGCATTATTGTTCTGCGTCCGGGCTGCTGAGTTCGTGGGTGCCGTTCTCATCGACCCTCGGCATGGCATGGGTAGCGGCAGGAGGAGCGACTATCACAGGTTTCGGGGTGATGGCGGTGAGCCAAAATGTGAGGAGGAGATTGACGAAAATCACCAGCGCGAGGAGGGTCACGGCGAATTTTCCGTCATCCTGCCAACCGCGGGCAGGGATGGTTTTGGCAGTTGCCGGTGCGCTTGGCAGGACGGCGAGCGAGGGCTCCAGCGGTGCTGCGCCCGAGAATTGTGCCGGGCGGCGCATGATTTTTGGCCGCGCGAGATGGGTGGATGCAGACGTGGCATCGCTTACAGGAAGGGTGGTGGCGGTTCGGTCACTCACTGCGTAGGCCTTTCGAAGGACAGATCAAGCGCTGTAATTTTGCCATAAACCGCTTAGTTTGCAAGAAAAACAGCGGTCGGCGTATGTAAAGCCCTTGACGGCTTATACGGAACGCGCGATCCTTCTTCCATGTCCACACCCCCAAGCAATTTCGGCAAAATCGCGCCGGTGAAAGCCATGTCGCAAGCCGGCGTTTACGGCGAGCGCGCGAATGCGATGATGAACTCGCTGCATGTCATGCCGACGCCGCAGAATTATGCGATCTTTTTTGCCTGCGCGGCGGGTCAGCCGGGGAATCTCGTCAAAGAAATCGACCGGATGATTGCGACCAAAAGCCCATTCACCGAAGAGTTTTTGGAGCGTTTGTACAATAGCTATATCGCCGAGCCGCAAGCGCAGGTGATGCATGAAACCGCGGCGAGCGCGAAGCGTTTGCTGAACGATATTATGCAAAACGTGACGGTGTTCGCCGGTGAGACCAATGCGATCAGTCAGGAAGTCTCCCACCAGCTGCAGAGCTTAGATGAGGAAATGAGCGAAGATGTGGTGCGGCTGCTGGCGCAGACATTGGTGCAAGGCGCGCAGAGCATGAAGCAATCGAGCGACAGCATGACGACGCAGCTTGCCGGTGCGCAGAAGGAAATTGCCGATCTGCGCGAGAGCTTGGCGCGGGCAATGACGGAAGCGGAGCGCGACTTTTTGACGGGCGCCTATAACCGCAAAGCGTTCGACCGCCGCTTGAGCGATGCGATTACCCAAGCGCAGCAGGAGCACGGTACGTTGACACTGCTGATGATCGATATCGACCATTTCAAAGGGTTCAACGATAATTTCGGCCATTTGATCGGCGATGAGGTGCTCAAGATTGTTGCGAAGACATTGATCGATACGCTGAAGGGTATGGATTGCGTGGCGCGTTACGGCGGCGAGGAATTCGCGGTGATTCTACCGAAAACGCCGGTGATTGGCGGCATGGTGGTGGGTGAGACGATCCGTAAATCGATCGCGAGCAAGGAACTCAAGCGTAAATCCACCGGTGAAAATTTCGGCGTGATTACGGTGTCGATCGGCGTCGCGGCGCTGCGTCCGGAGGACACGATGGGCAGCTTTATCGCACGTGCGGATGAGGCGCTGTATGGTTCGAAAAAAGCCGGGCGTAACCGGGTGACGCAGGAAGTGGCCGCGCGATAGAGCCACCGTAAGCATGTGCTAATTTCGAGGCTGCTGAGGGATGCTTAAAAAACCGAATTTTCGTAATGTGAATATTCTGCTGGCGGATTCCGATCCGTGCCTGTCGCAGGCGATTACGCATAATTTGCGGGCGATGGGGTTTCGCAACATCAAGCATGTGAAAACCCCGGCGGAGGCGATTTATAGCATCCGCTCGAGCGCGACGAGTTTTCTTATCACCGAATGGGATTTGAAAGGCACTGCAAGCGGGCTTGATTTGGTGCGCTATATGCGCCGAAGCCCGGATTCGCCGAACCGTGCATTGCCGATTATTATGCTCACCGGCCGCGGCGAGATGGCGGATGTGGAAGCGGCGCGGGATGTGGGCATCAGCGAATTTTTGGTGAAGCCGTTTTCGGCGAAGGCGCTGTTCTCGCGGCTCGAGCAGATTATCGACCATCCGCGCAATTTTGTGCTGTCGGATGAATATGTGGGGCCCGAGCGCCGTCGCCGCGGGCCGCCGCCCGAGGGTGAGTCGGACCGGCGGATTATTCAGCCGGTGCCGAGCGCCCCTTCGCGCGATGTGCTGCGGGCGATGCCGCTTGGCAAGCCGCTGATTTTTGCACCGGACCAAACCTTGCGCCAGGCGATGGGTACGGGGCGGGCGCTTTCCAGCATG
>JBEHYI010000174.1:0-4013 GCA_048498255.1 Pseudomonadota bacterium | reverse complement strand
GCCGAATGGCGAGTAGGTCCAAGCACCGTTGATGCCGCCGGTAGCAGCAGCAAGGGTCGAAGCGTCAACGCGCATGGTCGAAGCAACCGACTTGTTGCCACCGAGTTCTACACGACCCCAACCGCTTTCGAGGTAGGTGAAGGTACGCGAAGCGTTCACGCCTTGGTTGTCGCTGTCGGAGCCTTTCGTCGAGCTGCCATCGATGTCAGCTTCGAGATCGATCTCAGCGCCGTAGCCGAGGCCGCCATCGGTTTTGCCGTCAACTTTAACGGTAACTTCGTTATCGTTGCGGAAACCGTTGCTGCGCGAACCAGCGTCTTGATCGTCCGACGTCCAGCTCGACTGGAAGTCCGAGAAGCCGCCAAGGGTTACTTTAGGGGTTTCTGCCGATGCAGCCGTTGCAATCAATGCCACAGCGACAAGGCCAGTTGTACCAAGAAGAATTTTTTTCATGATCAGTTCCTTCTTTAATGAAAACACATGTGATGAAGCATCTTGCGACACACCCACCACTCTAATGAGCACAGAAACCATACGAGATGTTTCCCGTACTCCACGGGTCCATTCATTAGCGGGTCCAGGGGTCCAAGCAAGTGGCCCCAAGCTTTTTCTCGTCCCGATCCCCCCTTTAACCCCCTTCTGTTGCACTTATGTCACAAAATGCCTGGGGGGAGATTCGGCGCTGGACAAAAACATTAAGCCATTGTATTTTCTAAGAATCATGAATGATGCACTCCAGTATGGCAGCCTTGCCACAGCCCTTGCAGCGCTGCAACAGCGAATAACTGCCGGTGCCTCGCACCCGGTGCTCATTGGTGCCAGTAAAACCCAACCGGCGGATATGCTGGAAGCGGCAATTCGACTCGGGCTGAAGGATTTTGGCGAAAACAAAGTGCAAGAGGCGACAAGCAAATGGCCCGCCCTCAAAGCTACCTACCCGGCCGTACGCCTGCATCTCATCGGCCCACTGCAATCGAACAAAGCGCGCGAGGCGGTGGCGTTGTTCGATGTAATTCAAACCATCGACCGCCCGAAAATCGCGGAGGCCATCGCCGCCGCTTGCGAAAAAGAGGGCCGCCATCCGGAGTTTCTGATCCAGGTCAATACCGGCGAGGAACCGCAGAAGGCGGGGGTTGCACCTAAGGAAACCGCCGCGTTGCTGGCCCAATGCCAGGCGTTGGGCCTGAATGTCACCGGCCTGATGTGCGTGCCGCCGGAGGGTGAAAACCCCGCCCCGCATTTTGCCTTACTCGCCAAAATGGCGCAGGAATTGGGTTTGCGCGAACTCAGCATGGGCATGAGCGGGGATTTTGAAACCGCGATGCGCTTAGGGGCCACCATGGTGCGTGTCGGCACCGCCTTGTTTGGCAGCCGCAACTAAAGCACTTTGCTCGTATTCACCTCGCGCAAATACGGCAGAAGCTGGGCTTTTTTGTAGGAGTCATGCGCACTAGAGCTGGCACCGTAAAGATCGAGCACCGGGTTTGCACCCGCTTTCATTGCCGGAGCAACCACCGCTTGCGTGACCTTCTCCACCGGCGCGGCGATGGCACTGGCTGGGGAAAGCGCCGCCAATGCAGCAGGGTCTGTATCCACATCGAGCGATGCGAGTTGTTCGGGAACATTGGCCGCCACTTGCGCGACCTGCTGTGCCCCGTCACCCGTGATTGCGGCATAGGCGGATTCCATAGGTCCAACGCCGATAGCGCTCGTGAAAATTTCACTGGCAAGGCTCGCCATAAACCCAATTGGTCCGCCCAGCAGCGCCCCACCCGCGAGGTTCGAAGCCGTCGAAGGCTGATGCCCAACCGCGCGCTGATAGATCGTCGAGACAATCGGGATATGGTTGAGCGGGTTCACCGCATCCAGCACATCGCGAAAGCTCGGGCCACCCTCATTAAAGAAGCCCTTGGTGTTCGCCGCAGTCGCACCCAGCTTATCCGGTGTGATGTCGATCTTGGTGATGTTGCTGATATTCGTCGCGAATTCCTCACCCGCGATGCGAAGCCGGCTCGTATCGATCCCTGATTGCATAAATCCCCTGTTTAGCCGTTGCCTAGGCTAGCGATGCAAGCCCTGTGCCATGGGGCGAAATGTCATCGAACTGTCATACATATGCCTACCGAAATCTCTAGAATCGCTCCGATTTTCTCTGTGCGCGTCGTGAATTGGTTCTTCGATTCATGGCACAGAAATGCTTGGGCAGTACGCCCATTGTACTGGCGGCGCAACGCACATTCCGTGCATCGCGCCTTATTGAAAGGAGTCGACCATGTCGACCGATTCTGTTTTGCAGGCCATCATGGCCTTAATGGAACAGCCCATCTATGGGGCCGTTCTGGTCTGGTATATTGCGGCTGCTATCGCCGCCCTGGTGGTAGCACTCTGGCTGATCGATCTGATCAATAAGAAAGATCGGTACCAGCTTGAGGCCGCCGCCGCGCAAAACGACCTCACCGCCTTGCGCAATACGACGAACCGACTGCTCATGCAGATCGCGTCGTCGGAAAGCCTGCGTCTCTCTGGAAAGCTCACCGCCCTCCTGAACAAGAAGGGCGGCAGCAAGAGAGAGGAGTTCCAGGCGGTGCGATTGGAAATGGAGACGCTTTATCTCCTGGACCAAATCGAACCGCTACGGGATGCCCGAGCTTATTACGAAGGAAATGGTCAGCCCACTATCGCGCTTACCATCGACAAGCTCGTGCAGGATGCCAGCAACTATATCGGCGGCAAGTCGATAAAAATTGCGCTACCCGAACTGGTGCAAGACTGTCTCCATCGGGCGGAAACTGATGTGGTGGAGCATAGCACTATCGCATCGGAGCTCAATGCGAAGAGAGCCGACACCGGCGACATCTATGTTCTGACGCCGGACATAGCCGTGGCTGCCAAAAGCGGTAACGAAGCTAATCTGCTCGACTCTACCAGAGCTTGGCCGGAATAAGTGCTAAACCAAACTAGAAAGGGCCCCATCACGGTGGGGCCCTCTTTTTTCATCGTTAGAAAATCGCGAGTTACGCCGCGCGGGTTTTGGCAGCAAAGGCCAGCGCTTCCGTCGCCGAAAGCAGCTTATGGGCCTCGGCACGTTCCTGGTCGTTCTCGGCCTGCGCTACCGCAATGCGCGCGGCGGTGAGGGCTTCCTCGATCTCCGCCATGCCGATTTCAATCAGATCCTGAATATGGTCCGACAGAATGGTGCAGCTGGTGGGCGTCACATCCGCATAGCCAGTCGCCGCGAAAAAGCGACGGTGGCTGCCATCCGCCATTTTCACATCGATTGCGCCGGGGCGGAGCATGGAAAACACATAGCTATGGCCCGGCAGCACGCCGAAATCGCCCTCGACACCCGGAATCTGCACGCTGGGTACATGGGCATCGACCACGATCTCGGTCGGGGAGATGATTTGGAGGTGAAATGCGTCGGACATGGTGCCTCTATTTGTTCAGTTCTTTCGCCTTCTCAACCGCTTCTTCGATCGAGCCTACGAGGTAGAACGCCGCTTCCGGCAGATGGTCGTACTCGCCCGCCACAATCGCTTTGAAGCTTGCGATGGTGTCCTTGAGCTTCACATATTTACCCGGTTTGCCGGTGAAGATTTCCGCGACATGGAAGGGCTGCGACAGGAAACGCTGGATTTTGCGGGCGCGGGCAACGGTGAGTTTGTCTTCTTCCGACAATTCATCCATGCCGAGAATCGCAATGATATCCTGCAGCGATTTGTAGCTTTGCAGTACGCGCTGAACATCGCGCGCTACTTTGTAATGCTCCTCACCCACGACGGCTGGGGACAGCATACGCGAGGTGGAATCGAGCGGATCCACCGCCGGGTAAATGCCGAGTTCGGCGATTTGACGGCTGAGTACGGTCGTCGCATCAAGGTGGGCGAAGCTGGTTGCAGGCGCCGGGTCGGTCAAGTCATCCGCCGGTACGTAAACGGCCTCGGCCGGATTGATCTGCAACGCTCGCATGAATCCTCTTGAGTAACCGGTGTCAATCTCACGCGCGAAGGTAT
>JBEHYI010000173.1:0-4024 GCA_048498255.1 Pseudomonadota bacterium | reverse complement strand
GTCCGCACCGGGTCTATTGCGAAAGGTCCCCGGCTCCGCCGGGCCGTTATGCGCCGAAAACGAGCCCGCGAGCGCCGCCAACATGCCCTTATCGATATTGCCGAACGGATGGGCGGCGATATCCGCCTCCTTGGCCTCATCCTTCGGGGCGAGGAGCGAGCCGAGGGTTAGGGGCACAACCGCAGCGGAAGCGGCATGCGCGCCCTCGGCGGGGCTGAGCAGCGCGAATTTGTTGGCATCCGTAACTTGTTTTGCGGCCTCGGTAACGGCATGGATATTATCGACCGTCACTCCCGGCAAACGCCCAACAGCCGCCAGGATTTCCGCTTCCGGCACTCCGCGCGCAGCCATGGCGGTGGCAAGGCGCGTTGCTTCGCCCGTCACGCGGTCGTTATCGGCAACATCGGCCGTCGTCATGCCGTTTTCATGCGCGAAATTGATGCGGCCCTTTTCAGCGGCCAGCGCCTGCCCGGTGGGCGTATTGGCAAGGCCATTATCCACCTGCGATTGGCGCGTAACATGCTTATCTACGATGCCTCGAATTAAATCGTCATTGGGCATAGCGATGGGGGTTAAGTCGCGGATCAGCGCTGTTTGCGCCGCTTCCGGCCATTGCGCTATGCGGCCAACAACCTGCGCCAGAAATTGCTCCGGGGTCGAAATGGCGGATTCAGTCGCTGTATGGCTCATGGTTTTCACCTTGGGGGCCAGAATAGCACGCGAGTCGTTAATAATGTGTTACGGTTTGAGGCTTATTGCCCACCCTGATGCCGCAGCCTTAACCGCAAGGCATTGAGTTTAATGAACCCTTCCGCGTCGCGCTGGTTGTAGACCGAGTCCGCCTCGAACGTCACATGCTGCATCGAATACAGGCTATGCGGCGATTTGCGGCCCACTACTGAAACGCTGCCTTTGTAGAGTTTCAGGCGCACGGTACCGGTCACATTTTCCTGCGATTTGTCGATGAGACTTTGCAGCATCTCGCGCTCGGGGCTGAACCAGTAGCCGAAATAAACCAGCTCGGCGTAACGCGGCATTAGCTCTTCTTTCAAATGCATCGCGCCACGGTCGAGGGTGATCGACTCAATCCCGCGATGCGCGGTGTGCAGAATCGTCCCGCCCGGCGTTTCATACACCCCGCGCGATTTCATGCCGACATAGCGGTTCTCGACCAGATCGAGCCGCCCCACGCCGTGGCGGCCGCCGATGCGGTTCAATTCTGCCAACACTTCCGCGGGGCTGAGGTCGCGGCCATTCACCGCCACCGCATCGCCACGCACGAAATCAATCTCGACATATTCCGGCTCATCCGGCGCGAGTTCGGGGTTGATCGTCAGGCGGAACATGCTGGTATCGGGCTCGGCCCACGGGTCCTCCAGCGCTTTGCCCTCGTAGGAAATATGCAGCAAATTCGCATCCATGCTGTAGGGCGCCTCGCCCATTTTATCCTTCGCGACGGGGATTTGATGCGCCTGCGCGTATTCAATCATCTGCGTGCGGCTGTTCAGCTTCCACTCGCGCCACGGGGCGATCACCTTGATATCCGGCTGCAGCGCGTAATAGCTCAACTCGAAGCGCACCTGGTCGTTGCCTTTGCCGGTCGCACCGTGGCACACCGCATCCGCCCCCACTTCGCGCGCGATTTCGATCTGGCGCTTGGCGATCAGCGGGCGCGCGATGGAGGTGCCGAGCAAATAAACGCCCTCATACAACGCATTGGCGCGAAACATCGGGAACACGTAATCGCGCACGAATTCTTCGCGCAGATCATCGATGAAAATCTGCTTCACGCCCAGCATTTCTGCCTTGGCGCGCGCGGGTTCCAGCTCCTCGCCCTGGCCGATATCGGCGGTAAACGTCACCACTTCGCAGTTATATTCCTCCTTCAACCATTTCAGGATGATCGAGGTATCGAGGCCGCCGGAATAGGCGAGGACGACTTTTTTGATGGGGTTGGTCATGGTGCACCTACTGAAAATTACTGGCGATGATCTAGGGGAAGCCTGCGTTTGGTGCAACTAGATTGTCATCGGCGCGGGCTGGCATAGCGGATGGCAGCGAGGCCTGAATGCTTCTCCGCTGAAACAACACCACATTCATAGGCTTCATCGATCAAAACGGGCTGAATCTCAAGCGCCCTAGCATCCACTTTCATTTTCAGCAAATGGTCCGCCGCAGCCTGGATATGCTGATTCAGTGGGCTTTCAAAATCCCGGCCGAACCCCTCTTCGATGATATTTTCCCAGCGCATGGTTAGTTGGCGCCAGCGCCTCGCCGCGCGCTCGACCGCATCCAGGCAACGATCTTTTCGATTCGTGAGCTTAAGGCTATCCGATGAAATTGGCGCATGTTTGTTCATCCTAGCGTTGTAATGGTTTTATGGCCTTCCAGTGTTAAGTTTTCATGACAATCCAACTAACCGCAAGAATTGCTTGTGCTCGCGCGCGATTTTTCGCATAACGCCTGCAACCCATCATTCACGAGGAACCCATGAACATCAGCAAAATCGCCATCGGCAAAAAAGTGCCGGAGGAAGTCAACGTCATCATCGAAGTGCCGGCCGGCGTCGCGCCTGTGAAATACGAGATGGACAAGGATTCCGGCGCGATTGTGGTCGACCGCTTCGTGCAAACCGCGATGTACTACCCGTGCAATTACGGCTTCATCCCGCACACGCTCTCGCTCGATGGCGACCCGGCGGATGTGCTGGTCATCACCCGCTTTCCTCTCGTTTCCGGCGCGGTGATCGCCTGCCGCCCGATCGGTGTGCTGCTGATGGAAGATGATGGCGGCAAGGACGAAAAAATCATCGCCGTGCCGACCGTAAAGCTCGACCCGATGTATGCGAACATCACCGAAACTTCGGACCTGCCCGAAATCACCGTGCAGCAGATCCAGCATTTCTTCGAGCATTACAAGGACCTCGAAAAAGGCAAATGGGTAAAAATCGCCGGGTGGGGCGATAGCAAAAAAGCGAAAGAGCTGATCCTCGCGAGCATTGAGGCCGCGAAGAAGTAATTCGCGCAATGCGCAAGCATTGTTTGACTTTCCCCATATAGTTCATCACTTTGCGGCGCATGGCTGTTTCCCGTTCTTTCGCGCTTTTTTTGCTGCTGCTTGTGGCCCTGCCCGCGCAGGCGGCGACGGATATTGCCGGCAGTTATGCCACTTGGAAACAGTTACGTGACCCAGATACCGCGAGCATCGGCTTCAACGAGGGCTACAATTTCCTACGCGAGCACCCGGGCTGGCCGCAGGAAAAGGTGATTCTACTGCGCACGGAAGCGGCGGCGCTGTTCCAGCGTCCCGATAAAGAATTGATGGCGAAATTCTGCAATGATTATCCGCCCTTCACCGGCCGTGGCATGATCGCCTGCCTCAATGCCGGGATGGGTGACGCGGCGAAGCAGGCCGAATGGCTGAAACAGGCCTGGCTGCAGGGCGATTTCAATGCGGATGAGGAAGAGCGCGTTCTCGCTAGTTACGGCAATAAAATCACCCGCGACGACCATATCGCGCGCATGGATCGCCTCATCTACGAAGGCAAAACCGCCGCCGCAAAGCGCATGGTGGCGCGCGTGCCGAGCAACAGCCTCAACCTCTTCCGCGTGCGTATGGCCTATAGCGACAATAATCGCAACGCGCCGCAATTGCTGAAGACGCTTTCGCCCGCGCAACTGCATGACCCCGGCATTATTTACGAGCGCCTGCGCTGGCGCATGAAACATGGCGACGAGGATTACGCCAGCCTGCTGCTAACCGCGCCGAAAGCCCTGCCCTACCCGAATCTCTGGTGGCCACTGCGGGCCAACGCCGCGCGCACGGCGATTGCGAAACGCAACTACGCGCAAGCCATCGCGCTGGTGCAAAACCCTGGTGACATCAACGATGAAGCGCTTGCGGATGCGCTGTTTCTCAAAGGTTGGTTGCATCTTCAGCATCTCAATGATGCGGGCAGTGCGTATAAGGAATTTTTCAAGCTCTATACTAGCGTTTCCACCCCCGTCAGCAAAGCGCGCGCGGC
>JBEHYI010000172.1:0-4036 GCA_048498255.1 Pseudomonadota bacterium | reverse complement strand
GCCAGGTCAGCGCGAATTGGATGATGGCTGCTTTCATTAAGCGGCTTTCTTATCCAATTTCGTCGCCGCTACCAGTTCACGCACGGCGTTGACCGAATGGTCGAACTGCTTTTGCTGCTCGGCAGGTAGGGCGATCTCGACGATTTTTTCAACACCGTTCGCGCCGATGATACAAGGCACGCCCACATAGATATCCTTCTGGCCGTATTCGCCGTTGAGATAGGCTGCGCAAGGAAGGAGCTGTTTTTCGTCACGCAAATACGCCGTCGCCATTTTGATGGCCGATGCCGCTGGCGCATAGAAAGCCGAACCGGTTTTGAGCAGGCCGACGATTTCGGCCCCACCATCGCGCGTACGTTGCACCATTTTGTCGAGCGCATCTTGCTTGATCCAGTTCATTTTGACGAGGTCCGGCAGCGGAATGCCCGCCACGGTGCTGTAATTGACCACCGGCACCATCGTATCGCCATGGCCGCCGAGCACGAACGTCGTGATATCTTTCTGGCTGGTCTTGAATGCTTCCGCGAGGAAATAGCTGAAGCGCGCGGAATCGAGCACGCCCGCCATACCCACCACCTTGTTCGGGGCGAAGCCGGTTTTTTGCTGCATGACCCACACCATCGCATCGAGCGGGTTGGTGATGACGATCACGAATGCATTCGGGCAGTATTTCTTGAGGTTTTCACCCACCGTGCTCACGATGCCGGTGTTGGTGGCAATCAAATCATCGCGGCTCATGCCGGGCTTGCGGGCGATACCGGCCGTCACAATCACCACATCCGCGCCTTCGAGGTCCTTATAATCGTTCGTGCCTTTGATGCTCGCATCCACACCTTCCACCGCGCAAGCCTGCGCAATGTCGAGCGCCTTGCCCTGCGGCAAGCCTTCCACCACATCGAACAGCACCACGTCGCCCAGTTCTTTGTTAACGGCGAGATGGGCCAGCGTACCGCCAATGTTACCCGCGCCAACGAGACCGATTTTTTTCCGTGCTGCCATGATGTTCTCCCTCAGAGAAAAAGTGAATGCTCGCGTTTAACCACAGAGCAGGTAGCCACGCAACTGATTCGGGCATTCCATGCTTTATGCTTAAATTTTAAGCGCGTCTGTCGTGTTTACACCACAAAGGTTAGGGAATGGTTAAGGCTGGCCCCTGATGTTTTCTTTACGAAAGCGGGGGCGCAAGCGCATCGCAAACCATGGCTGGCTTTGGCAGATTGGGCTCAAAGCAAATTCACAGGAGACGGCCATGATCCGTTACAGCAAAGATTATCTCGCTTTTCTTGCCATCACCGTTTTTTCGGCGACGATGCCGATGCTCGCGATTGCGGCAAGTGCGACCGGCAGCGTAGCAGGTGGGGTGAATGGCAGCGCGGGGGTTCCGGCCAGTGGCGGCGTGAGTGGCCAAACGCCGGATTTGGCAATTAGTACGAATACGGGCGTTGCGGCGACGGGCAAAACAAGTACCAACACTAACGGTGTTGCGCGCAGCACCTCCAAACCCAACAGCAACTCCGGTATGGTCGGCGGCAATGTCGCGGGCAACAGCACTGTTGGTTATAGCGGGCGCAGCAACACGCTCAACGGCAATGTGATTGGCGATACGACGGTGGGTGGTTCTGCGACACTCGGCAACACGGCAACCGATTGCACCTCGGCCGGTTCTGGCAACACTAGCGTGACCTGTAACAACACCGTGCCCTCGAACACCGGCACAACAGGTGCCGGTGTTGGCATCAGCAATAAAGCGGGCGTGGGTGTGAATGTTGGCACCGGCGGCAAGCTTTAGACGAATTTAGCGTACCGGTGCGGAATCCGGTCATGTTAAAGAAAACCCCGGTTGCGAGACCGGGGTTTTTGTTTTAGCCTTTACCCCGCGCTTTGGACGGCATTTTCAGCCTATCTGTCTTCGGCAAAGTTTCGTTGATCTGAGCAAGAAGCGTATCCACATACCCTTTGAAATAACCTTCAAATAAACCCTGCCAGGTTTTTTTGCGCTCTTTCATTTCCTCCGGCGCTTGACGTATTTCTTCTTTCCCCTTTGCAATAATTTCTGCTCGTGCACCAACAAGTAGCGCAATCAGCTGATCGCCATCGGTAATCGATTCGAGGTGATGCTTGAGATAGCTCTCGCTTCCGTCATAGGTGAACATCATTCTTTCCAGTGGAGGACCGTATTTATCCGCATGAACAGAATGGCGGCGCGCATTGATTACCATTTTTTCGTTAATCGTAATCGGCACACCCATTATTTATTCATCCGGCTAAAAAACTCATCGTTGCTCTTCGTATCCTTCATCTTATCGAGCAGGAATTCCATCGCATCCATCGCACCCATCGGGTTGAGGATTTTGCGCAGCATCCAGACTTTCGCGAGGTCGCCTTTTTCGTAGAGCAGATCCTCTTTGCGGGTGCCGGATTTGGTGATGTCCATCGCCGGGAAGATACGTTTATCGGAGAGTTTGCGATCAAGCACGATCTCGGAGTTACCCGTCCCTTTGAATTCCTCGAAGATCACTTCGTCCATGCGGCTGCCGGTTTCGATCAGCGCGGTCGAGATAATCGTCAAGCTACCGCCGAATTCGATATTCCGCGCCGCACCGAAGAAGCGTTTCGGGCGCTGCAGCGCGTTGGCATCCACACCGCCGGTGAGGACTTTCCCGGAGGATGGCACAACGGTGTTATACGCACGGCCCAGACGGGTGATGGAATCAAGCAGAATCACCACATCCTTCTTATGTTCCACCAAACGTTTCGCTTTTTCGATCACCATTTCGGCGAGCTGCACATGGCGGTTCGCTGGCTCATCGAAGGTCGAGCTCACCACTTCACCCTTCACCGAGCGCGCCATATCGGTCACTTCCTCCGGGCGTTCATCAACGAGCAGTACGATCAAATAACATTCCGGGTGGTTCGCCGTAATCGCATGCGCAATATTTTGCATCACCACTGTTTTACCGGTGCGCGGAGGGGCGACGATCAGCGTGCGCTGACCTTTGCCTTGCGGGGCGACGAGGTCGATCACGCGGCGGGTCATTTCTTCCTTTTTCGTCGGGTCCACGAATTCCATTTTCAGGCGTTCTTCGGGATAGAGCGGCGTCAGGTTTTCAAAGCCCAAACGGTGGCGCAATTTTTCCGTATCCTCGAAATTGACCAGCTTCACATCGCTAATTGCAAAATAGCGCTCGCCCTCTTTCGGCGCGCGCAGTGTGCCCTCGACGGTGTCGCCGGTGCGAAGGCCCAAGCGCTTTACAATCGCCGGCGGCACATAGACATCATCCGGCCCCGCGAGATAGTTCGCCTCCGGGTAGCGCAGGAAGCCAAAGCCATCCTGCAGCACTTCGATCACCCCTTCGCCGGTGATTTCGGTGCCCTCTTCCGCCGCGCGTTTCAGCAGCGTGAACACCATTTCCTGTTTCATCATCGAGCTCGCATTTTCGATCCCGGCTTCTTCCGCCATCGCGAGCAATTCATTGGGTTTTTTACGTTTCAGTTCTTGCAGTTTCATCACAGTTCCTGTGTGGATTTCTTAAGGGGGAAGTAGCGCTTAACCGAAAATCCGGGGACATGCCAAAAGCACGTCAAAAAGCGATATGTCTCGAACGAGACAGGCGTAATCTAGGGTTTTTGGGGGGTAAGGTCAAGAAAGAAAAGGAAGTGGGGGGAGAGGCGAACCCCTCCCACCCACGTTAGGGCCGACAGCTTGCGCTGTTCGTTACTCAACCGCCTCTGCGCCGTCCTGCGGATTTTGTCCGAAGTAGGGCGCACGATGCGGCAGCCAAATGGCCATCGCTACGTAAACAGCCACAATGATGAAAAGAGCCGTCACGGTATCCCGCATTCTTCTGCGTTCGGGATACCAAGAATGGTTCCTGTCATTGCTATAGGGCACATATTTCTTTGTGCCCCGTCGAATAGGACGTATTGAAACCCCAACACATGTCAGGACCACAACACCCACCATAATCGCACGAACCGGCACCCATGTCGGTATTTCTTGCCATAACGGCAGCAATGCTACCACCGCGTGAGCAGC
>JBEHYI010000171.1:0-4068 GCA_048498255.1 Pseudomonadota bacterium | reverse complement strand
CGAGCGCCTTCGCATGGCCCCGCCCCACCGGGTGAATATGGTAATCGCTGGTGACCATTAATCGTTCCTTTTGCTAAAAACAAAACCCTGCGCCGGAATGCCGCGATACAGCTCCACCGGCTCCTCCTTGAGGAGCGTGAGGCCGACGGCGCCCGCCACCTGTTTCACATATTCCGGCGAATGGCCGAAGCGGCTCGTACGCACATCGAGCCCGAACTCCCCGGCGACACCGTAAGGTTCGGTCGTGATCGCGGCAATCCCATCCGCCTTCAGGCTTTTCGCGATGCCCTGCATCACCGGCACCAAATCGCCGATAAACTGCGCCACATTCACCATCAGCATCACATCGATCATATTGTCCGACGGCGCGCTCGCGAGCTCCGCCACATCCGCCAGCAGCAGCGTATCGTAGAGTTTTTTGTCCCCCTGCGTCGCTTTTTCCGCAAGCGTCAGCATCGCCGGCGTCATATCGATGCCATGCACACTCGCCGCCATCGCCCGCCAGGGCCGCGCCGCAATGCCGCTACCACAGCCGAGATCCAGCACCACCGGATTCGCCACGCGCGAAGTCGGCGCCGCGAAATCATGCATCACCGCGCCCGCCTGATACTCGCTCTCCGCCTCCGCCACATCATACCCATTCGCTACCGAGGTGAAAAACCCGGTGACGAGGTTCGTTGGCATAATGCTTGGGCGCTGCGTTACGGGCAGCGTTTTCGGGTCAATTGTCGCCAGCATGAAAATCACGTCGTTATTATTCGGCGTCAGTTTTTGCGCCTCAAGCAGCGCGGCCTTCGCCTCTTTCAATTTGCCCAACCGCACATAGCAGCAACCCAAATTATAGGCCGCGCGCGGATAGTTTGGCTTAAGCTTGAGGGTCACACGGAAGCGAAACGCCGCATCGAACCATTTGCCCTGATCGGCGAATTTCAGGCCCAAATCATAGTTGGTTTTAGGTAAATCGCGCAGTTTTTCGCGCGCTTCCTTCAGCCAAGCCTTTGGTTGTTCGATAAAAATCTCGCGAAGGGCGGTTTCCGTGCCCCCGGCAATGTCGTTCAGCGATACACTCTTGCGCGGTTGTTTCATGCAGCCTAAAAGGTTCGTTATCGTTTTGTTTTAGCATGAGAAGAAAGCCCACGCAAATGCCGAGTGCCGCACCAGCCGGAATTTCCACCACCATCGATGACGCGGAAGTGGCGCGTTTCTCGGCCATTGCCGCGGAATGGTGGGACGAGCGCGGCAAATTCGCGCCGCTGCATAAGTTGAACCCGACCCGCATCGCTTACATAAAAAACCAGATTTTGAGCCATTTCTCACGGGCCGACGCATCCGCCACACCACTCGATAATCTTTCCCTCGTCGATATTGGCTGCGGCGGCGGGCTGATGAGTGAGCCGATGGCGCGCCTCGGTGCCACCGTTACCGGGGTGGATGCTTCCGAAACCAATATTAATGTCGCAACATTGCATGCGGATGCGGGCGGCGTCCCCGTCACCTACCGCGCCACCACCGCCGAACAGCTCGCGCTCGAAGGCGCACAGTTCGACGTCGTCATGGCGCTCGAAATCATCGAACATGTGGCGGATACCAGCCTGTTTTACGACGCCATCACGGCCCTCGTCAAACCCGGCGGCATCCTCATCCTCTCCACCTTGAACCGCACCGCGAAATCCTATTGCCTAAGCATCATCGGCGCGGAATACGTGCTGCGCTGGCTGCCCCGCGGCACGCACACCTGGAGCAAATTCGTGCGTCCCTCCGAAATGGCGCGCGACCTGCGCGCGCGCGGCTTTGCGGTGGCGGATACCAGCGGCCTGGTCTTCAACCCGCTCGGCTGGTCATTCTCCATCGATCCCAAAGACTTAGACGTGAATTACCTACTTGTAGCAAAAAAAGCGCACTAAATCAGCCAACTGTCATCATATTGTCACATACCGGGCGTATAGTGGCAGCATGGAAAAGTTTCAGGTTGATCCAGATAATGATATCACGCAAGAGCCCTACAAAGGCCCAAGCGCAGTTGTATCTGCCATTGGCAATGGGTTTTTCAAACATTTGCTCTGGGCAGGTATTGGCTTGGCCGCAGGGGCCGGAGCCGCCGCCTTTTTCCCGAAACAAGTCGCCTCGATACTCAAAGAATGGCGCGCCGGTGCCGCCGCCGCTAAGCTCGAAACCGCGGAAGGCTTTTGGCCGAACGTAAAAAAGGAGCTCGCTAAATTCGCCCACGCCGCACTCGGTGAAGGTAAAGGCGCCGTCAGCATCACCACCACCGATGCCGCCCATAAAGATTGGGTGGATGTAGAAATCATGAACAAGGAACACGGCATCGGCCATTGGCTCGTCACGCATTTGTTCCTGGGCCTCATTCCCGTCGTCGGGAAAATGGGTAAGAAAGGGCTTGTAGAAGCCGCAAAAACTGCAGAAGAGGCAGCAGGCGGCCGCTTTACCAACATGCTTACCATCGGCGGCATTCTTGGCGCTGCGGGCTATGCTGCCGGCACCGCAGCAGGCATGCTTGAAGGGGCCAAGCACGGTCATGAGGGCAAGCGCCAGCACGAGCGCGCCAAAGTCGAAATTCAAGATCTGCGTGAGCGCAACCAGGACCTCGAGAAGGTAAACGACAAGCTCCATCTCGATTACCAGAACGCGCTCTCGCGCATCAACCAAATCCGCGCGGAAGCAGAAAAAACGACTCCGAAATTCGGCCCGGAATCGGCGCCTGCCCCAACCGGTGAGCAAACGGTCGAAAATTTGGCGAGCGAGCACGCAGCCCATCACGATCATGCTGAGCACGCACAGCACGCGCACGCTGCAGCCCCGCATGCTTCCGTCGCCGCGAATGATGCCGAACACCACGGCAAAATGCACGCGCACCACGCGCATGCGCTTGAAGGCGCGGGCGTCGCTTAGGCATCACCACCCCACACAAAATATGAAATTTTTGCTGTACCGGAGCCACAAGCTCCCGCTCCCCCCTTGAGGGGGAGCCAAAACGCTCTTGGGCGTTTTGGTGGGGGGCCAAACTTTTACAAAACTTTCCGCAAACCCTTCCCGGCCTATCTATTAGCAATTAAGCTCGTCTTTACAGCACAGCTACCCGTGCAACATGCTGCAACGGATATAACCGCGCAACAGCTTCAATATACTGATTTATAACACTATAAAAACAAACCGGTTGCATGGCACCGAAGCCATCTCGAACAGAACTAACCTTCTAGATTTTTTAAAACGCGCCCATTTTTAAAGAGGAGATCACATCCGCTAAACTTCCCGATGGTGCTTCAGCGCCGGAATTTGCACCCGCACCTCGGCCACCCGCGCCGCGTCGATTTCAGCGTAAATCACCTCCGGCTGATCGCCCGATGCCTCCGCGAGGATTTTCCCCCACGGGTCGATAATCAGGCTGTGGCCATAGGTTTCCCGCCCTCCCGGGTGGGTGCCGCATTGCGCCGGGGCAATCACATAGCAGGCATTTTCAATCGCCCGCGCGCGCAACAAAATTTCCCAATGCGCCTCCCCCGTCGGGCGGGTAAAAGCGGAGGGCACGGCAAGGATTTCCGCACCCTCAAGCGCCAGTTTGCGGTAGAGGTTCGGGAAGCGCAGATCGTAGCAAATGCTCAATCCCAGCTGCATCACATTTCCGGGCGCGGATGCAACATCCCTCGGCCCGGCTGCAACATCGATCGCCGCCAGCGCAACATTTTCACCCGCCACCGCCTGGGAAGATTCACGGTACTCCTGCCCATTGGGCAAAGTGACATCGAAGAGATGGAGCTTATCGTAAACCGCAGCAATTTCACCCGCAGGTGAGACCAAAACACTACGGTTATAGGGCTTCTCCGCGCCCTTTTCCTTCGCACGGAGAGAGCCGATCAGCAGCCAAATTCCATGCTGTTTTGCTGCAGCTTTCGCATATGCCACCCCAGGGTGGTCCGCCATCGGCACATCCGCCATCGCCGCCGTTCCCTCGCGGCGCATATAGAAGGTATTTTCCGGCGTCGCGATGAATTTCGCACCCTTTTTTGCTGCAGCCACAATCAGCGGGTCAAGCGCAGCAATATTCGCAGC
>JBEHYI010000170.1:0-4077 GCA_048498255.1 Pseudomonadota bacterium | reverse complement strand
GGCGACCCGGTTGCGCACCGACCTTGGCCTTGCGGGCAAAAAGATCGTGCTGTTCGCGGGAAAATTCGTGGCCCAGCTTCTTCACCAGCGAGCCGAAACTCTGCTGCTCCAAAAACGCGGCGAGCTGCGCGCTATCGAACGGTTTGGTTTCTAATTCATGTAAAGGCACCGGCAGCGGCACCCCGCAATGCAGTTCCACCAGCCGCCGCGACATACGCGCAGCCTCAGCATGAATCGTCAGCACCTCACGCCGCTTCGGCTGCTTAATCTGATCGAGATTCGCAAGCACGCCCTCCAAATCGCCGAACTGATTAATCAACTCCGCCGCGGTCTTGGGCCCAATGCTCGGCACGCCGGGCACATTATCCACCGAGTCACCAATCAGCGCCTGCACCTCGATCACCTTATCCGGCATCACGCCGAACTTTTCCATCACCTGCGCGGAGGTAATGGCGCGATTTTTCATCGGGTCCATCATGCTCACTTGCCCATCGACGACAAGCTGCATGAGGTCCTTATCGGAGGACACAATAATCACCTCCCGCCCCTCGTGTTGCGCCGCTTTGGCGTAGCAGGCGATCAAATCATCCGCCTCGTAATTCTCAAGCTCAATGCCGGGGATATTGAGCGCTTTCGTCGCCTCGCGCACCAGCGGAAATTGGGGGATCAAATCCTCCGGCGTCTCCGTACGATTCATCTTATATTCGGGGTAAAACTCGCTACGAAACGTCTTCCTCCCCGCATCGAAAATCACCGCCAGCAGATCATGCTTATACGTTTCGCGCAGGCGCAGCAGCATGGTGGTGAAGCCATAGACCGCCCCCACCGGCGTGCCATCACGCCGCGTCAACGGCGGCAGCGCATGATACGCGCGCCAGATATAGCCCGAACCATCGACGAGGATGAGGCGGGGTTTGGGTTGCGAATGTTGCTGGGGCACTGGGCTCACATTTCCTCCGTCATTCCAGCGAAAGCTGGAATCCATCTGCACTTGCTTAAGGTGGATTCCAGCTTTCGCTGGAATGACGCCTCAAAAACTGGCATTACCATAACCCGAAATCCAGCATTAGAAAGCGAAAACCCAATGACACCCACATTCTTGAGCGGCCCGGAAATGGCCCCACGCGGCGGCAGCGTGAAGCGCCTCGTCATTTTCCTCCACGGCCTCGGGGCGGATGGCAACGACCTACTCAGCCTCGCCCCCATGCTCGATATCCCCGACGCGCATTTCTGCTCGCCCAACGCGCCCTTCCCTTGCGATATGGCGTCTTATGGCTACCAGTGGTTTTCGCTGCAAGACCGCGACCCGGCGCGCATCGTCAAAGAAATTGCCATCGCCGCACCGATTCTAAATTCCTACATCGATAAACAACTCCAGCATTTCAAACTCACCCCGGCAGATGTCGCGCTGATCGGTTTCTCGCAAGGCTCCATGATGTCGCTTCACACCGCCCCACGCCGCACGGATGCCATCGCCGGTGTGGTTGGCATTTCCGGCGCACTCTTCGGCCCGGAACTGCTCGCGAGCCAAACCCAATCGCGCCCAGCAATCACCCTCATTCACGGCACGGCGGATGAAGTCGTCCCCTTCGCCGCAATGGGTATGGCCGAAGCTGCACTAAAGCAAAACGGCTTCGATGTCACCGCCCACGCCCGCCCCAATCTCGGCCACGGGATTGATGAAGAAGGCATCGACATCACCTCCGCATTCCTGCGCAAAGTGTTCAAACTCTAATGCGCCGCACGCTGAAACTCGCCGCCTGCCTCACCCTCCCGCCGCTGTTGCTGTTCGGTTATTACGCCTATTACGAAATGTTCGCGCGGCGACTCATCTTCCGCGAGCATGTCTTTTACCAGGATGCGAACGCGATCAAACACGCCTACGCCGCGATGCATTTATTCACTCTGTTCGATCAATTTTTTGATGCCGACACCGCAGAAAAAATCGTGCTCGATCTCGGCTATGCGAATGAACGCATGGAGCAAGCCATGCACCTCACGCGCGACTCCACCGCCGAAGTGCTGAAGGATCTCAGCAACAATCAAATCGGCCTCACCGCCGCGAAGTGGTACGCCGCACAACCGCACTCCTCCATGAGTTTACGCGAGCTTTCCATCCAACTTGCACAGCAAAAAATTCTCAAACTTCACGAGGAAAGCGTCAGCGTTGCCCCTGCGGATGCTGGGCTTAAGCACCAAGCCGCGGTAGATGCGGCGATTGCCGCGTTCGAAAAAACACAGCCGGAACTAGTCGCCCACACGCGCCAAGCGCTTGGCACTACCGCCGCACATCTGCGCCAACAGCCGCGCTGATATTCGTAAACCCATCCCGCGCGAGCAGCCTCACCAACCCATCATGGATCGCGCCAACCAGCCCGAACCCCTGATAAATCAGCGCGGAATAAAGCTGCACCAGCGATGCCCCGGCGCGGATTTTCGCGTATGCATCCTCCGCGCTCGCAATCCCGCCGACACCGATAAGCGGGATTTTCCCTTCGGTGAGTTGGTAGATTTTGCGCAATGTTTCGGTCGAAAGCTGGAACAACGGCCGCCCGCTCAAACCGCCTGCTTCCGCCGCATGCGTGCTTGTCTCAACGCCATTGCGCGCCAAAGTCGTGTTGCTCACAATCAACCCGTCGAGCTTCGTGCCCAGTGCCACCTCGGCAATCGCCTTCAACATTTCATCGTCGCAATCCGGCGCGATTTTGACGAAGATCGGGCGATGCTTCTGCCCCACCGCCACCAGCTCCGCACGCAATGCCTGCAGCGCTGAAATCAATTTTCCCAACTCATCCGCCGCTTGTAGCGACCGCAAACCCGGCGTGTTGGGCGAGCTAATATTCGCCGTGATGTAATCCACATGCGGGTACAACGCCCGCATCGCTTTCACATAATCGCTCGCCGCATCGACCGTCTCTTTATTCTTGCCAATATTGCCGCCGACAATGCCGCGTCCTGAGCGCTTCGCGAGCCGCGCCGCCGCAGCTTCCATCCCCTCATTATTAAACCCGAGGCGGTTGATGATCGCCTCCTCCTCCACCAGCCGAAACAGCCGCGGCTGCGGGTTGCCCGCCTGCGCCAACGGCGTCACCGTGCCGATTTCGACAAACCCCGCACCGGCCTTCAGCACTTCCTCGAAACATTCGGCATTCTTGTCGAACCCCGGCGCAATGCCGACGGGATTGGCAAACTCAAGCCCAGCCACGTGCGCGCGCAAACTCGCGTGATGCGCACCACCCGCCGGCACCAACCCGCGCTGCAACGCGCAAATCGCGGCCCGATGCGCCTTCTCAGGCGGCAGCAAAAACAGCGCAGGGCGCAACGCGGAATAAAACGACATGCGCGAGATGTAGCAATTCGCGCGCGAAAAGAAAGCCCTACTTCACCTCAATCACCATCGGCTGGTGCTTCAGCGGCTTCATCACCTTCACGCCACTGCGCACCGCCACCGTCGGCTCCGTCGCCGCCAAGCGCGAGGCGGCCGAGGCCACATGCACCGACACATTCTCCGGAATCGTCAGCACCGCCAGCGGGTCGAACTTCATCCCATTCTTGCTCACACGGTAATCGAGATGCGACCCCGTCGCCCGCCCCGTCGCGCCCACTGCACCAATCACCTGCCCGCCGCGCACCGCATCACCCACATGCACCAACTGTGAACTCAAATGCCCATAGCGGCTCAACACCCCATCCGCATGCTGCAACGTCACATATTTCCCGTAGCGCGCATCGCTCTCCACCTGCATTACCGATCCCGCCGCGGTGGCGAGCACCGGCGTGCCCTCATCCGCCGCAATATCGATGCCACCATGGAAGGTCTGCTTGCCGTTGAACGGGTCCGCGCGCATGCCAAAGCCGGAGGAAACATACTGCTTTTCCGCGAGCGGAATCGGCCAAATGATGTGACGCGTCACCCCCGCCATCGCGCGGCTGGCCCCACCCAGCATCGCATCACGGAAGGACATCGCAGGCTCACCGCCACCACCGCCAAACAGCGCCAGCACCGGGTCGATCCCTTCCGTATTCCCCTCAATCTCCTCGCTCTCTTGCTCGAGCGTATTCAGCGGCGCTTGCGGC
>JBEHYI010000169.1:0-4085 GCA_048498255.1 Pseudomonadota bacterium | reverse complement strand
AGCGACAGCATCCGCGGTCGCGCGGCGATTCGTGCCATTTCACGCGGTGTAGTCGGCTCCGCCATGTTCGCTATCGGCGGGCGCATGGCGCGCATGCAGATGAAGGGTTACAGCGAGAAGGATTGGAAGTTCGATCCCGAGAAGCCGCTGCAAGCCATCGCCAAAGGCATCGATTACACGCTCGGCCGTGGCATCCGCGAGTCGATGACGTTCATCGCCAACTTGAAATACAACGACATCGAGAAAGCGCGCGAGGTCGGCAAAAAAGCCGTCACCTTCCGCGAATCGCGCATGTTCGATGGCGTGCAAGGCCGCAGCTATGGCTCGGATATCGTCAGCTTCACCTTCGACTTCGCGATGGCGTCCATTGGCGACGCGACGACGCGCAACATCATTCAGGCGTTCGATCCGAATGTGAAAAAAACCTGGATGCTGAACGATCAGGGAAAACCCGCGTCGAACGGCGAGAAAGAGCACTTCGATCTGGGTGAGGCCGCGAAAGCCGTAGGCCGCGCCAGCTGGCGCATTTTCTCGAAAAACCAGGGCGAGGACTGGGCCGCGGCGATTCCGTATGCGTTCCAGATGAAGTTCCAGCGCCGCTTCCTGAACGAGGTGTTCAACAAGCGCTTCAACGGCCACGACATCGTGTTCGACCATGGCTGGAACGGCGGTGCCTACCGCGTGAATCAGGCTGGCAAAATTGTTGGCGATTACCAATTGGCCGGGGCGATTGACCTGCACTTACGCTTTGTCGGCTATAACTGGTACACCCTCATGTTCCGCGAGGGGTATGACGCCATCGGCAACGCCTTCAACGATTGGAAGAAGCATGGCTTCGCGCTGCATGCACCGGCGCTGCCTGCGCATTTCAACCCGCTCACCGCAGCGGTGGATGGCATCGCCCATAGCATGCGCTATGTGACGAAAAGCTTCATCAAAGCGAACCTCTACATGAACCCGGCGGTAATTCCGTTCTGGCTGATGCGCACCTCGCAAAGCAAATGGCGCGGCAAGAATTATGTCGAGATCGGCTCGGATGGCATTGCGGGATTGGGCACGAAGAAAACGCACGTCTTCAACGACAATGACCCGGAACGCCTGCATCCGTTCGCCTGGTCGAACTACGAACATTACCCCGAAAATAACCTCGGCGATGTGATCGAAAAGCGCTTCAGCCAGGGCATGAATGTGCTGGGCGAGGGGCAAAATTGCATTGGCCGTAAGGCGGGGGATGCCGCGGATTATCTCGCCGAAAAAGGCCTGACGCCGAAATGGGGTTGGTTTGATAAAATCATCTCTTTCGACACTGGCGGCGATATTCGCAAAGGCCGGCGTAATTTCATGCATGAATATACGGATGCGGCACTTGCCTACACGCCGTACATGTTTGCGAAGGCGGAGTGCGGCCTGTTGGTGGATGATAACAAAGGCGACGGCAAGCTTGGCCAAATGGACAAAGCGATTTACCGCTTTATGGATAATGTCGCTTCCTTCAACCTGCCAGGTACCTGGAATTCTGCCAAGGATATGTGGAAACTCGGCACCAATTACGAGCGTGATTTAAGTGTGCGCGAGGGCGGCAAGCCGGAGAAAAAACCGACCACCACCATGGCTTCGCCGCTAAATAAGGTGAGCGCCTCGACCATTCAATATGGCCCGGCGAGCTTATCGCGCGCGGACAATAATAACCTCCAGAGCGCGAATGATCGGGACGACCAAAGCTGGGCACAGTCGGTTACTAATCGCGCCTTCAACCCGGCGCAGATTCATGCGGGCAGCGCCACGCGGCATTAGCCACTCATCCACCGTTTTTGTTCGCGGTTGAAACGCGCAGTATCCGTGCTAAGCATACAACATCAAGGGAGTTGCTATGCGCATTCATCTGCTATTGCTGACCGTATTTTTGGCGCCCGCCTTGGCGCAGGCCGAGCCGATTTGCACCCCAACTACGCGCGTGGCGGCGGAGCATTACCCCGGCGCAAAAGCGATTCCCACTGGCAACAATCTGTTGCAACCCGCGGGTAAAGCCGTGGCTGCAGAGGGGCAGAAAATCACCATCCAAGGCCGCGTGGTGGATAAGAATTGCGCCCCGGTGCAGGAAGCAATTGTGGAATTATGGCAAAATAGCCCAACCGGCCGTTGGCTGCTTGCGGGCGCGGAAGACCTCGCCAACCCGAATCCGATTTTTGCCGGCGCGGGCCGCACCTATACGGATAATGACGGACGCTTTACCTTCATCACCGCTTTCCCCGCACCGCTCGCTAAGCGTGCCCCATTTGTGAATATCAAGGTGAGCGGGCAGGGCATTCCCGATCTCTCCACAGCGCTTTATTTCAGCGGCGATGCGCGCAACGCGGGGGATGCCGGCTTCGCCAAGCTGAAGGGCAAATTCACGACCATAGCGGTGGAGCAGGGCGAGAATGGCGAGTTGACCGGTAGCATCGAGCTGGTGATCGGGGCGAAAGCACCGTATCGGGTGTATTAAATTCGCAAAAGAATGGATCCCCGCCTTCGCGGGGATGACAGTTTTCTAAGGCTGCAGGCAGCCAATAAAACATGTCATTTCGGCGCGATCATGTCCTCCGGGCGCACCCATTGGTCGAATTGCTCGCTGGTGAGAAGGCCGAGGCTCATCGCGGCTTCTTTCAGCGTCGTGCCTTCTTTGTGGGCTTTTTTGGCGATTTTGGCCGCGTTATCGTAGCCGATATGCGGGTTCAGCGCCGTAACCAGCATCAGCGATTCGCTCATCAATTTATTGATGCGGTCTTTGTTCGCCTCGATGCCGACCACGCAATTATCCGCAAAACTCACCGCGCCATCCGCCAGCAATTTTACGCTCTGCAGTAGGTTATAAATCATCACGGGCTTGAACACGTTCAGCTCAAAATGGCCGTTGGAACCGGCAATGGACACGGTGGTCTGGTTGCCCATGACCTGCGCGGCAACCATCGTCAGCGCCTCGGATTGTGTCGGGTTCACCTTGCCTGGCATAATAGAGCTGCCCGGCTCGTTCTCCGGCAGGCTCAGCTCACCTAAACCCGAGCGCGGGCCCGAGCCGAGGAAGCGAATATCGTTCGCGATTTTCATCATGCTCACCGCGATGGTATTCAGCGCGCCATGTGCTTCCACAATCGCGTCATTCGTCGCCAGTGCTTCGAACTTGTTCGGTGCGGTGACAAACGGTAGCTTCGTAATACGTGCCACTTCATCTGCAAACGCTTTATCGAAGCCGACTTTTGCATTAAGGCCTGTGCCAACCGCTGTGCCGCCCTGCGCCAATTCCAGCAGTGCGGGCAGGGTGCCTTGTACGCGGCGAATGCCATTTTCAAGTTGCTTCACATAGCCCGAGAATTCCTGACCCAGCGTAATCGGCGTCGCATCCTGCGTGTGGGTGCGGCCGATTTTGATGATATCTTTAAACGCCTGCGCCTTGTCGTTCAGCGCATTGCGCAGCTTCTCAAGCGAGGGAATCAGGTGATGCATAATCTCCATCGCCGCCGCGATATGCATGGCGGTCGGGTAGGAATCGTTGCTCGACTGGCCCATATTCACATGGTCGTTCGGGTGCACGGGCTTTTTGCTGCCCATCACCCCGCCGAGCATTTCAATCGCGCGGTTCGAGATCACCTCATTCGCATTCATGTTGGTTTGTGTGCCCGAGCCCGTTTGCCAGACGACAAGTGGGAAGTGATCATCGAGCTTGCCTTCCATCACTTCCGTCGCCGCAGCAACAATGGCATCGCCAATCTTCTTATCGAGGCCGGCGATCTGCATATTCACCGTCGCCGCTGCGCGCTTGAGCGTGCCGAGGGCATGGATCAGAGGCTTTGGCATGGTCTCACCGCCGATTTTGAAATTCATGAGGCTGCGGCTCGTCTGCGCGCCCCAGTATTTATCGGATGGAACGCCAATTTCGCCGAAGCTATCGGTTTCGACACGGTCATTTTTGTTGATTTTTACGGCGGCGCTCATGCTTTTCTCCCTAGTGATTGCGTCATTCCAGCGAAAGCTGGAATCCATCTTTCCCATGTCGCTACTACGCTCGGCGGCAAATTCAAGAAAAAGGTGGATTCCAGCTTTCGCTG
>JBEHYI010000168.1:0-4107 GCA_048498255.1 Pseudomonadota bacterium | reverse complement strand
ACTTGCGGATTGCAATAGGTGCAGCCCTGGATGTTTTCGCGCTTCGTGGCATGCGGGTGCGCGCCTGCAATATGTTCCGCCGCAATCACGCCTTCATGCGAGGCTTTATGCGCAAGCCACGGCGCGCCGGTAATGTCGCCAATCGCATACACGCCCGGCTCCGCGGTTTGGCAGTTGCTATCCACCGTGATGCGGCCATGTTCGAGTTTCACCTTGGTGCCCTCGAGGCCTAGGCCTTCCGTATTCGCCACAATCCCCACCGCCGAAATCACGCGGTCCACGGTGATCTCCTGCTTCTTGCCGTCTTTCTCAACGATCGCGGTCACGTTATTTTTGCCCTTCTTCAGCTCCTTCACCACCGCGCCGGTGATGATTTTCATGCCTTGTTTCTCGAATTGCTTCTGCGCGAATTTCGAAATTTCTTCATCCTCCACCGGCATCACGCGGTCCATCAATTCCACCACAGTCACATCCACGCCGAGCGTGTTGTAGAAGCTCGCGAACTCAATCCCAATCGCGCCCGAACCCATGACGAGCAAGGATTTCGGCATTTCCGCCGGCACCATCGCCTCACGGTAGCTCCACACCAATTTGCCATCCGCCTCAAGCCCCGGCAGGTTGCGCGCGCGCGCACCGGTCGCGAGAATAATATTCTTCGCCTCCAGCTCCGCGATTTTCTTTTTCTCTTTATCCGCCACGTTCACTTTGCCTTTGCCGCCAAGCGTGCCGAAGCCCTCATACACCGTCACTTTGTGTTTTTTCATGAGGAAGCCGATCCCCTTTTTCATTTGGTCGCTGACACCGCGCGAACGGGCGACGATTTTGCTGAGGTCGAACTTCGCGTCCTTCACGCTGATGCCGTAATCCGACGAGTGCTGGATCAAATGAAACACTTCCGCCGAGCGCAGCAGCGCCTTGGTGGGGATGCAACCCCAGTTGAGGCAGATGCCGCCCAGATGCTCGCGCTCCACCAGCGCCACTTTTTTGCCCAGCTGCGAAGCGCGGATCGCCGCCACATAACCGCCCGGGCCGCCGCCGATTACCACTACATCGAATTGATCTGCCATTTTCGTCTCCTCCAGAAGCTTGTCATTCCCGAGCTAGCTTCGTCCAAATTTTCCTTCAAAATTTGGTAACGAAGCTTCATCGGGAATCCAGTGTTATTTACAAATTTCCTCATATAAATCCCGCCATTCGGGATTTTGTTTCTCAATTAACTCTAATTTCCATTGCCGATTCCATTTCTTGAGCTGCTTCTCGCGTGCGATGGCGACTTCAATCGAATCGCAGCTTTCAAAATAAACCAGCATTTTAATGTTATGTTTCTTAGTAAATCCGTCAGCAAACCCTTCCTTATGTTCCCATACCCGGCGGATAAGATCATTCGTGACCCCGATATAAAGCGTTCCATTTTGCATGCTTGCTAAAATATAAACCCAATATTCGTGCATCATTTCTTACCTGTCAGAACTGGATCCCCGATGAAGCTTCGCAGCAAAATTCTGAAGTAGAATTTTGGCGAAGCTAGCTCGGGGATGACAGCTTGTGCATTATTCCCGCTCACCACTCCTCCGGGTCGACCGGCTTTTTCGTTATCTTCTCCACCGGTGTTTCGGGAATCACCGGCACCTCTTCCTTTTTCACCGCCGGTTTGATGAGCCCAAGCTCGATATCAATCCGTCGCCGCACGAGTTGCCCTTCGCGGCTGCTCGCTTTCACCATCGTCGGCATGCCGCAATGGCCACAAATTTTTCCCGCCCGTTTGCCACCCATTTTCCACAAGGTGTAAAACGGCAACATGGTGAGAATGCCCAGCAGCCTTGCTAAACCGCCGCCACTGCGCGGACCGCTTTGCTTGCCGCGCCCTTCATACCCGCAATTGGTGCAGATTTGCTTGGCCACGGCGTGCTGACCTTTACGCGAACATCAGAATCGGCTGCTCGATATATTTCTTGAGCAGCTGCAGATATTCCGCGCCGAGCGCCCCATCCACCGCGCGGTGATCGACCGACAGGGTCAGTTCCATCACGTTGACGGTTTGCACTTGGCCGTGCTTCATGACGAGCTTCGGCGAGCTCGCGCCCACCGCCAGAATGCAAGCCTGCGGAGGGTTGATGATCGCCTGGAACGTCTTCACGCCATACATGCCGAGGTTACTGATGCTGAAACCGCCGCCCTGGAATTCCTCGGGCTTCAGCTTGTTCGCCCGTGCGCGCGCCGCGAGGTCTTTCATCTCGGTGCTAATTTGCGCCAGCGATTTCTGATCCGCATTGCGCACGATCGGCGTAATCAGCCCGCCATCGGTCGAAACCGCGATCGAGAGATCGACGTTCGAATATTGAATAATCGCATCGTCATACCAGCTCACATTGCAGCTCGGCTTGTCGCGCAAAGCGAGGGCCGAAGCCTTGATCACCATATCGTTCACCGACAATTTATACGCCGGTTGACCGCCCTTGCCCGCCTTCGCTTCCGCGAGTCCGTTCAGTTGCGCGCGGGCTTTCAGCAGCTCGTCCATTTCCACTTCCACCGTCAGGTAGAAATGCGGCACTTGCTGTTTCGATTCCGTCAGGCGACGCGCGATGACTTTGCGCATCGCATTGTTGGGCACCTGGAAAAATTCCTGCGCATTGCGGCGCACTTGGCCGCCGCCACCGCCGCCCGTGTAGCCCTCCACATCCGCGCGCAAAATGCGACCGCCCGGGCCGGTGCCAAGCACAGCGGAAACATCGATGCCTTTCGCTTTCGCGACTTTTTTCGCGAGCGGCGAAGCTTTCACCCGCGCGCCAGCAGCGGTTGCGGTGCCTGCGGCCGGTGCGGTTGGGGCTGCCGGGGCTTTGGTTGCCACCGGGCCGATGGCTTGTGCGACGGGCGCCGCGGCAGCCGGAGCTGCACCACTTGCGGCCGGTGCAGCAGCTGCGGGCGCGGCTTCTTTCTTCGGTTCTTCCTTAGGTTTCCAGGCGGCGAGCGCCTTTTTATCTTCCCCATCCGCCAGCAACAGCGCGATCACGGCGTTGACCTTCACGCCCTCCGTGCCCGCCTGAATAATGATTTTGCCCAGCGTGCCCTCATCCACCGCTTCCACTTCCATGGTCGCTTTGTCGGTCTCGATCTCGGCGATCACTTCACCTGCTTTGATTTTGTCGCCCTCTTTTTTCGTCCATTTGGCGAGGTTGCCTTCGGTCATCGTCGGCGAAAGTGCGGGCATGGTAATTTCGATTGGCATGGTCAGTCCTTTGTTAGTCTTTCAATTCATACATCACGGTGACGCTCGCGCTCACCTCTTGTTCCCCAGCGGGTGGGGCCATTTCCGCTTTCGGCAGCGCGGGCACCAAGGCATTAATTGCCATGCTCTCACGCATCATCATCGGGCGCGGGAAATAGAAATTCGGCGAACCGCTTTCCTGAATTTGATAGACGCGCGCGATGTTAGAACCGGCAGCGACAGCCATCTTCGACGCTTTCTCTTTCGCGTTGCGCAAAGCATCGGTCAGCATCTCATCGCGGATTTTTTCCGGGTTCGACAGCGAATAATACACACTGATCAGCGGGCCCCAATCCTCCGTTGCACCTTTTTCGAGATCGGCTTTGGCGACATTATCCATCAGCCCGCCGAGCTTCGCAACATCGCCCACCGTGATATCGACCGCGAGTTGCGCGCGGTAACCGGTGAGCACGCGGATGGATTTTGTCTCCGGCTCTGGGCAGCGATGATCGCGTACGCAAGCTGGTAGATCATTGCCGTTTTGCAGTACTTTTTTCGAATCGTAAATCGGCTGGATGTTCGCCGATTGGGTGCTGATTTTTTTCTCGTCGATGCCCGCGGATTTCACAATGCCCATCAGCTTTTTCAGCTTGGCATCCTGCGAGGATTTCGCATCCGCCAGTTTCGGCTCGAACGCGTTCAAATTCACGTTCAAATGCGCCTCATCCGGCACGACTTTGCGCTGGGCGATGCCGTTGACGGTGATGGAGCGCACGGGCTGCAGTTCCGCGGCGATGGCAGGCGTTGCAAGCATGAGCGCCGTCATTCCAGCGAAAGCTGGAATCCACCTTTTGCACGATGAAGATGGATTCCACGGCCGCACCCTCGCGCGGCTCGCCGAG
>JBEHYI010000167.1:0-4117 GCA_048498255.1 Pseudomonadota bacterium | reverse complement strand
TAATTTTCGTTATGCGGAATTGGAGTGAACGGAATTGCCTGTACATACCCATTTGGGAAACCATGAATGCTGGTGCCAAACCCATCCGGATACATTTCCTCCACCGTCGGCGTCCACGCCGCATCCACCCCCGCCGCGCGCAGCAGCTCCAAATCACGCTCCAGCGGCCGCGGGTATTTATGAAAATCCTCGTTGGGGCCAAACTGCGTCGGATTCACGAAAATACTCACCACCACGCGCTTCGCCTCAGCCTGCGCCGCTTTCGCGAGCGCGATATGCCCCGCATGCAGCGCCCCCATCGTCGGCACCAGCGCGACGCGCTCGCCCGCCGCACGCCATTGGCGCACCGCCTCGCGAAGGGATTGAATGCTCGTGAGTTGCAGCGTCATAGCGGCTATGTAGACGAATTTATGCCGTCATTCCAGCGAAAGCTGGAATCCACCTTCATTTCCCATCTCTCGCAAACCATCTGTTTGCGCTTAATAAAGATGGATTCCAGCTTTCGCTGGAATGACGGTTCTTGTATTGAAGCCCCATGTCGCAAGCCAAACCGAACGCATTCCTCAACGCCTACGACGCTGCCATTGTGAGCGGCGCGATCCGTGCGGATGCCTCGCAACGCAAGGCCGCCGAGGCATTTGCAGCGCTTTACGACCAGTTAGAACAGCCCACTACCCCGCAAAAGCGCCGCTGGCTGGGCCTCAAAGCCACCGCCACCCACCCCGCCGGGCTTTATATCTGGGGCGATGTCGGCCGCGGTAAATCGATGTTAATGGACCTTTTCGTCGCCACCATCGAAAAAACCGCCCCGACGCGGCGCGTCCATTTTCACGCCTTCATGCGCGACGTGCATAAGCGCCTGTTCGCCTACCGCCAGCGCCCAGCGGGGGATGTGACGACGCAGGTGATTGCGGAAATCGCGGGGGAGGCAAGCATCCTTTGCCTCGACGAATTGCAGGTGACGGATGTGACGGATGCGATGATTCTGCAGCGGCTATTTTCCGGCCTCATGGATGCGGGCGTGACCGTGATTTTCACCAGCAACCGCCCCCCGCGCGAGCTGTATCAGGGCGGCTTACAGCGCGACCAGTTCCTCAAATTCGTGAGCCTGCTCGAGGCGCGCATGCCCATCATCCGCATTGATAGCCCGCATGATTACCGCCTCGCGCAGCTCAAGGCGATGAAGCACACCTACATGTACCCGCGCGACAATGCGGCGGACGATTTCCTGCTCGAAAGCTGGAACACCCTCACTCACGGCCTGCAGAGCGAACCCCTGCGCATCGAGGTGGATGGGCGCATCTTGCGCGTCGATAAACACACGCACGGTGTCGCCTGGCTGACCTTCGCGGAGCTGTGCATGAGGCCGCTGGGCAGCGGCGACTATCTCGAGCTTTGCAATTACTGCCACACGCTGCTGCTACAAGGCATTCCGCAGCTCACGCGTGAGGACCGCAACGAGGCGAAGCGCTTCGTCACCCTCATCGATGCACTCTACGACCACCGCGTGAAGCTCATCGCCACCGCCGAAACTGCGCCGGACGGCATCTACGCGCATGGTGATGGCAGCTTCGAATTCGCCCGCACCGTGAGCCGATTAATCGAGATGCAGAGCGAGGCTTATTTGGCACTGGCGAAGATTTAGCCCGGCCGTGATTCAAAATGAATGCGCAATTTTGTCCCGGTTGCGCGCGCAAAACGCTCCAGCGTGCGGGTCGAAGGCATGCTCTGCCCGCTCTCAAGCCGTGCGACAACCGCCTGCGTGGTGCCCATAGCTTTAGCCACTTGCTCCTGCGTCATCTCTGCCTCCGCCCTTGCCCGAATCAGCGCTTCCGCAAGCGCGAATTCCTCCTCGAGCGCCACGTAAGCCGCGTTATATTTTGCGTCTTTGCGCCATTTAGCAAAGCTCGCTTTCGCTGGAATTGTTTTCTTTTTCATTTCACCTCCTTCGCCCGTTTCAGGGCAATTTCAATATCGCGGCGCGGCGTTTTCTGCGTCTTTTTACCGAACACATAGACCACCACCACACGCTTGCCAGTTGCCGTGACATAGGCCGCGCGGGCAATACCATCGCGGCCCTTCATGCGCATTTCCCAAATCGGCCCTTCCAGATGCTTGATGTAAGGCTCGCGCACCATGGGTAAGCCGTGCGCTTCGATCAAATGCACAATGCGCTCGAACCGCGCACGTATATCCACCGGAAATGCCTCCAGCTCCGCCTGCACTTCCTCATTCAAAAATTCAACCAACCAGACCATAACACAATTATACCTTTTTTGCAATAATTCGACAAGTGATTTTTAGGAGATTTCATTACCCCTCGCAATTTTGAACGGACGCACTACATACTCGACCACAAACCCCAACCGGAGCTCCCCATGACCCTCTCGATGTACCAAGCATCCATCCCCGTTTTCATCACCGGCCTGAAAAACCTATCGCGCGTGTTGGCGAAGGGCGCCGCGAACGCTGAGGAGCGCAAGATCGACCCCGCGGTGCTGCTGGGCTCTCGCCTCGCGCCGGATATGTTCCCCCTCGCACGCCAGGTGCAAATCACCAGTGACACAGTAAAAGCCTTCGCCGCACGCATTGCAGGCATCGAAGTGCCGAGCTATCCGGATACCGAAACCACCTTCGCTGAGCTTGAGGCGCGCATTCAAAAAACCATCGCGTTTTTGGAGACGATCACCCCCGCACAAATCGATGGCAGCGAGGAAAAAGAAGTCGGCGTGCCGAGCCGCTCGGAGCCCGACCGCAAGTTCAAAGGCCAGTTTTATTTGCTGAACTGGGCGCTGCCGAACCTCTATTTCCACATCACCACCGCCTACGCCATCCTGCGCCATAACGGTGTGCCTGTGGGGAAGAAGGATTATTTGGGGGCTTAAAAAATGTGCCCACGTGATCACGTGGACACGTGACCACGCCCTTCACTGCTTGTGAATCTTCCCAAACCACGCTAAACAGCGCCCATGACCACCACCCCCCTCACCGTCTATCTCGCCGCGCCGCGCGGGTTTTGCGCCGGCGTTGATCGCGCGATCGAAATCGTCGAGCAAGCCCTCGCGCTTTCCGGCGCGCCGCTCGGCTTGCGTTTCCTCGTGCTCGAAACCGTCGCCGATGCCTGCGCCGGGCAGTTCGTCACGAAATCGTGCATAACCGCTGGGTGGTCGAGGATTTGCGCGCGAAGGGCGTCATCTTCGTGGAGGAAGTGGATGAAGTCCCCGCTGGCGGCATCACCGTTTTCTCCGCGCATGGCATTTCGGAAAAAGTCGAGAACGACGCGAAGCTCCGCGCCCTCCCCATCATCGATGCCACCTGCCCGCTCGTGACCAAAGTGCATAACCAGGCCCGCCGCTACGAGCGCGATGGCTACGAAATTGTGCTCATCGGCCATGAGGGCCACCCGGAGGTCGAGGGCACCAGCGGGCGCGTGAAGAAAGTCTACCTCGTCGAGGACCTCGAAGATGTCGCAGCCCTCAGCGTCGAAATGCCCGACAAGCTCGCCTATGTCACCCAAACCACGTTGAGTGTGGATGACACAAAATCCATCATCGCGGCACTGAAGGAGCGTTTCCCGAACATCCACGGCCCCGAAACCAAGGATATCTGCTACGCTACACAAAACCGCCAGCATGCGGTGAAGGAGCTCGCGGCGCAAGTGCAGCTGCTGCTCGTCGTCGGCTCGGCGAATTCCAGCAACAGCAACCGCCTGCGCGATTTGGGCGCGGAATGCGGCATCCCCGCGTATCTCATCGATGACGCAACGGATATCGACCCGCAATGGCTCGAGGGCATCGATAAAATCGGCCTCACCGCCGGTGCCTCCGCGCCGGAACTGCTCGTCGAACGCGTGGTGAAATTCCTCGAAACCCTGCGCGTTGTTAACGTCGAACCGTTCAAAGTCGTCGAGGAAAATGTCGCCTTCAACCTGCCGCCGGAAGTGCGCAACCAGCCGTTCCGCGACCGTCTCAAAGCCGGTTAATCCGCTTGCGCCGCGCGCATCGCGTGCTATAACCCGCGTCCGGTGCGGGCGATTAGCTCAGTTGGTTAGAGCGCTACCTTGACATGGTAGAGGGGGCGAGAGCCAGGGCCTCGGGCTCATCCGGTTTGCCCAGTG
>JBEHYI010000166.1:0-4149 GCA_048498255.1 Pseudomonadota bacterium | reverse complement strand
AAATGAATTTATGTGTCCGGTTCGATTCTTTCGCCTGTTCACGTATTCCTGCAGCTGAGGCAGTATAAAGCTGTGTACAAGTTGTTGGACTTCCAAGTGTTTCGAGTGAAAAGACCGACATCCATGCAAGACACACACCAACTGATCGCAGTTAAGCAGAACTTGTCCCCTATCATCCCTCAATATCTGCATCGCGGTTGAACTATAGAGCGTCATAATAGGGATAATTTGCTTGCGGATCACTGTGTGCAATGAAGACATCTCTTCCCGCCCTTAACACCCTTGCAACCATCCCTTAACCCTTTCTCAACCACTATGACAATTGCGTGACAATTGGCCGCGACGGCTAGATTTTTGCGCCGTTTTCCGATACGTATAGCCTGCTTATGCAGGGCCAAGTAAGGCCTTGAGCGGCGCTGGAGTGGATCCCGAAGAAATCTAAATATGTTAACCAATCGTTTAGGCTTTGCAGGTAGGATGGTTAAGTAAACCGCGGGGGATGTTCATGGCGCACCAGTTGAGTGGAATCGAAGAAAAAGAAGGTAAATGGCTGGCTGCGGTAGACGCGCTGGCGCATTCGGACGGGGATCTAGGCATTGAAAGTGCGGCAAATATGAATGATAATAAGCCAAGTTTGGTTGGAAAAAGTTACGATGATGCCGCGTTACATGTCGGCAAAACGGAATCCGCGCAGCTCGCAGGCGTGAGCATGGAAGCGAGCCTGCCGCCGCTGGCGAATAATCGCCGCCGCGCGCAAGTAGTGCTCAGCACCGAAATGCCGAATCTGGGCCTGCTGAACCAATTCATGGAAGACCAAACGGTTGGCGATATTCTGGTGAACGGCATCCATAGTATTTTTATCGATAAAAACGGCAAAATGGTCGATTCCGGCGTGAAGTTTAAAACCCACGAAGAGGTGTGGGACCTCGCGGAAACCATCGTGAAATCGGTGGGCCAAACCTTGTCGCATGACCGCCCGATGGTGGATACGCGCCTGCCGGATGGTAGCCGCGTGAATATTGTGGCCCCGCCGATGGCGGTAGATGGCGTGAGCCTCTCGATCCGCAAATTCCCGAGCCGCCAAATCACGCTCGAGAGCATGGTGGAAAATGGGCAGATGACGCCGGAACTCGCGAAATTCCTCAGCGAATGCGTGGCGAAACGCCTGAATATCATTGTCTGCGGCGGCACCAGCTCGGGCAAAACCACGTTGCTCAACGCGCTGTCAGCATCGATCGGCAGCGATGAACGCATCGTCACGATCGAGGATTCCGCCGAGCTGCGCCTGCAGCAGCGCCATGTGGTGCGCCTCGAATCCAAAATCGCGACGACGCAGGATAAGGCGCATACGCAAGTGACCATCCGCGACCTCGTGAAAAACGCGCTGCGCATGCGCCCCGACCGCATTGTGGTGGGTGAATCGCGCGGGCCGGAGGCGCTCGATGTATTGCAGGCGATGAATACCGGCCATGATGGCTCGATGACGACATTGCACGCGAACACCCCGCGCGATGCGCTGTCGCGGCTTGAGACGATGGTCTCGATGGCGATGCCGCAATTGGCGACGCGCCTGGTGCGCCAGCAAATTGCGAGCACGGTGAACCTCATCATCAACATGGCGCGCTGTAAGGATGGCGTGCGCCGGGTGATGTATGTCAGCGAAATTTCCGGCATGGAGGGCGAGGTAATTGTGATGCAGGACCTCGTGCTCTTTAGTGAAGGCGGGCCGAAGCAGGGCTTCCGCTGGGCTAACGGCTCCCCGCGCAACCAGCTTGTGACGGATGCGGCACGCTCCTCGGGAATGATGCAGGGAATTCGGTAATTTTCCCGCGTAATCTTTCTTTTCGCCCCACGCTGCGTTAGGCTGCGTACATTCAATCGTGTGAGAAATAAGGCTGTCCCATGTCCGATGATGTGAATTTGCGCATAGCGTCGCTCGAGCGTCAGGTAGAGCTGCTGATGCGCTTGAATGCACCGAATCAGCCGCCGGTGAGCGACAGTTTGCTGCCGGAAGAAGTGGCGATGGAAAGCGCACTCGCGGATGCGGTGCAGGCGCTCGCACCCTTGAAGCAATTGCTCGATGATGAGACGGTGAATGATATCCTCATCAACGGGCCAAAAAATGTGTTCGTCGAGCGTTTCGGCAAGCTTGAGAAAACGGATTTAACCTTCCCCAACGATGCGCAAGTCTTCAGCATTGCGGAGGCGATTGCGACCCATATCGGCCGCCAGGTGAATGTGAGGAAACCACTGCTGGATGCGCGGCTGCCGGATGGTAGCCGGGTGAATGTGATCGTGCGTCCGCTCGCGGTGGATGGCACGGCGATCTCGATCCGTAAATTCGGCAAACGCTCCATCACGCTCGACCATATGGCGGAGCAGGGTAATACCTCAAAACAGCTTTCCGAGCTGTTGAAAGTGGTGGCGCGCTGCCGCTTGAATATCCTGATTTCGGGCGGTACGGGCTCGGGGAAAACGACATTGCTCAACGCGGTGTCGGAACATATCGACGCCCAGGAGCGGATTGTGACGATCGAGGACGCGGCGGAGTTGCGCCTGCAGCAGCCGCACGTGGTGCGGCTTGAAACACGGCCCGTGCGCACGGATCGCAACGAGGACGAAGTGACGATCCGCGACCTGATGAAAAACGCGCTGCGCATGCGCCCGGACCGGATTTTGGTGGGGGAAACCCGCGGCGCCGAAGCGTTCGACATGATGCAGGCGATGAATACGGGGCATGAAGGCTCCATCACCACCATCCACGCCAACCACCCGCGGGACGCACTGGCGCGGCTTGAAAATATGATCATGATGGCGAACCTGAATTTGCCGCCGCAGGCGATTCGCTCGCAAGTGTCGTCGGCGATTCACCTCATCGTGCAAATCAGCCGCATGAAGGATGGCATGCGCCGCATCACGTTCCTATCCGAAGTGGTTGGGATGGAGGGCGACATCATCACCATGCAAGATTTGTTCACCTTCCAGCCGAAGGGCGAGGGGGCGGATGGCAAGCTGGTGGGCGATTTCAAATGGTCGGGCATCATGCCGCGCTTCCTGCGCCGCGTGGCCTATTATGGTGAGGCGGAGCGGCTTTCTGCGGCGCTTGGGGTGAAATTGCCGAAATTGTAGGCACGCGATTTAACGATGTTTATGGAACGCAACGACGAATAGGTTTGCGGCCTAAATTGCACGCAAAATTTCTGTGTGCCACGCAGCTTATCCTCTGGAATTTTTGCACTAATAGGCCTATATTAGGCTTATGCCATCACCCGCTCATCAGCGCACAGCTATTCCCATAAAAACTTCAACTTCCCAACGAAAAGAGGAACTTATGCAACTTCATATCTCGGGCCGCCATGTCGATTTGGGTGACGCGTTTCAAAGCCATGTCGAAAAGCGATTGAGCGACGGATTCAGCAAATACCTTGATCGGATCGTGAGCATGGATGTGGTGGTCTCGAAGGAAGCGCACCACCAGTTCCGCGTCGATATTCATGGCAACACGGGTACTCATTCCGGCGTGACGGTAAAAAGCCAAGGCGGCGCGAGCGAGATTTACGCCGCGTTCGATGACGCCGCGACGAAAGCCGAAAAGCAGCTGCGCCGTTACAAGCGCCGCCTCAAAGGCCACCATGTGGAAGGCGGCGACAAGGAATCGCGCGCACGCGTGGCCCGCAAATATATTCTAAAACCGGAAGCGCATGATATCGAGCTCGAGGAGAAGGGCGCGCCGGCCGTGGTGGCAGAAAAGGCAACCAACATCGAAACGCTGAGCGTGAGTGATGCGGTGATGAAAATGGACCTCGCGGACCTGCCCGCGCTCATGTTTTTCAACGCCGGCAATGGCCGCCTGAACGTGGTCTACCGCCGGGTGGATGGCAATATCAGCTGGGTCGACCCGGAGGGTGTTGCGGCTTAAGGGAGGGATTGCGAAAGCCGCCCTCACCCTGAATTTTCCTCATCCGCCTTTCGCTATAGCTTCGGCAGATGAAGAAAATTCAGACCTCTCCCGGTGGGAGAGGTGCGCTGCGGCACCGTCGCTGCCTACTACGAGCTATCGGGTTGCTCGATAGCTTTAGTGAATCCTAAACGGTCGGGCTCCCGGCGCACCGGTCGGGACGTCGCCGAGCTCCGCCGAAGGCCGCATCG
>JBEHYI010000165.1:0-4151 GCA_048498255.1 Pseudomonadota bacterium | reverse complement strand
CGTGAAAACGCATGGCCCCACGCAGGTGCATACGGATGGTATGTTACTCATGCGCGCCATCACCCAGCTGCTCGATAATGCGCTGAAACATGGCGGGGAGACGCCGAAAATCACCATCGAACACGGGGTGAAGGGCGATGCTTATGTGCTCACCGTGCGCGACCGCGGGCCGGGCATTCCAGAAGCGATGCTCGAGGAGATTTTTTCGAAATATACGCGGCTCAATAAGCTTGACCAGCAAAATGCCGGCACGGGGTTGGGCCTCGCCATCTGCCGTCATGTCATGCGCTCGCTCACCGGTGAAGTGCGGGTTGAGAATCACCCGGATGGCGGCGCGGTGTTCACCCTCACGCTGCCGCTGAAGTAGTAAATTGCTGCGCACAAAAAAAGAGCCACCCGAATACGGGTGGCTCTTTTTCGCACGCTACACGCTTTCAAATGGCTGGAACTAAAGCGGTGTGTTGGCGCGGCGACCCGTGAGCGCGCTGTAGATCAGGCTGGCGACAAACAGAACCGCAAACAGAACCGCAATAAATTGTGCGATGCTTGCAAAGCTACCTGCTAATCCGCCAAAACCCAGCAGCGACGCCAGAATGGCCAGAACGAAAAAGGTGATGACAACATTTAGCATAAAAAAACTCCCTTCAAAGAATATGTCTGACTGACAGGATTATCCTAACCATCGGCGGGTAAGGAATCGCGGTGCGCGAGTCGGCGACGTATAAAAATTGCATCAGTGGGCAGGTTTTTCTTGCTTGCTGCGCTCAATCTCATCACGCGTTTTTTGGGCAAGGGATTCGTAATGTTTGTAGAGTTCCTGCAGCTCCTGCGCCGAGAGTTTCTCGATGCCCAGCAGACTGTTTTTAGCGCCTTGGGTCGCGAAAATCAGCTCATCCAGCTTGAGTTGCAGCGCGCGTGTTTCACGGTTTTGTGAATTCTGGATGAGAAATACTAGCAGGAACGTGATGATGGTGGTGACGGTGTTGATGACGATCTGCCAGGTTTCGGAGTAATCGAACATTGGCCCCGTCGCTGCCCAGACCACCAGGGTGAGCACGGCGATGGTAAAAGCGATGGGCGAGCCCGCTGCGTCGGACGCTTTTTCGGCGAAGCAGGCGAATAATTTTCCGGCTACAGAACAGTGCGCTGTGGGTTGCGGTTTGGATTTCGATTTTGCCATTTTTCCCTCTCAAAAAAACTCCCTGCTTTTAAGGGCAGGGAGTTTCAGTTGCCAATCAACTAACCTTACTTCTAACGCCACACGGGCTTACCGAGATTGACGTCGTTTTTATTCGTGAGTGCGCCTGCACCCGCACCAACGGCACCGCCGACCAGCGCGCCGCCGACAGCACTACCGCCCACCAGCGAGCTACCGACTGCGCCAACGCCGGCACCAATACCCGCGCCGCTCAACGCGCGGTCTGATTTCGTGTCACCGCAGGCAGCGAGGCTCAATGTGGCTGCAGCAATTGCGGCGTATTTCAAAGAATGGATCATGGTTTTTCTCCTGCATGTGATACGGGTAAAAGGGTAGCGCACATGCCCTAAGAATGCAGTGTGCCCTGCGAAAAATGTCGGAGGTAACGAAAAAAAAAACGCCCCGGAAAAACCGGGGCGTGGAGGGTTTACTCTGGGACAAAATCCTTTCAAGCAGCGGCTTGCTCCAATGGCTGCACGGCATCCATGCGGTAACCAATGCCCGCTTCCGAGACGATCAGTTTGCTGAGGCCTTTTTTCGTTTCGAGTTTTTCACGCACTTGGCCGACATAGACGCGCAGATATTGCGTGTCATCGACATGCGCCGGGCCCCATACTTCTTTGAGGATCTGTTTGTGCGTTAGCATACGGCCGCGATTGACCATGAAATAGCGCAGCAAATCATATTCCTTCGGCGTGAAGGAAATGCGCTCATTCTCGATGAAAACTTCGTGGCGCACGAGGTCGATGCGGATCGGTCCGTTGGTGATATCCGGCTCGCCCACTTCGCGCACAATGATTTTGCGCAAGTTCGCATTGATGCGCGCGAGCAGCACATCGGCGTTGAACGGCTTCGTCACGTAATCATCCGCCCCGGCGTTGAGCAGGCTAGCAACTTCCGAATCTTCCGAACGCACGGTGAGCACCAGGATCGGCACTTGCGACCATTGGCGCAACGCGGTCACCACTTCCGCCCCATCCATATCCGGCAGGCCGAGATCGAGCACGATCAGGTCCGGCTTCACGGATGCCGCCATACGGATGGCTTGCTTGGCGTTCACGGCTTCGACTACTTTGAAATCCGCCGCATCCAAAAAGATGGAGAGCATTTTGCGGATTTCGAGTTCGTCATCGACGATCAGGATCGTGTTACGTTTCTCTTGCATGGTCTTTCCCCCGCTGGATAGAATAGCAAGACTAGCACAAATCCAGACTTGCCGTTAATTATTCCCGTGATTTGGAAATCATGGGCGATTACTTATAAGGATCAACTAGTTTGGTACGCGCCCGAGTATAAAAAAACCATAAGGAAGGCATAAAGATGCCGATTTTATCGTCCTATCTCCCTGATTTTCTACGACGTTTTCTGGCGATGGAAACAGCGGGCGGGATGGTGATGCTGCTTGCTGCGACGCTCGGTTTGGCGGCGGCGAATAGCCCATGGGCGGCGGATTATCAGGCGGCGCTGACGCCCAACTTCACCGCTTTCGTGAAAGACGGGCTGATGGTGCTGTTCTTCCTGCTCATCGGCCTCGAGCTCAAGCGCGAGCTGCGCGAAGGGGTACTCACGAAACGTGACCAAGTGCTGCTGCCGCTGATTGCAGCGCTGGGTGGCATGGTGGTGCCGGCGCTGGTGTTTCTTGCCGTCAACCATGCAGCACCTGTCAACTGGGCGGGTTGGGCGATTGCTTCGGCAACAGATATTGCGTTTGCGCTGTGCGTCCTGCGGCTGGTGGGTCGGCATGTGCCCCCAGCGCTGATTGTGTTTCTACTCGCACTCGCGATTTTCGATGATGTGGGGGCGATCCTCGTCATTGCGTTTTTCTATAGCGGCACATTGCATGCAACGGCGATTGCTATGGCCGCAGCAATGGTAGGTGTTTTGTTCCTGCTCAACCGCCGTGGGGTGGTGACGCTTTGGCCATATTTGCTTGCGGGTATCGCGCTGTGGTATTGGATTCACCATGCTGGGGTGCATGCCACCATTGCGGGCGTTATCACCGGCCTCATGCTGCCGATGCAAGCCACCCAGCGTCTCATCCATGCGCTGCATCCGTGGGTGAGTTTTCTCATTCTGCCGCTGTTTGCGTTTTGCAGCACGGGCATTGCGCTGGGCGATCTCACGCTTGCTGCGGCGCGCGATCCGCTGCCGCTCGGCATTGCGCTGGGCTTGCTGATTGGTAAGCCGCTCGGCATTGGTTTGGTGAGTTGGTTGATGATTCGCCTGCGCCTCGCAACGCTGCCGGAAGGAACCGGCTGGGCGCAGTTCATCGCCGTCGCGGTGATGGCGGGGATTGGCTTCACCATGAGTTTATTCATCGGCGCGCTCGCCCTGCCGGAGGCCATGCAGCCAAGCATTAAACTTGGAATTCTCGGCGGGTCGCTGCTTTCGGCGGTGGTTGGTGGGGTGATGGTGCGAAGGGAGTAGCTCTACAGTCCCCCCTACGCTCACCTACCTACGCTAACGCTTCGGTAGGCACGAGCTTCGGGCGACACTCCTACGCGCCAGATGCGGCTCCGTGCGTCAGTCCACCTATGGTGGCCTGCCACCCGAAGCGCGCAGCGCGTAGGGTGGTGGGGGGTGAGGGACTTGAACCCACGACCAAGGCGTTATGAGCGCCCTGCTCTAACCACTGAGCTAACCCCCCCGTCACCCCTTCGTAGCAAAAAAACCTCACTGCTCAACTATTAAAGCGCGCGGCGATGGTGGGATCGTGGCTTTAAGCTTCCCTTCAGGAATTTGCGCTATACTTGGCAGATGCGTTTCACCTGCCGATTTTCAGCGACCCGAGCCCGCGGCTTCAGCCTCGTCGAACTTTCGATCGTGGTGGCGATTTTGAGTGTGGTTTCGGCGCTCGGCCTCGAAGCCGCCGCGAATTTCGTGAGCCGCACCTCGACCCAGGTCAGCCGCGAACGCATCAAGGTCGTGGATGACGCGGTGGCACGGTTTTTCA
>JBEHYI010000164.1:0-4182 GCA_048498255.1 Pseudomonadota bacterium | reverse complement strand
AAACTAAGAGGTTCGACGATGCGGATAGTTTGTGAAGGGCAATGGCCGCGCCGCAGCGCACCTCTCCCACCGGGAGAGGTCTGAATTTTCCTCATCCAACGAAGCGTAGCGTAGAGGGATGAGGAAAATTCAGGGTGAGGGTTCACGACTCACCACTCACGACTCACCACTCACTCTCTTGCTTCCTTCATCATCCGCGGTAAATCGCCCACCAGCCCCATCGCGTGGCGCATAAAATACTGCTTCAACGGCGGCAGGTTATTCACCGCCACCATGCCGGCGCGGCGCAGCAGCGACAGGCCCGGCACGCGGTTGCTGAACAGGCGGTTCAGCAAATCGGTGCTCGCCGTCATGCTGAACGAATCGAACCGCCGCCAGCGTTGGTAGCGCGCGAGCAGCGACTCCGCGCCGAGGTCCAGCCCAAGCTTGCGCTGCTCGATTAGCAATTCCGCCAGCACCGCCACATCGCGATAGCCAAGGTTTACCCCCTGCCCCGCAATCGGGTGAATGCCATGCGCCGCGTCCCCAACCAGTGCGAAACGGTGCGCGGTGAAATTCTCCGCATGCATCAATTTCAGCGGATAGGAAAAGCGCTTGCCGGTGGCCTTCACGCGGCCCCAGTAATTATCATACCCTTCGCCCACGCGGCGCTGCAGCTCAGCATCGAACTCCGCATCGCTCAGCGCCACAAATTGCGGCGCATCCTCGTCCGATTCCGTCCACACCACACCGCTGCGGTTCACACCGTTTTTGGGCACCAGCGGCAACATCGCGAACGGCCCCGCCGGGTAAAATTTCTCAAGCGCGAGCCCGTCATGCGCATGTTCATGCTCCACCACGCACACAATCGCGGTTTGGCCATAACCGATGACGCGGCTCGGGATGCCCGCCTGCTCGCGCAATTTGCTGAAGCGCCCATCCGCCGCAATCAGCAGCGGCGCGGTGATGCGCTCGCCCGATTCCAGCACGGCGATCGCGCTCGCTGGCGTCGTCTCAAACCCCGTCACCTTGCCCGCCACCACGCGAATCTTCGTCTCGCCCTCAAGCCCCAAATACAGCGCGCGGCGGATGAGGTGGTTCTCGACAATATAGCCGAACGGCTCGCCCACTTCCTTATCCGAATAATGCACAAAGCCCGGCTTATCCTGATCGCACACGCGAATATCGTGGATCGGCTGTGCCTCGGGCGCGATATGCTGCCACACACCAAGATGCGTCAGAATCCGCACCGAGCCGGACGAAATTGCGCTCGTGCGCCCATCGAACCCGGTCGCGATTTGCTGCTCGCGCGGCAGCGGGTCGATCACCGTCACCTGCAAACCGCCCTGCGCCAGCGCAATCGCCAGCGCATTGCCGACAAGGCCGCCGCCTGCGATGATAATTTCCGTGTCCATGGTGAGCGGCTTAACACAGCGCGCGGGGCTTGCCAACCTGCGTCATTTTTATGCGGATTGCTGAAATAATGGGCAGGCAAAATGCCACTTTTTCAACCACCTAAACCCTAACCCACTGAAACACCATCCGCCAACACTTGGCACAAAACATGAAGGGTAAAACGAGAATTGGTGAATACTCCTGAAGGTGAATTTCGGCGCGTAACGCGCCACTAGAATTGTTCCTGCAACCGACTGGGGGAGGCTTTTGGCCTCCCCTCTTTTGTTGGGGTGCGCCTAACCCAACAGCCGCTCAAGCTGATGGTACGTAATGCCGAACGTGCTTTTCACGCCCTCAATCTCCGCACGTAAATTCTCCGCCTCTTTCGCGGGGAGCTTGTTTTTCGCGCGCGTCGCCACAATCATCACATTTTTCGGCGTATGCGCATCCGAAATAAATTCGAACAGATTGCACGTATAGCCCTGCAACTCCATCAGTTGCGCACGCATATTATCCGTCAGCATTTCGCTCAAACGCTCGACATACGTGCCATATTTCATCAACGGCGCGAGCGGATTTTCCTGCACAATTTTTCCCATCGCGCGGCGAATTTGTTTGTGGCAGCACGGCGCCACCACAATCACCGAAGCCTCCGCTTTCACCGCTTTCGCAATCGCATCATCCGTCGCGGTGTCGCACGCATGCAGCGCAATCACCACATCCGCGCCCGCGCAGTCATAATCGGCGATGCTGCCTTCGACGAATGTTAGGCCGTTGAAGCCCGAGTTTTCGGCAATGTCATTGCATTTTTTTACCAGCTCGGCGCGGAATTCCACACCCACCACTTCCGCCTCGCGCTTGAGCGTGTTCGTCACATGGTCATACAGCGCGAACGTAAGGTAGCCCTTGCCCGCGCCCATATCGACAATGCGCAGTTTTTTCGGCGGCACATCTTTCAACAACCCATCCAGCACCTCGATATATTTATCGATCTGCCGGTATTTCGCTCGCGCGTTTTTATACACTTCCCCGCGCGCATCCGTAATGCCGAGCGCGTGCAAATAGGGCTTGTTTTTCGTCTCCACCAACCGTGTTTTCGCGCGGTCATGCGACAGGTTCGGCGCTTCGGATTTGCTGGGTTTGAGCTGCTTCAGCTGATAATTCCCACCCGCATAACTCAGCTGAAAATCCGCCTCCGTCGTAAACAAATGCCCAGCGCGAAAATGCTCCGTCAGCTGCGCCACCATCAGCTCCGCAGCTTCCTGCGGCGGGTAATTCTTCACCACATCGCGGGTCTGGTGATGGTAGGTGAAACTCAGCTTCAGCGAGCGTTTCAACATGATCGGGCGAATGTCGATGGATTTCAAATCCCCCGCCGTTGCAGTCGGTTTGCCGATGGTTGCTTTCACAAAATTCCCGCGCGCGACAGCATCGAGCAGCGCATCGGTAAACTCGCGGAGTGTGGAAATATCGCTCATGGGCCCGTCATAGGCCGCTTGGCGCCCGCTTGCAAGCGCCCCGATTTCTCAGTAAGCACAGCGCATGAGCGATGCAACGATACATGCCATCTACGGCGAACCCCCGCGCGGATTGGTCGACATCCCCACCGGCACGCGGCAATGTTCGCCGCTGATACCGGGTAGTTCGCGGATGATGGATTATGCGCCGCAAAGCCTCGCTTCTGCCATTATTTACGCCCCGCCAGGCACGTTGGAGCGGCGCTATGTGCTCGCGCGTATGCTCACCGCGCTGGCGGTTGGCGCGCCGCTCACCGTGCTCGCACCGAAGGATAAGGGCGGCAGCCGCATTGCGAGCGATCTCGAAGCGTTTGGCTGCACCGTGCAGGAAGATTCCCGCGCGCATCACCGCATTGTCAGCACCACACGCCCGGCGGATTTGCACGGCCTTGATGCCGCGATTGCCGAAGGCGGTTTACAACTCCACCCCGAGCTGCAACTCTGGACACACCCAGGCGTATTCAGCTGGAACCGTATCGATGACGGCAGCGCGCTACTCCTCCAGCATTTGCCAAATTTTAGTGGCAACGGCGCGGATTTGGGCTGCGGCATTGGTGTGCTGAGTCTTCAGCTTCTCACCTCATCCATCACGCAACTCACCCTCATCGATATCGACCGCCGCGCGATTACGGCGGCGCAAAAGAACATCACGGATAGCCGTACGAAGTTTGTGTGGGCCGATATTCGCAGCGGCGACTTACCTGCGGAGAATCTCGATTTCATCGTCATGAATCCGCCCTTTCACGATACGGGGATTGAGGACCAAACCCTCGGCCAAGCCTTCATCACCCGCGCGACGGAGATGCTGAAAAAAGGCGGCCAGCTCTGGCTTACCGCCAATCGCCATTTGCCGTATGAGGCGCTGCTTGCCATACATTTCGCGCAAGTAAAACTGGTGGATGAAGCGCATGGATTCAAAATTTATCAGGCGGTGAAATAGCATGAGCAAAACCACCGCGCGCCTCGATCAACTCCTCGCCAGCATGGGCTACGGCTCGCGCCGCGAAGTGGAATCGCTCGCCGATTCGGATCGCATTTTGCTCGACGCGAAACCGGTGCTGGATGTCGGCGCGCGCGTGACGCTGACGGAGGATCTGCGCGCGCGGATTACGGTGGATGGCGAAATGCTCGACCCGCTGCCCGGCATGGTGGTAATGCTCCACAAGCCTCTTGGCGTTACCTGCTCGCATAAGGAATCCGGCGCGCTGATTTACGATTTGCTTCCCTCGCGCTGGAAGCGGCGCAATCCGGTGCTTTCAAGCATCGGCCGGCTGGATAAGGACACCTCCGG
>JBEHYI010000163.1:0-4202 GCA_048498255.1 Pseudomonadota bacterium | reverse complement strand
CGTAGATCTCAGGTTGTCGAAACCGTCGTTCTGCCATGCGTATATTTGTTTGTTAGCAATCAACTCTTCCCCTCTTTTCTTTTCGCTTTTGCGAGTGGCGGTCACACCAGTTGGCACGGTTTTGCTTGCGCAATCGCGCGCGGGATTGGCAGCGAAGCGGTGATTCTTCCCATCACCACCGCCGAATATCCGCTACCCGCCGCGCGCCCGAAGGATGGACGCCTCGTTTGCAGCGCGCTTGCTTCTTACGGCATTGCTATGCCACACTGGCGCGACGGATTAACGTTAACGTTGAAAGAACGCGATGCAAATTCATGACACCGCACTGCCTGAGGTGAAGCGCATCAGCCTCGATATTTTCCACGATCAGCGCGGATTTTTCTGCGAGCGTTTTCGTGTCGATAAATTCGCGGCGCTCGGCATTCACGAAACCTTCGTGCAAACCAACCATTCGCGCTCGGTGCCGGGCGTGATTCGTGGCCTGCATTTTCAACATCAGCCGATGCAGGGAAAGCTCGTTGGTGTCACCCATGGCGCGGTGCTGGATGTGGCGGTGGATGTGCGGCCCAATTCGCCGAATTTTGGTAAAGCAGTGACGGCGGAATTGAGCGAGGAAAACGCCGAATTGCTGTGGATTCCCCCCGGTTTTGCGCATGGGTTTGCGGTTATTGGCAACCGCCCGGCGGATGTGGTGTATTATGTGACCGCGCATTACAACGGCGCGGGTGAAAGCGGGATTCGGCTTGATGATCCGGCGCTGAACATCGAGTGGCCAACCCCGCTGAATCGTGCGATTATTTCGCCGCGGGATTTAGCAATGCCAACGCTCGCGGAAGCAACGGAAAATTTGAAAACATGGTTCGCGTAGCATGACAAAACTTCCCACCCCGCGCGCGATTTTGTTCGATTGGGACAACACGCTGGTTAATACCTGGCCGCTGATCCACGCCGCGCTGAACATGACAATGCGGCACATGAATCACGAAGAATGGAGCTACGACAAGGTGCGTGACACGGTGAAGCAATCGATGCGTGATTCCTTCCCGGCGCTATTTGGCGAGCGCTGGAAAGAGGCGGCGGATTTTTATCAGACGAGTTACCGTTCGATTCATCTCGAGCAATTGCAGCCGCTGCCGGAGGTGCTCGACATGCTCGCGGCGATTCCGCGTGAGCGCGTGTTTGTCGGCATTGTCAGCAATAAAATGGGCAGCACCTTGCGCAAGGAAGTCGCGGCGCTGAAATGGGAACATTATTTCGATGTGGCAATTGGCGCGGGCGACGCCGCGCGCGACAAGCCGCATGCCGAGCCGGTGTGGCTGGCGCTGAAGGATACGGGCATCGATGCGGGGCCGGATGTGTGGTTCGTGGGCGATACGGGTGTGGATTTAGGCGCAGCGCAGGTGACCGGCTGCACGCCGATTCTCTATGGCGATTTCGTGACGGATGGGAAGACGCATGACGGCTATCCGTTTGTGGCGCATGCGCGGGATCACGCGGAATTAAAACGGCTGATTGAGCTTAATTGCGCGCGCTAACCAGCGCGTGGGCGTCTTCCACCATTTGGCTGATCGTGGCATAAAGCGCGGGCTCATCCTCCGCGCCGATCAAACGCTCGAGCGTGCGGAAATGCGGAATGATCCCCTCGATAATTTCCGCCATCGTGGTCGCATGGGTGCTCATGCTTTCCGTATCCGCTTCGGGCGTAATCGCTGCGGGGGCAACGATATCGCGCATGCCGCCTGCGCCGAAGGGGCGTAAGTTGGTGCTGGATTGCTGCTCATACAGCGACACGCCGGAAATGAGGCTGGAAGCGAGGATGCGCGGGAGTAACGTTTTGGCGGTGAGCAATTTATCCGCAGCTTCCGTTTTCTCACCCGCGCGTAGTTCCGTCGCAAAATGCTCGAGCAGTGCGATGTAGGTGGCGAGTGCGGGCAGCAGCGCCTCGCGGTTCTCAAGCGCGATATCCGTCCACATGCGCGGGTTAGAGCGCGAGATGCGCAGGAATTGCTGCAGCATCGCATCCTCCGCTGTGACGCGAATGCCGAGCGCGTGGAAATAGCTCGCCGCGACGAAGGCGATGTAATGCGGCAGGTGGGAAACATAGGCGTAAATTTGATCGTGGATTTGGTGCGGCATCGCGATCACATCCGCGCCGACGAGCTGCCACAGCGCCTCCACCGCGCGGAAAGCCTCGGCATCCGTCGCCTCATCCGGCGTGAGAATGCAAAGGCGGCCGCTGAACAAATCTCCGCGCGCAGCGGCGGGGCCGGATTTTTCACTACCCGCAATCGGGTGCGCGGGCACGAGATGGGCGGTTGGCAACAGCGCCGCGAGCGCCTGCATGGAACCTTTGACGGAGCCAAGATCGGTGAGGATCGTGCCATTCTCGACGACCTGCGCGATGGCGCTCGCAAGCGCGCGGTAGGTGCGTAAGGGAGCGGCGAGCAGCACCATATCGGCACCTTTCGCAGCTTCGGCAGGTGTGGCGCACACCGTATCCACCGCGCCGCGGGCTTTCAGCGTTTCCGCATGGTGCATCGCTGGATCATAGGCGGTGACGTAAATATCCGCACCTTGCTCGCGCAAACCGAGGATGAACGAACCGCCAAGCTGACCCGCGCCCAGCAACGCAATGCGCAACGTTTCGCTCACGCCGCGGTGACTTTCGCGAAGTCGTTGATGGCATCGATGAGGAGTGTGTTCTCCTCCGTGGTGCCGATGGTGATGCGCAGATATTCCGGCAAGCCGTAGCCGCCCACTTCACGCACGATGAGGCCGCGGCTCGCGAGATGCGCGTTCATTTTCTGCGTCTCAGCACCAAATTTCACGAGCACGAAATTGGTGACGCTTGGCACCACCGCATAGCCTTTTTGCTCCAAGCTTTGCACCAGCCGCGCGCGTTCCACCGCGTTTTTCACGCGCATTTCGGTGATGTAAGCCGCATCCTCCACCGCGGCAATTCCGGCGGCGAGGGCGGGCGCATTCACGTTGAATGGGCTACGCACACGGTTCAAAATATCGATCATGCTTGTGGGCGCAAACGCCCAGCCCAGGCGCAACGCAGGCAGGCCGTAGATTTTCGAGAAGGTGTGGAACACGATCGTATTCGTGTTTTCTTTCACCAGGCTGATGCCGTCTTCATACTCCGGCTGATCCAAATATTCCGCATACGCCGCATCCAGCCCGAGGATGATATCCTCGCGCAGACCCGCACGCAGGCGGCGAATTTCGCTGAACGGAATCACCGTGCCGGTGGGGTTATTCGGGTTCGCAACGAACACGATTTTTGTGCGCGGGGTGACGGAAGCGAGCAGCGCATCCACATCCGTATGTAAGTCCTTCTCCGGCGCGGTGACAGGCGTTGCGCCATTGCTGAGCGTGTAGATTTTATACATCAAAAATCCGTGCTCGGTGAACAGCACTTCGTCGCCCGCACCGGCGTAAGCATGGACGAGCATGCCGAGCAATTCATCCGAACCGGCGCCGCAAATCAGCTGGTCGGCGGGCAGGTTTTGTGCCTTCGCAATCGCCTCGCGCAAAGCGGCGTGGCCACCATCCGGGTAGCGGTGCATGTTGGCGGACTGCGCTTGATAGGCCGCAATCGCCTTGGGCGAGGGGCCCCACGGGTTCTCGTTGCTGGAAAGTTTGATCACGCGGCTCGCACCCTCAGCCTTCGATTTGCCGGGCGCGTAGGGCGAAATTTCGGTGATACCGGCTTTGGGCGCGGGGAGTTTGGTCATGTTATCCTCATTGAGATTCACCACGAAACATCCGGCGCTGTGCTGGATTGATCATGGATGCGTCAAAGTCTTTTTCTTTTTTCGAATTAGGAAAATGATGGCGTTTTGAGCCAAATTCAAAAAACAAGGTTCCGTGAATTCCATGGGCTTGTGATTTTAAAATGGGCCTATTCCAAAGGTGAGCGGTTAATTGTGTCCAAGCTTCTTCACCCACGCGCGCAACAATATCTTCTGCGAATTCTATGTCTTGGTCATTGGGAAAAATAGTCGCAAATTCCTCCTCGCTCACTAAAAAAAGTGAGAAAGTGCAGTTGTCAGCTCCATCAATGACCTGAATTGCGCGCATGGCAGCCTACAAATGAATAGGGCGCGGGTGGGCGCCGAGGAAGAATCCTTCATTCTCCGGGTTGAAGCCGACGGAGGTGACAAGCTCGCCGTTATGCACGTGGTAGCTCACATCGT
>JBEHYI010000162.1:0-4205 GCA_048498255.1 Pseudomonadota bacterium | reverse complement strand
TGCGCAGAAGGGTAGCGATGCGCCGCTGCCGCTCGACGAACTGCGCCTATGGAAAAGAGACTCCTTTCTTCATGCAAAGCGGATCAACGAGGCCGAGATGGATGTTAAAGAACCGATCCTGAATACGATGCTCAAAGGCCATATGAAATATATGGCCAACCGCCAAACCGTGCTCGCGCAAAACATCGCGAATATCGACACGCCCTTCTACAAAGCGCGCGAGCTGAAACCGCTCGATTTCAAAAAACTGGTGGATGCGCAATCTAATCATTTGGCCATGGCCGTCACCTCGCCCGTTCACCTCAACGGCACGCTGCCCGAGGGCACCAGCTTCAAAAGCGATAAAGACCGCAACACGTTCGAAACCACGCCCACCAAAAACAACGTCGTGCTCGAAGACCAAATGGCGAAAATCTCCGACACCAACGCCGAGTTCCAGCTCTCGAGCACGCTGATGAAAAAATACACCGCCCTCAACCGCGAAGCGCTCGGCAACAAATAGGTAACTTATGGATTTGATCGACACGATTCATATTTCCTCCGCTGGCCTCAAAGCGCAGCAGGACCGCCTGAAAATCGTCTCGCAAAACATCGCGAACGCAGAGTCCATCGGCACCCGCGCCGGCGCACAGCCTTACCGCCGCCAAACCATTTCTTTCAAAAACGCGCTCGATCGCGAAAGCGGCATCCAAACCGTGCAGACCAATAAAATCGGCACCGACAAATCCGATTTCGTGAAGAAATTCGAGCCGAGCAACCCGCAGGCGGATGCGCAGGGCTATGTCATGTACCCCAACGTCAACCCCATCAACGAAATGATGGATATGCGCGAAGCCCGCCGCGGGTATGAAGCGAATTTGAGCGTCATCGAATCTTCGAAAGCCATGCTCGGCCAGACCATCAACATCATCCGTTAAAATAAGAAAATACCAGGGAGAGAACAATGTCAGACGTAAGTTTCGCGAGAGCCGCCGGAGCCTATCAGGACGCACTCAAAGTCGCGCAGAATATTATCGCCAAAGCCGGTAGCGGTGCGGTGGATGACACCAAACACACCAGCGGCGCAAGCTTCTTCGACATGCTCGGCAGCTCGCTGCAATCCGCCGCCAACACCGGCTACAAAAGCGAAGCCATGGCCGCCAAAGCCCTCTCCGGCAAGGCGGACCTTACCGATGTCGTCACCGCCGTTTCCGATGCCGAAATGGCGCTCAACACCGTCGTCGCCGTGCGCGATAAGGTGATCAACGCCTACCAGGAAATCATCAAAATGCCGATTTAGGTTGAGTGAGTAGTGAGTGGTGAGTAGTGAATAGTGCGACACCACTCACTATTCACTACTCACCACTCACGAGAAACTTATGGAATCCGCCGAAGTAATCGATTTCGCCCGCGAAGGCATCTGGGTGCTGCTCATGGTCAGCGCGCCCATGCTGCTGACGGGCCTGTTCGTTGGCCTCGCCATTTCCCTCGTGCAAGCCCTCACCCAAGTGCAGGAAAGCACCCTCTCCTTCGTGCCCAAAATGGTGGCCATGCTGCTCGTCATGGCGCTCGCCATGCCCTTCATGCTGCAAACGCTCGAGGATTATGGCAAGCGCCTGTTCGACCGCATCGTCGCCATCGAGTAGAGGGCCGCACCCATGAGCCTGCAACTGCTCGACCATTTCCTCATCGGCGAGCTTAGCGCATTCCTCCTCATTTTCGCGCGCATCGGCGCCGCCATCATGATGATGCCCGGCATCGGCGATATCTATGTCCCCACGCGCATTCGCCTGCTGTTCAGCGTGGCCATGAGCGTGCTGCTCACCCCGCTGCTCTCCGACAAAATGCCGCCCATCCCCGCCAGCACCCTGCAGCTCGGCCTCCTCCTCATCACCGAAATCCTCATCGGCAGCTTCATCGGCATGATCGCGCGCACCATCCTCTCCATCCTCCATGTCGCGGGCACCATCATCGCCTACCAATCCTCGCTCGCCGTCTCCTCCATTTTCGATCCCGTCACCGGCGCGCAAACCGCGGTGCTCAGCAATTTCGTCAGCATCCTCGCGCTCGCCGTCATGTTCGCGCTCAATTTACACCATTACATGCTGGCCTCCGTGGTCGAGAGCTACAGCATCTTCGCGCCCGGCAAATACCCGATGGTCGAGGACATGTTCAATTACGACGCGCGCCTCGTCGCCGATTGCTTCGCCATGGGCATCATGCTCGCCGCCCCCCACATCGTTTTCTCCTTCGTGTTTTACCTCATGGGCGGGCTGATGGGCCGCCTCATGCCCAATTTCCAAATCATCGCCGTCATGCTCCCGCCGCAAATCCTCATCGCCTTTTTGCTCATGTTCGCCATCTTGCCGCTCATGATGGAGGTCTTCGTCAACTTCATGCAGGAGCATTTGCAGGCACTGGTGGGAGGGATTTGACATGTCAGAATCCGAAGACGATTCCAGCAAGACCGAAGAACCTTCCCATAAAAAGCTCGAGGAAGCGCGCAAGAAAGGCCAAATCCCCGCCAGCCGCGAGCTGAACCATTTTTTCATGATGGGCTCGTTCCTCTTTCTCGTGCTCGTGCTCGGCCATCGCTTCGCGCTCGAAACGCTGGAATTCTTGAAACCCTACGCCATCGAGCCCGACAAATTCGAAATGAGCCCCGGCGGCGTCATCGACATCATGCACGATATCGTATTTGGTCTCCTCGCCATCCTCGCCGTTCCGTTTCTACTCACCATCGCCGCCGCCATCGCGCCCGCCATCCTCCAGCGCAAACTGGTCTTCTCTACCGAGCATATTCTCCCCAAGCTCAGCAAAATTTCGCCCCTCGCCGGGTTCGGCCGCCTGTTCGGCATGAAAGCCATTATCGAATTCCTCAAAAACCTGCTCAAAATCACCGTCGTCGGCATCATCGCCACCGTTGTCGTCATGCCGTATCGCAACGAGTTACCCAAACTCATGCATTCGGCCAGCAACCTCACGCTCCTCAACTATTCGCAAACCCTGACCGGCAAAATGCTGATGTCGATTTGCATTTTCCTCTTCCTGCTCTCCATCGTCGATTACCTCTACCAGCGCCAGGTCATCATGAAATCCCTGCGCATGAGCAAGCACGAGCTGAAGGAGGAATACAAACAGCAGGAAGGCGACCCGCACATCAAAGGCAAAGTGCGCCAACTCCGCCGCGAGCGCGCCAAAAAACGTATGATGGCCAACGTGCCGAAAGCCGATGTCATCATCACCAACCCGACCCACTTTGCCGTCGCCCTGCAGTATGACGCCGCCACCATGCAAGCGCCCGTCATGCTCGCCAAAGGGGCGGATGAAGTCGCCGCCCGCATCCGCGAAATGGCGACGAGCCACAAAATCCCCATCATCCGCAACCCGCCCCTCGCGCGTATCCTTTACGATACCACCGAGATCGACGATGAAATTCCCCTCGAGCATTACCAGGCCGTCGCGAAAATCATCGGCTATGTCTACAAGCTCAAAGGCAAATCCACCCAAGCCCCCGCAGGCGGCAAACCCGGCGGCAAGGGCAAGGGTGGCTCAACCATGCCGAAATTGCGGATTAAGAAGTAATAGGCAACACAACGCCCTCACCGTGGATAACCCCACCCATCCCACAATATCCGACGAAACTATTGCCAAACCGCTTGGCGTTGCTAATACTACATGGCGATTATCATAAGGGGACGGCATGCGCTTCGATTCGTTGGATTCCATCCGGGCTGAGCAGCTGGATTTCGTGCCGCGCGAGCGCCGCTACCGCGTCTACCGCACCATCGGCGCGTTCACGCTCACCATCACGCTCGTCTTCATCCTCGCCTTCGCGCCGCCGCTCAAGCAACTCGCGCCCTACACGCCGCTGATCGCCATCGTCCTCACTGCCTTCCTCTGCCTCTATGTGGTGTATCAGGAGCAAACCACGCTCGACCTCGTGATGGCGACGGAATACCAAAACCTGCTCTATTCCCAAGCCGTCAGCCTCGGCTCCAGCTTCGCGCTCATCGTCCGCCGCGAGGGCACGATCATCTACGCCAGCGACGGTATCGGCAGCATTTTCCCGCAGTTCGATTATGCCACCTCCAAAGCGCTCGAGGGCGTGTTCGAGCAAGGCATGGTGCGTAAAGCCGACCGCGAACGCATCATGGGCGCGATCTATAGCGGCACGCCGGACCGCCTCGTCTTCACCATCAGCAACCAATACCAGGACCATAAAG
>JBEHYI010000161.1:0-4208 GCA_048498255.1 Pseudomonadota bacterium | reverse complement strand
CGGTTTGCTGCCGGCCGCCGTCGCCGTCGTCGTCGAGATACGGCTTCAACCGCGCCGCATCCTCAGCCGAAACGCTCGGCATATTGAGCGCGTTCGTCACCGTGCCAACCGTGAGGTATTCCGCCATTTGCTCGGCCACTTGGATCGCCACATTCTCCTGCGCTTCATTCGTGCTCGCACCCAAATGCGGCGTCGCAATCACCTGCTCCATGCCGAACAGAATGTTATTTTTCGCCGGCTCTTCCTCGAACACATCAAGCGCCGCGCCCGCCACATGGCCCGCTTCGATCGCCGCTTTCAGGTCCGCTTCCACAATCAGCCCGCCGCGCGCGCAGTTAACAATCCGCACGCCTTTTTTCGTTTTCGCCAGGCGCTCTTTGTTCAACAAATTGCGCGTCGCATCCGTCATCGGCGTGTGCAGCGAAATGAAATCCGCGCGCTTGAGCAATTCATCGAGCTCCACCTTCTCCACATTCAGCGCCGCCGCACGTTCCGCCGAGAGGAACGGGTCATACGAAATCACCTTCATCTTCAGCCCCTGCGCGCGATCTGCGACGATGGAACCGATATTCCCGCAGCCGATGAGACCCAGCGTTTTGCCCGCAATCTCGACGCCCATGAACTTATTCTTTTCCCACTTGCTCGCATGCGTGCTCGCATTCGCCGCCGGAATATCGCGCGCCAGCGACATCATCAGGCTGATCGCGTGCTCCGCCGTCGTCACCGAATTGCCAAACGGCGTGTTCATCACCACTACGCCGCGCGCGGTCGCCGCTTTCACATCCACGTTATCGACCCCGATGCCTGCGCGACCCACCACTTTCAGCTTCTTCGCCGCATCCAGCACCTTCGGCGTCACCTTCGTCGCCGAACGAATCGCCAACCCGTCATACTCGCCGATAATCTCGATCAGCTGGTCCTCGGTGAGGCCCGTTTTCAGGTCCACCTCCACCCCGCGCTGCTTGAAAATATCGATGGCTTGCGGGCTGAGCTTGTCGGAAATGAGAACTTTAGGCATGGCAGTATCCTTAAGGTTATAAAACAATGGAATAATGATGGCATGCTTAAAGGCGATGCGCGGCAAAAGGTCAAGCCATCCGTGAAGAAACCCATCCACAGGCGCACGATATCTTAAGCAATTATTAATCAAGCTTCGCGATAATGGGCTTGAGCCAACTACCGGTAGGAACCATGCCCCTCGAAGCCTCCCTCGCCCGCGCCACCTTCATGATGATCGCGCTTGCTGATACGCCCGCCGTGAAGCAAATTTATAGCCATATGGGTTATAGCGTGCCCGAGGGCGACAGCCCCCTTGAGCCCGATGAAGCCATGAGTGCAGCCCTGCTCAATTTATGCGAACAGGTGGCAATTATTGAAAAAGCCAACTCGCACCAGCAGCTTTCGGATGATAAGTTGCCCGAAGCACTTCTCGCTGCGTGGGACCACAGAAAATAGCGCCCCATATAACCGCCACAGCGATTACTGCGGTTTACTCAAGAAAATATGCTGCATCAAAAACAGCCCCACCGAGAGCAACACCATGCCAAGCGCAATCCCGTTGCCAATGCGCACCGTCAGCCCTCGACCGGCGCGCTCATGCCATTCCATTGCTTTGCCATAAGCAAGAATGAGAATTACATAGAGCGGAAAAATATAGCGCGCATTGCCAAACTGTATTTCCTCAATCCGGCTGTAGCGCACCATTCCAAGTGCGCCGATAAGAATGCAGCTCAGCAAGGTGAAAAACCAGCTAAAATGCCGCTCTTCACGTGTCACTTCCCCACGCCGTGCAAAACCGATAGCCACATACACCAGCATCGCAAGCAGCAGCACGCCGATGACAAACAGCAGTACCAGCGCCCGTAAGGTAATCACATCACCCACCACCAATGTTCGTAGGAAATACGGCCAAAATGGCGGATATGTCTCGTACATATAGGGGTTGATCATCGTATCCCAGACAAAAACGAGCGGGTTGAAATACGTATAGATTCGCAGGAGCTGATCCCAAGCTGGCGGCACGTGATGCGCAAGCGCGATATCATCCAACGCAAAGAAATGGGTAACCGCAAAATAACGGCACAGAACCGCAAACAGAATGGCAAGAACCAGCGGCGGTGTGAGGAATTGCTTCAAGTGTCGGCGCTGCTGATAGAGCGCAACAGCCAGACATACCAAGGCCACCAAGAAATAAAGCATACTCGGCATTTTCACCAACATGCCAAGGCCGCTGAACATAAACGCCTTCGCCAGCGATGCAGATTGCCTTATGCGTATCCAACACACCAGGTGATACACGATCCCCATCTGCATAAAATAAGCAAGAATATCGGGATGCACGCGCCCTGCCATGGTTACGCCAAGCGGCCAGAAAAGCAGCAGCGCAAGCGCCGCATAATAGGGCAAGCCCACCGGGTGCACCATTATACGCAGCGTGAGAATACCAAAAAACAGAAAGCCACAATAAAACAGCATCGAGAGATGACGTACCATCTCAAACGGCGCATGCAGGCCAAGCGCATCCCCCCATTGGTAAAGGGGGGTCGCTAGAATATAATAGGTCGGCAACTGGTAAAAAATCTCGGGTAACGATGCATTCGCATGCGTTACGACGAGGGAACTATGCGCCCAAAAATCTTCTGCCAAATAGCGGATATAGGCAGTGTGGTACCCCCAATCGATGGTAAAATCACTCACCTGGGTGCTGTAGAAATGAAAATAATAAAGCGCCAGCGCCGCAAGCAGCAACGCGATGGTTTTTTTATCGAACTGCAATTTCTTGGCAATGAAATAGCACGCAGCAGCAACAGGTAGCCAGAGCAGATAAAAGATCCAAGCCAATGCATTACCCCATCACCAAACAAACACTATTTGGCAAAACCGTAACAGGAAATCGCGCGTTGGAAAATGAATTAAATGATGGATATTACCGCCGTTATCGCTGCAACAGAGCATTCCAGTGGCATGTATTACGCGCGCAATGATTACCTTAAAGCTTTAAAGGAAGCCTGGGATCGCGAGCAGGACAAAAACCACTCTCTCACGCCCGCGTTAGCTTCGCCTCCTCGTTTTCGCTTACCCGAAATGCACCTGCGCCCATTCGCTCTAATCAACCCCAACGAGGGTGATCTGCGTTTTGGCTCCGGCAATATCAAACACCGTGTCGCCGTTAGCGGTAAACGTGATATACGAAATTGCCTGCGCTAGGGAATAAGCTTAAGCCGCCTTCGCTGCCGATTGCTTAATCTCGCCCCAAGCCCAATCGATCCACGGCGTGAGCGCTTGCATATCGGTATTCTCCACCGTCGCCCCCGCCCAAATGCGCAGGCCCGCCGGTGCATCGCGGTAGGCGCCGATGTCGTAAGCGACGCCCTCTTTTTCAAGCAACACCGTAAAATCTTTCAGCGCTTTGGCTTGTGCGTCCGCATTCAAATTCTGATACCAGCTATCGGCAATTTTGAAGGTGACGGAGGTGTTGGAGCGGATTGCCTTATCCCCACAGAGGAAAGCAATCCAATCCGATTTTTCTGCCCAAGCTTCCAGGGTTTTCAGGTTACTGTTTGAACGCGCGATCAGCGCCTTTAGGCCGCCCACCTGCTCCGCCCATTTGAGGCCATCGATCGCATCCTCGACCGCGAGCATAGATGGCGTATTGATCGTCTCACCAACAAAAATACCGTCGATCAATTTGCCGTCTTTCGTCATCTGGAAAATCTTCGGCAGCGGGCGATCCGGCTTGAAATTCGTCAGGCGTTCCACCGCGCGTGGCGAGAGCGCAATCATGCCGTGGCCACCCTCGCCACCCAAGGCTTTCTGCCAGCTCCAGGTAATGACATCGAGTTTTTTGAAATCGACATCCATCGCAAAGGTTGCGCTTGTCGCATCGCAAATGGCGAGGCCTTCGCGATTGTCCGGAATCCAATCCGCATTTGGCACGCGCACGCCGCTCGTCGTGCCGTTCCAGGTAAAAATCACATCGCGCGTCCAGTCGATATTCTTGAGCTCCGTAATTTCGCCGTAACCCGCTTCCACCACCTTGAGGTCCGCCAGTTTCAGCTGTTTTTTGCAATCTGTCGCCCAGCCTTTGCCGAAGCTTTCCCACACCAGCACATCCACACCGCGCGGCCCAAGCAGGCTCCACATCGCCATCTCCACCGCACCGGTGTCGGAGGCCGGAACAATGCCGAGCACATAATCCGCCGGAATAC
>JBEHYI010000160.1:0-4222 GCA_048498255.1 Pseudomonadota bacterium | reverse complement strand
GCCGCTGACCGTGCCACCGCGCGAGCCCTCGCGTCGCGTGGGTCGTGCGCTCGCAATCGCGAAGGAACATAACGTCACTGCGCTTGCCGTTGCGGGCGGTGTGGCGGCGAACCAGGCGATTGGCGCGAGCTTGCGCGCGCTGGCGGAATCGCACGGCTTGCCGCTGGTGGTTGCGCCACCGGCACTCTGCACGGATAACGGCGTGATGATCGCCTGGGCGGGCATGGAGCGGCTGAAGCTTGGCGTTGCGGATGATTTATCCGTCGCCCCCCGCGCGCGCTGGCCGCTGACGGAACTTACGCCCGTTACTTAACCGGCGGCTGATAGCCAAAATGCGCGAGGATGTTTCGCGCGGCGCGGGTGGAGAGATAATTCGTGAACGCCTTCGCCTCCGCCATGGATTCGCCGCCAAGCACGATGGTTTCGTACGTCACCGCCGGGCTCACCTCATCCGGAATCAAGCTCAACACACGGATGTCGGATTCCGTCGCCGTATCCGCCGCAAGCACGAGACCGAGGGAGGGCTCGTCATGCAACGCTGTGATCAGCTCATCGTGATCGGGCTTCACTGCCGCACGCGCGGCGAGACTTTGCGAAAATTCATAACCCGTCAGCAAGCGCTGCGCGCGGTCGCCCTCGATGGTCGCGGGTGCATTCACCAGCACCGGCAAATTTGGCGTGGCGGCGAGCATGGAGGCGAAGGAAATACGCTTCGCGATGCTTGCCTGGCCGGTGAGGTCATTCACCGAAACGAGCGCCAGCTGCGTGCGCGCAATTGCTTTGCGGCTCAACACATCCGTGAGGCCATGATCGCTGAGACGTGCAATCAATGCGGAATCGGCCGTAATCACAATATGCGCCTCAAGCCCTTGCTCGATCTGGCGCTCGGCATCGGTGGCGCTTTTCACCACAATCGTCAGTGGCGTTTTGCTCTCCACCGCATAATGCCGCGCGAGCTGGGCGAGGGGCAGCAGCAGCGATTCATCGGCCAAAATCGTCAGGTTTGCCTTCTCCGCCGCTTCGGCGCTGAAGCTCACGAACAGGGCTAACATACTGAAGAAAAATCGACGCATGGCGGCAGGCTAGCAAACTTGCGTGGCCCGCGCAGCTTTTTTGTAGCAATTCCTGCGCACGGCTTTAAAACATTTGGCAGATGCATGGAAAATGCACGCCACAGCAAGCAACGAGCTAGGTCAAATGTCGAGCCAACGATTTATCGTGATGACGATGGTGCTGTTTATTATCGGCACGCTTCCATTTTTAATCGCACAACCGACCGCTGCTGCCAGCGCGGGGTTGAGCCTTGGTTTCAGCGCACCGCTCGAGCATGCGTCGATGCTGGTGATGTTAGTGGCGGTAGGGGTGATTGCGGCGCTGCTGCCGCGCGACGGGCTGCTGCTGATGCCCATCGCGTTTACGCTGATGATTATGGTCGGCGGTGCGCTCGTCATGGAAGTCAGCCATTACCCCGGCCTGCGCTATTTCATCCTCGGCGCGATTTTATGCATGGGGCTGCTCGTCGGCATCGCCCGTGAAAAACTGACGGTGCTGATGCTGCTGATTCTTGCATCGCTCGGGTTTCATCTCGGCGGGTTTTTCATGCAGAGCATTCCGAATATCGCAACGCCGATGTATTTCCTGCTCGGCGTGCTGTTGTCGCTCGGCATGGTGCTCGCCATTGCGGTGGCGTTTGGCGTCACATTGTTTGGCGATAACGAAGCCACCTGGGCGCGCATCAAGGAATCGCCGCGCGTGGCATTTATTCGCGGGATTTTTCTTTAGCGAGGGTGCGTGCGCCCTCACCCGACGCGCTGTAGGTTGGCCCACCATTTCTAATGTCTTCAGGCGCGCCGACCTCTCCCTCAAGGAGAGGTGCGCTGCGGCACCGCCGCTGCCCACTACGAACTATCGGGTTGCTTGAACTTTTGAGTGTATTCCAAACGGTCGGGCTGGGGACACCTCTCCCACCGGGAGAGGTCGGAATTTTCTTCATCCACCAAAGCGCTAGCGTAGGAGGATGAAGAAAATTCAGGGTGAGGGCGTACCCAACTCACCATTAAAAAAGGCCGCCTCGCGGCAGCCTTCCTTGTTTTTTATCTTCCCTGTTGACCCTAACGCTCCAGCATTTTTTGTGCGGGGAGTGGCGTGCCACGAAGTTACTTTAGGAAACTCCGTGGCACAAAGTCCAGTAGAAAATTTCTAACCTAGTGCGAGTAGTACATTTTGAACTCAACCGGGTGCGGGGTCATTTCCCACTTGGCGAGTTCTTCTTTCTTCAGCTCCACGTAAGCATCGAGTTGCTCGTCGGTGAACACGTCGCCTTTTTTCAGGAAGGCGCGGTCGGTCTCGAGCGCTGCGATTGCTTCACGCAACGAACCGCACACGGTCGGAATGTCTTTCAACTCTTCCGGCGGCAGGTCGTAGAGGTTTTTATCCATCGCATCGCCCGGGTGGATCTTATTCTCGATGCCATCGAGGCCCGCCATCAACAATGCCGCGAAGCACAGATATGGATTGCCCGACGAATCCGGGAAGCGCGTCTCGATGCGTTTCGCTTTCGGCGAAGCGACATACGGAATGCGGATCGATGCCGAACGGTTGCGCGAGGAGTAAGCGAGCAGCACCGGTGCTTCATAACCTGGGACGAGGCGCTTGTAGCTGTTCGTGCTTGGGTTGGTCAGCGCGTTGAGTGCTTTCGCGTGCTTGATAATGCCGCCGATGTAATAGAGGCAGGTTTCGCTGAGGTCAGCGTAACCGTTGCCCGCGAACAGCGGCTTGCCGTCTTTCCAGATCGACTGGTGCACATGCATGCCCGAGCCGTTATCGCCGAAGATCGGCTTCGGCATGAAGGTCACCGTTTTGCCATACGTGTTGGCCACGTTATGGATCACGTATTTATACTTCTGCACGTTATCAGCCGTCGCGGTCAGCGTGCTGAAATCAAAGCCCAGCTCGTGCTGCGAAGGTGCTACTTCGTGGTGGTGCAGCACGGGGGTGATGCCCACTTCCGCGAGCGTGGTGAGCATTTCACCGCGAATATCCTGCGCGGAATCGACCGGTGCAACGGGGAAGTAACCGCCTTTCACTGCCGGGCGGTGACCAAGGTTGCCGTGCGGGTAATTCTTCGCGGAGTTGGTGGGGTTTTCTTCGCTCTCAAGCGTCACCGATTGAGAGAACATATCGGAGTTGAAGGTCACGGAATCGAACATGAAGAACTCGAGCTCGGGGCCGAAGTAAGCCGTGTCGCCGATGCCGGTATATTTCAGGTAGGCCTCGGCTTTTTTCGCAACGCTGCGCGGGTCGCGGCTGTAGGATTGGCCGGTCGACGGCTCGATAATGTCGCAGGTGATGACGACCGTTGGCTGCGCCGTGAACGGGTCGAGGAACGCGCTCGAGGGATCTGGCATCAGGATCATGTCAGACTCGTTGATGCTTTTCCAACCCGCGATCGACGAACCGTCGAACATGATGCCATCTTCAAAGCTTGCGGCATCCACTTTGCTCGCCAGATACGTGGTGTGCTGCCATTTGCCGCGCGGGTCGGTGAAGCGGAAATCGACGAATACAGCCTCTTTTTCCTTGATGTAGTTCAAGGCATCTTGGGCGGTTTTGATAGGCATGGTAGGGTCCTTTCAGTGGTTACAATTTGAATATTAAATAGCGTTCGGTCCGCGCTCGCCGGTGCGGATGCGGATCACATCCTCAATCGGCGTCACGAAAATTTTGCCGTCACCAATGCGGCCGGTTTGCGCGGCGCCGAGGATGGCTTCGATGGTTTTTTCAGCCATATCGTCATTCACCACTACCTCGATTTTCACCTTGGGTAGGAAGTCGACGACATATTCCGCGCCGCGGTACAGTTCGGTATGGCCTTTCTGGCGGCCGAAGCCGCGCGCCTCGATGACGGTGATGCCGGTGACGCCAATTTCCTGCAGCGCTTCCTTCACGTCGTCGAGTTTGAACGGCTTGATGATGGCTTCGATTTTTTTCATGGTTTACCTAAAGTTCGGGCGCATAAATTCGCATAGGCAATGGCCAGTGCAAGGAATTTATGGAATCCTGATAATTCAGAGGATTGCCCAACGCGGTTCGCTTCAGGGGCGAAATGGGCCGCTATTCCTCGCGCGTTTTGTGCTTATTAAACGGGCGATTTGCATAAAAAATGGGCAGGTCTGTGGCGCGGCTATCCTACAGCGGTAATACTAGTTTGGGTTTGTGAAGA
>JBEHYI010000159.1:0-4268 GCA_048498255.1 Pseudomonadota bacterium | reverse complement strand
GTGAAGTTGTATGCCAAACGGGTCAACCCCCTCACCACTGCGGCTAAGCGCTCCTTCGGAGACGCTAAGCCTCGTTGCCTCTCCCACAAGGGGAGAGGCGCGCCAAGCAGCGCCGTTTGTGCACAATAATTCACGCAGCGAGCTTCGTCGTAAGTTGCGCATCATTCACGCTGCCGACCGGCCCAAGTGCCGCGACCGTCGGTGTCGCCGTTTTCAGGCAAAATTCCGCCATGCGGATCATGTCGGCCTGGCTGACGGCATCAATCTCGGCCAGCAGCATATCCACCGTGCGGTATTCGCCGTAGACGATGAGGTGGCGCGCGATCCATTCGGCGACGGAGCCGCAATTCTCGCGCGTCATCACCGTGCCCGCTTTCAGCTGGTTTTTCGCGCGCAGCAATTCCTCGGCGCTGACACCTTGTTTCATCTCGCCGAGCACTTCGCGCAGCGCGCCCGTCAGCTCCGGCAAATGCTCGACCGTCGTACCCGCATAAATGCCGAGCAGGCCAATATCCTGATAGCCCGAGGCGAAGGCGGAAACGGAATAAGCCAGCCCACGCCGCTCGCGGATTTCCTGGAACAGGCGCGAGGACATGCCACCGCCGAGAATGGTCGCGAATACTTGCAGCGCGTAATAATCTGCATGCGGCGAGGCGAGGCCGGGGAAACCCAGCACCAGCTGCACTTGCTCGAGGTCTTTCTCGAGCGTTTTCTCACCACCGCGATAGAGCGCTTGCGGCACGAGATGTTCCTGCCCGTGATTCTCGCGGCGCGCAAAAAACTCGGTGCCGATGCGCAATGTCTCCGCGTGGTCGATGCAGCCAGCCGCGGCGAGCACCATGCGTTTCGGCTGGTAATGTTTGCGCGTGTAGGAGATCAAATCCTCGCGGCTGAAGGTGGCGACGCGCTCGGGCTTGCCCAAAATGCTGCGCGAAAGCGGCTGGCCGGCAAACGCCATTTCCTGATAAAGATCGAACACCAAATCATCCGGCGTATCGTGATGCATGGCGATTTCCTGCAAAATCACCTGGCGCTCGCGCTCAAGCTCCTGCTGGTCGAACGCGAAGTCTGAGACGATTTCGCACAAGAGGCGCAGCGCATCGCTGGCATATTCCTTCAGCACTTTTGCGTAATACACCGTGTGCTCGTGGCTCGTATAGGCATTCACATTGCCGCCCATGAGGTCGAATTTTTCGGCGATGTCGCGCGCGTTCAGCTTGCTGGTGCCCTTGAACGCCATATGCTCGAGCATGTGGCTGAGGCCGCCTTCCGCGAGCTCCTCGTGCCGCGCACCGACATCAACCGCAATCGCAAAGGCGGCGCTGTGGTTCTCCGCGTCGCGCTCACTGGCGATGCGAAAACCGTTATCGAGGGTGGTGAGCTGGTAGGTCATGGAGCCTGTGAGTGGTGAATGGTGAGTAGTGAGTGGTGCAGGGCGGATTACCTAGCATTTCCCGGCTATGAATACAAACAGGGATCGCGCCTAGCGTATTAAAGCTTTGTAATGAAAGACTTTAATTGTTCGATATCGCGCGTCATCGGCGTGAATTTCTCTTCTTTGCCCATCAAATCTGCCATGTGCGCAGGTAGCGGCGGGGTGATGCCGGTGGCCTGTTTCACCGCATCCGGGAACTTCGCCGGGTGCGCGGTCGCAAGCGTGACCGTGATGCCAGGCAGTTGCAACATTTCGCTCGCCTTCACGCCGACAGCAGAATGCGGATCAAGCAAATAATTGCTGCGCGCGTGAGTCGCTTTGATAGTCGCGAGCGTCGTCGCATCATCCACCGCATGTGCCGCAAACAAACGCGTGAAATCCGCATGCTGTGCTGGCGTCAGTTTCAGCGATTTCGTTTTGCGGAACCCATCCATTGCTGCATTTAATGCTGCACCATCCCGCGCAAAAAGATCGAAGAGCAGGCGCTCGAAATTGCTGCTGATTTCGATATCCATGCTCGGCGAAAGTGATGGGTTCACGCCCGCCATTTTATATTCGCCGGTTGCAACACAACGCGAGAGAATATCGTTGCGGTTGCTCGCAATCACCAGCTTACCAATCGGCAGGCCCATGGCGCGCGCGAGGTAGCCCGCATAGATATCGCCGAAATTGCCGGTGGGCACGGTGAAGTTGATTTCCGCTGCCGGAGAACCCAGGCGCAAAGCCGCGTAGAAGTAATACACAATCTGCGCCAGCACGCGCGCGAAATTGATGGAATTGACCGCGAGCAGGTGGGTCTTTTCACGAAATGCGGCATCGGAAAACAGCGTTTTCACCATGTCCTGGCAATCATCGAACGTGCCCTCGACCGCGAGGGCGTGGATGTTTTTGGCACCGAGCGTGGTCATTTGCTTGCGCTGTACATCCGACGTGCGACCTTGCGGGTAGAGAACCACGATATCGAGGTTTTTACGGCCCATGCAGCCCGCCATCGCTGCAGATCCGGTGTCGCCGGAAGTTGCACCCAGCACGACGGCATGTGCGCCCGTATCTTTCATCGCCGCTTCGAGCAATTGGCCAACCAGCTGCAGCGCGAAATCTTTAAACGCTAGCGTTGGGCCGTGGAAAAGTTCCAGCAAAAAATGATTCGCGGAAAGTTGGGTGAGGGGCGCAATCGCTTCATGGCGGAAGTTGCTATACGCCGTATCGATCATGCGCTTCAGCTCCGCGCGCGGGAAGCTTTCGGCGACAAACGGCAGCATGATCTCAAGCGCCAACTCCGCGTAATTCAGCTTCGCGAGTCCGGCGATTTGCTGCGGCGAAAATTGCGGAATCACTTCCGGCACATACAAGCCGCCATCGCTTGCAAGACCCGCTAGCAATGCGCCTTTGAAATCAACCTTCGGGGCCGCCCCGCGTGTGGAGATGTAGTGCATCAGCGCTTCTTACGATGGTAGACGAGAAAAATCACCAGAATTCCGGCCGCGATGCCGTACCAGGTGATGACATAACTTAAATGGTCGTTGCGCAGGCGGATGGTGCCATCCGACGGGACGGGGAGTTTTTTCGCATCCTGCTTACCGACGAGATCGAGCATCATCGGCAGTACATCATGTAAGTTGGCGAATTGCGCCATTGCATCGGTATCGCGCCCGAACCAGAGATTGCGGTTTGCATCATTGCGCGGGGTGACCCAGCTGCGCTCACGGCCAAGCCGCACAATGCCGCACACTTCATCCACGCCCTCGACCGCAGATTTCGGGCGTTTTTCGGCAAGCTTTTTCTCCGCCGGCACCCAGCCGCGATTGACCAGCACAATGCGGTTATCGTGGAGCGACAAAGGCGAAATGATAAAATAGCCGAGCTGATCGCGGTAAAAACGCGGGAAGAGATGAAACTCAATGGTCTTGCCATCCGGGCCGTTCACCCAGCCGCCCTCTAAGCACAGCCGGTGGAACTCGAGCGGTGGTAAATCCTCCGCGCTAAGGGTGCGGTGCTTGGGGCTTGGAATGCTAAGCGGTGGCTGGGTTTTCCCGGCCTCGATAGCGGCGATAAGGCTTTGCTTCCACTGCATGCGCTGTACCTGCCATGTGCCGAGTGCCAGCGTGGTGGCGAAGCAAAGCAGAAAGAAAAACCACGCCACCGGGCGCGGGCGGTTGAAATGTTCAAGCATTGGGGTCTTTCTCTTTCAGCAGCGCCAGGCGATGCTCGATGGTGATCATGAGGGTTTTGAAACTGCGCAGTGCAAGAATGCTGCCGATAAAAGTGAGGGGCAGCCACAGCGCGGCATGCACCCATAGTGGCGGCTCATAATGGATTTCAACCAGCGCCGCACCGACTGTTACGGCGAGGCCCACCGTGCAGAGTGCGAAGAAAGTCGGCGCATCTGCTGCATCATGGTGTTTAAGGACCAAACCGCATTCGCTGCATTGATCGACCACGCCGAGCATGGTTTTAAACAATTTCCCCTGACCGCAGCGGGGGCAGCGCGGTACACGGATTTGGCGGAGGAGGGAAACATTTGGCATGCGCGCTATCTAATCCTAACGCGCGCACAATCCAAGCAGTTTCGTTGGGTACGAGCAGGGCGAGTGGGCCATCAGCCCGCGAAGCGGCGTGGAGGTTTGGTCAGGAGACCAAACCGTAACCAACAAAAACTAGTGCGTTGAGGTCAGCCAGTAGATGCCGATAAACAGGAACAACCACACCACATCGACGAAATGCCAGTACCAAGCGGCGAATTCGAACCCGAGATGCTGCTTGCTATCGAGCGTGCCACGTTTTGCGCGCACCAACATGACGGCCAGAAACGCGGTGCCGATCATGACATGGA
>JBEHYI010000158.1:0-4303 GCA_048498255.1 Pseudomonadota bacterium | reverse complement strand
GATAAACTCCCGGCCGAAGCCGCCCCCGCGATCAAAATCATCCCGAGCGGCACCAGCACAGCGGAAGCCGCGAAGCTCCACGCGCAAGGGTTCGTCACGGTGTATGAATAGCTAGCCTTTATGCCGCTTGGCAGGTGCTTGCTGCGTACGAGATAGCATTTCCAAAATGCTCGCATACGAAGCCTCGGGATGCTGATTCTGGCGCTCCATTACACGCTCTGCACCTCGCTGATAGCTCGTCGTGCCTTGAGCATGCTGCAGCAAATCGGTGAGATTCTTTTCGCCGTTGAGCGCATAGACCAGATCATGGCAATTGACCGAAAATACACAATTATCCAGCGCATCATTGCGGTAAACCACTTGCTGCTCTATCTCACCGATGGCATGTACCGTAATTCCAAGCGCTTTGAACTCTTCAGCCGCCGCTGCGTCTACCAACACATGAGTGACCGTCTCATGCAATCCATGCGGCACTTGTCCCTGGTGGCGCCCATGGCGGACATGTCGCGTCACGCGAATTACCTGCGGCCCCTCAGCCACTAACTTCTCAATCAACGAAACCACTTCGCTTTTCATAATTTTCCCCTAACCGCGCGCCTTTACGCGATTCCCGCGCGAAAGTAATGTGACAGTTTGATGAAGATTCACTATGCTCCCCCGCATGACCCCCATCACCATCGCTACTTTCAACGTCAATTCCGTCAAGGCCCGCCTCACGAATCTGCTCGCCTGGCTCGATGCCTCACGCACGGATATCGTGCTGCTGCAAGAGCTTAAATGCGTTGATGAGGCCTTCCCCGCGATGGAGATCGAGGAGCGCGGCTACAATATCGCAACCCACGGGCAAAAGACTTACAACGGCGTCGCGATCCTTTCCAAATTCCCGCTGGATGATATCACGCACGGCCTCGCGGGCGACCCATCCGACGAGCAAGCCCGCTACATCGAAGCCGTCGCCAGCATCCCCGGCGGCGCACTGCGCGTCGCCTCCGCTTACGTTCCCAACGGGCAGGATGTCACGTCCGATAAATTCCCCTACAAGCTGAAATTCTTCGAACGCCTGCGCGACCACTGGGCCGAGCGCCTGCACTACCGCGAACTGGCCATCCTCGGCGGTGATTTCAACTGCGCACCCCAACCCATCGATGTTTACGATCCCGCCGCGCTTGATGGCACCGTGTGCTACCACCCCGCCGAGCGCGAGCGCCTGCGCGCCCTCACGCATCTGGGACTCTACGATGCCTGGCGACTCGCGAACCCCACCAAACAACAATTCAGCTGGTGGGATTACCGCGGCAACGGCTATGAGCGCGGGCACGGGCTACGCATCGACCATCTGCTCCTCTCCGCCCACGCGGTCGATCACCTCACCGGCTGCATCATCGACGAAGCCCCGCGGCGCGAAGAAAAACCCTCCGACCACGCGCCCGTCATCGCCACAATCAGCATTTAGCCACCTCATCTAGCACCTGCACAAATCGCGGTTAATCGGTGGATTTAGTTCGGCTTAGTTCGATCCCTAAACCGCGCGGCTGGGGACACCTCTCCCCTTGTGGGAGAGGCAACGAGGCTTAATGAGCGCAGCGAATTTAGCCGCAGTGGTGAGGGGGCTGAGCAGCTTGGTGCACAACTTCACCGCCCCCTCTTCCCACTTTTCGCAACTCCCCCCTTCCCGGCCCCCGCAACCCATACTTATACTCATGAAGTCAGGTGCCAGCGGTTGGCGTAAGTGCTGCCCTTTGCATCAAAAGGAAATCTTACATGGCAGGAAGCAGCGATGGCGACATCGCAGGCGAGGCCGGGTCTCTTGCAGTAACCCTCTCAGGCCAAAGCCGCTTACCCAAAGGCACATCGTGCTTGTTCCATGAAAAACGGACTGTCCTTTTTGTAATCGCCTGGCACCTGACACAACTCAATGCCTAAGAAATACAACGAAAAAGATAGATAGATTGAAAAACTATCCGCGCCACAAGCGCACTAAACCCTAGCCCCTACTGGCTATCCTTAAACCGCACAACGAACGGGAAGTCATCCTTCTCCTCCTCCGCCGATTTTTCCGGCGCGGGGCCGCTTGCGCCCGGCACGGCGAGCTTCATCGCACCATCCCCCGCGGCGGATTGCGCGTACCCTAATTCCTCGCGCGCCACCTGGCGGCTTGGCGACAATTCGAACGCCGCCGTCGCCAGCGGCAGCACCTTGTTGCGGCCCGTATTCTTCGCCTCATACAGCGCCGTATCCGCCCGCTTGAGCAGCGATTCCGGCGTGTCGTTCGGCATCATCGTCGCACACCCAATACTCACCGTTTTCCGGATCGGGCTCTCCGGGTTTGGAATCACGAATTCTGCCGCCTCAACCCCTTTGCGCAAACGCTCCGCCGCTTCATAGGCGCGGATCGCGTCCGTTTCCGGCATCAGCACCACGAATTCTTCACCGCCATACCGCGCCGCCAAATCCGCCGAGCGAATGGTCTGCACGATAATCCCGGCGAGCGTTTTCAGCACCTCATCGCCCGCCGCATGGCCATACGTATCGTTCACGCTTTTGAAATGGTCCATATCCATAATCACCACGGATAACGCGCGGCCCTGCTCCGCCGCCTGACGCACCAGGTTCTTCAAGTGCGTGTCAAGGTAATGGCGGTTGTAAAGCCGCGTCAGCCCATCCGTCACCGCCATCGACACCGATTCCTGGTAATTCGATTTCAACGCTTCCTGATATTTTTTCCGGCGAATCTGCGTTTTAATCCGCGCGAACATTTCGTTGAAATCCACCGGCGTCAGCAGATAATCATTCACGCCCAGCTCGAGGCCCTTCAGCATCAGATGCTGCTCGTCCTCTTCCACCAGCATAATGATCGGCACATTGCGCACCTGCTCGATCGCCTTGAACTGCGTCGCAAGTCTGAGGCCATCGATATCCGCGAGCTGCGTCGAAATCATAATCAAATCGAGGTTTTCCTGCCCCCGCGCGAACTCGAGCGCCTGCTTATGGTCGCTAAACTGGTTCAGCTTATAACCACCCGTATTCAGCTTCTCGCCGATGCGCCGCACCTGCACCACATCGTCATCCACCAGCATCAAATGCGAGCCGGAGACATCAAGGTTCAGCGAGTAATCGCTCGCGCTCATCCCCAGCTGCGAACCGGATTTATCGCGCAAGCGCAACTCATCGATGAGCACCTTGATGCGCACTAAGCTGCGCACCCGCGCAAATAGCGCCGTATCGTTGATCGGCTTCGTAATAAAATCATCCGCACCCGCCTCAAGCCCCGCCACCCGGTCGGAAGGTTCGGAAAGCGCCGTCACCATCACAATCGGAATATGCGATACTTCCGGGTCCTGCTTCAAGCGGCGGCATGCCTCGAACCCGTCGATCCCCGGCATCATCACATCCAGCAAAATCAAATCCGGCTTTTTCGCCTTCGTCTGCTCAATCGCCTCGAAGCCGTCCTTCGCGGTGATGACATCGTAATATTCGTTCGTCAGCTTCGCCTCGAGCAGCTTCACGTTCGCCGGCACATCATCCACTACAAGCACTAATCCGGTCACGCGCGAGGTCCTAAGCTATATTCATATGGGGTTCCAAAAACCGACGAATCGTCGACAAGAACATATCAATGGCGATCGGTTTGCTGAGATAGGCCTCACACCCCGCCGCCAGGATTTTCTCCTCGTCATCCTTCATCGCAAATGCGGTTACAGCTATGACAGGAATATGCTTGATCGCGTTGTCGTTTTTGATTTTGCGGGTGATATCGAGGCCGGAAATTTCCGGCAGTTGTATATCCATCACGATCAGGTCCGGCATCACATTGCGCGTAATGCTGATCGCCTCGATCCCTTCCTTGGTTTCAAACGTCAAATAGCCGTTCGCGCCCAGAAGATCGCGAAAGAGCTTCAGGTTCAAATCGTTATCTTCAACGATCAATATTTTCTTGGCCATTGAGGCAGTTACTCCCTGATGGCTCACTATACGGGCTTTTTTGCAAATTACCACGAAAATTGACGTGGTTGCGCCGGGTTGTGGACATAGCTAAGAAAGCGTGAATCCATTACGCAATTGCTAATGCGCCGAACCCCAATCGCGGCCCTCGCCCACCTCGACAATCAGCGGCACGGAGAGATTCGCCACCTGCTCCATCGCCCGCTTGATTTTGGGCTTCAGCGCCGCAGCTTCTTCGATTGGCGCTTCAATCACCAATTCGTCATGCACCTGCAGCAGCATGCGCGCGCGCGGAGTTGCCCCAAGCGGCGCGGCTGGGGCCAGCTCCCCCCTTGAGGGGGAGCCAAAACGCTCTTGGGCG
>JBEHYI010000157.1:0-4311 GCA_048498255.1 Pseudomonadota bacterium | reverse complement strand
AGGGCTTCTTCGGCAAAGACCCGCATCGCGGCGTGAACCCGGATGAAGTGGTGGCGATCGGCGCGGCCATTCAAGGCGGCGTGCTCAAGGGCGAAGTGAAGGATGTGCTGCTGCTCGATGTTACCCCGCTTTCGCTCGGCATCGAAACGCTCGGCGGTGTGTTTACGCGTCTCATCGACCGCAACACGACGATCCCGACCAAGAAGTCACAAACCTTCTCGACCGCGGATGATAACCAAACGGCGGTGACGATTCGCGTGTTCCAGGGTGAGCGCGAAATCGCGGCGGATAACAAGGCGCTCGGCCAGTTCGATCTCGTCGGCATCGCCCCGGCTCCCCGCGGTATGCCGCAAATCGAGGTGACGTTCGACATCGACGCCAACGGTATCGTGAATGTTTCCGCGAAGGATAAAGCGACCGGCAAAGAGCAGCAAATTCGCATTCAAGCTTCGGGCGGTTTGTCCGATGCCGACATCGAGAAAATGGTGAAGGATGCGGAAGCGAATGCCTCGGCCGACAAGGAAAAACGCGCGCTGATCGAAGCCAAGAACAAGGCGGAAGCGATGGCGCACGAAGCCGAGAAGAACCTGCGCGAGCATGGCAATCTCGTCGGCGAGGCGGAGAAATCCAAAATCGAAGCCGATGTGAAAGCGGTGCGCGAGTCGCTTGAGACCAGCAACAAAGCCGATATCGAAGCGAAGGCGCAAGCGCTTAGCGAGTCGATGATGAAGCTGGGTGAAGCGATCTACAAAGCGCAGCAAACCAGCGGCGAGCAAGCGGCCGGTGAGCAGGCGCAAGCCGATGCCGGCACCGCCCCGAACGCAGGCCCGGATGGCGATGTCGTCGACGCACATTTCGAAGAAGTCGACGATACGAAGAAGAACGACTAGTCAGGTTACAGGTTGTAGGTTTTAGCTTTACTGTGCCGCACGCACCGTCTAGCTGAAACCTGTAACCTAAAACCTAGTAGCCATGGCAGACGATTTTTACAGCATTCTCGGCGTACCCAAAAGCGCCAGCGAGGACGACCTGAAAAAGGCGTACCGCAAGCTCGCCATGCAATACCATCCGGATAAAAACCACGGCAATGCCGAGGCCGAGAAGAAATTCAAATCCATCAACGAAGCGTATGATGTACTGAAAGACCCGCAAAAGCGCGCGGCGTATGACCGTTTCGGCCATGATGCGTTTGCCAATGGCATGGGCGGTGGCGGTGGTGGCGGCGGGTTCTCGGGCTTTTCGGGTGGCGGCAGTTTCTCCGATATTTTCGAAGATCTCTTCAGCGAATTCACCGGCGGTCGCCGTGGCGGCGGCAATGCGGGGACGCAGCAAGCAAGCGCCGCGCGCGGGTCGGATCTTCGCTACAACCTCGATATCGAGCTTGAGGACGCGTTCAAGGGCAAGCAGCAAACGCTGAAAGTCACCACCTCCGCGGCCTGCGATAGCTGCCATGGATCGGGTGCAGAAAAAGGCTCGCAGCCCGAAACCTGTGGCACCTGTAATGGCCGCGGCGTGGTGCGTGCACAGCAGGGTTTCTTCACGGTCGAACGCAGCTGCTCCAGCTGCCAGGGTACCGGCAAAGTCATCAAAAATCCGTGCAAAACCTGCGCAGGGTCGGGGCGCACGCGCCGCGAAAAATCGTTGAGCGTTTCGATTCCAGCCGGGGTTGAGGAAGGCACGCGCATCCGCCTCGCAGGTGAGGGCGAAGCGGGCTTCCGCGGCGGCCCAGCGGGCGATCTCTATATTTTCCTCTCCATCAAACCGCACCGCATCTTCAAGCGCGACGGCGCGAATATCTATTGCAGCGTGCCGATTCCGCTTTCAACCGCAACCCTTGGCGGGCATATCGAAGTGCCGACCATCGATGGCGGACGCGTGAAAGTGACCATCCCCGAGGGCACGCAAACCGGCCACCAATTCCGCCTCAAAGGCAAGGGCATGAGCGTGCTGCGCTCAAGCGCCAAGGGCGATATGTATATCGAAGTTTCGGTCGAAACGCCGGTGAATTTGAGCAAGAAACAGCGCGATTTGCTGAAGGAATTCGAAACCGCGGGCGGCAATAAACCGACCAGCCCGGAATCGGAAAGCTTCTTCGCCAAGGTCAAGGAATTCTGGGCGGATTTGAAGGAAGATTAGTGCGACTATATCTTCATGCTACGGCGCGCTTCTTGCCGTGGCTTGATGCGATCTTCAAAATCCCAGCGTGAAATCCGAACTTCGATATCGAACCCACCGTCCGGCAGTTCGTTTTGGTGCACAGCGCAGTCTTTGACCTTCCACTCATCTCTCAATAACCGCTCAACGTCTTCAACGTTAGCATATTCCTTAGTTCCAAAAAGTGGTCCAAGTTCGAGCGATTGTCCTTGCAGGCTCGTGACATATTCCAGGGTTCTCTCGTGCCATTTGTTGATATCTCGCTGGTCCTCCTCTTCTCGCTGGTCCTCCTCTTCGTTCTTTTTAGGCTCATTCATCTTTTTAATCTCACGATCCAGCAATTGCTCCGTCAGCACCTCCACGCATCGTTCGCGGCGCTTTTCTTCCAGATGGGTCATTGGCGGACGTTCTGTAAGGGCAGGTTTGCTTATAAGGTTAGGCACGAGTGCTGGCGCGCACCCAAACTTCTCTGCCCAGAACCCAGGACGGAATCTCTTCTCATCATCAGCCATGTTGCTTACCCTGTTGTTTTGTTCTTATGGCAAGCACCATACACCATCTTTATGACAGTTTGATGACAGCAATATATTGTATTACAATGATATTTATTGCTCGTTCCGGTTGCGGAAATAATAGCCACCTCCTCCACCCAAGCGCGCATATTAACCAGTTGCGCCTGCCCTGCTTCACCGCTAGAAACGCCTGATGACACAAATGCTTAAAATCGCGATTGCGGGTTCGACCGGACGCATGGGCCTGGCGCTGATCCGCGCGCTTTCCGCCCACCCGACGCTGGAGCTGGCGGCTGCGGGCATTCGCCCCGGCAGTTCCGTCATGGCGGTGAATCAGTTCGAAAGCGCGGGGCTTGCCTTCGCGGCCGAGCTGATGGTGGAGCAAGCCGCCGAGCTGTTCGAACGCGCGGATGCGGTGATCGATTTCACCCGGCCGGAGAACACGGTGGGCTTGGCGGGCCTCGCTGCGCTGAACCGCAAAATCCTGATTTCCGGCACCACGGGCCTGAGCACGGCGGAGAAGGAAGCGCTGATCCGCGCCGGGGAATCCACCCGTGTTATCTGGTCGGCGAATATGTCGGTGGGGGTGAATCTCCTCATGGCGCTGGTCGAGCAAACGGCAGCGAAGCTTGGGCCCGAGACCGATATCGAAATTGTCGAAATGCATCACCGCCAGAAGGTGGATGCGCCGTCCGGCACTGCGCTCGCACTTGGCGAGGCGGCAGCGCATGGCCGCGGGGTCGATCTGCATGATGTGTGGGTCAAATCGCGCGATGGGCATACGGGCGCGCGGGAAGCTGGCAGCATCGGCTTTGCGACCTTGCGCGGCGGCGATGTGATCGGCGATCATAGTGTAGTATTTGCTGGCCCGGGCGAACGCATCGAACTTAGCCACAAAGCCAGCAACCGCGATATTTTCGCACGCGGCGCACTCGTCGCGGCCGAATGGGCGGCGAATAAGCCGAACGGGTTTTATACCATGCGGGATGTTGTAGGGCTTTAGCGAGCCCACGAAATTGCGAATGCGGGAATACGCGAATTAGCTCTTGCGAGGCTACAATTTCTTCAAAATCTGTTCCACAAACGCACTCTCGACATCCTTATAGCGTGTCGATTTAATGCCTTCGAGCGCGACAAATTCACGGCCGGATTCGCGGAAGAATTTCGGGATGAAGCCCAGCTCATCGAAGCGGCTCGCGATGCGCGCTTTCATTTCCACATCGCGGGTGGCGATGGGTTTAATATAGGTCGCGCTGCCGCCGATTTCGTGCTTTTCCCACTCGCCGCGCGCACCGAACACTTGCGCATCAATGAGCGATTTCATCTGGGTATCGCCAACGTAAGTCATGCTTGCCTCCTAAGGGGTCTATCAGCGCACCTTACAGGAGGACGGGTAAATTTTTCGTTAAGGGCTGGAGGGAGGAGGGTCTAGGGTTTAGGGGGATAGGGGTTAGTGAAAGCCACACTAGACCCTATCCCCTAACCCCTTCTTTTCTAATCGTCCCAAAGCTTGGGCTGCGGCACGGCGTAGGTCGCGGGTGCGGCGGCTTTGGGGCGCGGCACATCCACCATATTGTGGGTGACGGCCATTTCGGAACGTAGTTCGGCCGTGGGCTCACCCTTACCGGCGGCGAGCACGGTGCCA
>JBEHYI010000156.1:0-4314 GCA_048498255.1 Pseudomonadota bacterium | reverse complement strand
TCGTCAGCGCCTTCGCCTTGTTTTTATGCTGCGATTTTTCGTCCTGGCACTGCACCGTCACGCCGGTTGGAATATGCACCACGCGCACCGCCGAATCGGTCGTATTCACCGACTGACCGCCCGGGCCAGAGCTGCGGAACACATCGATGCGAAGATCATTCTCGTTGATCACAACATCCACCTCTTCCGCCTCCGGCAACACCGCAACGGTCGCCGCCGAGGTATGAATCCGCCCTTGCGTTTCCGTCGCCGGCACGCGTTGCACGCGATGCACACCGGATTCAAACTTCAATTTCTGGAACACGTTTTTGCCGCTGATATTCGCGCTCGCATCCTTATAGCCACCCAGCGTCGAATCGCTGACCTCGAGCACCTCGAACTTCCAGCCCTGCAAATTCGCGAAACGCTGATACATCTGGAACAAATCCGCCGCAAACAACGCCGCTTCATCGCCGCCCGTACCCGCGCGCACTTCCAAAATTGCGTTCTTCGCATCCGCTTCGTCCTTCGGCAACAGCGCGATTTGCAAATCCTCCGTCAGCTTGGGAATCAGCTTATCGAGCGCTGCTTTTTCCTCGAGCGCCAGCTCCTTCATGCCCTCATCCTTGCCATTGATCATGGCCTTCGCATCTTCGAGCTCTTGGCTAGCCTGACGCAGCGCCAGCGCGGTTTCGATGATCGGCGTCAGGTCCGAATATTCCTTTGAAAACTTCGCAAACTCGCCGCTTTTCAGCTTCTCAGGCGCCGAAACCGCATCGCTCAATTCCTTATGGCGCTTCACCAGCGCATCGATTTTTTTATCAAACGACATAGGCTTTTAACTTCTCCATCATCTGTGCATGCGGGCCCGTTTCCTGGGTTCCGCTCTGTAAATTTTTCAGCGTGAGCTGGTTGTTTTTAAGTTCCTCTTCACCCAAAATAATCGCGAATTTCGCGCCCACTTTATCCGCGCGCTCGAAGCGTTTTTTGGCATTGCCCTTGTAAGCGATATCCACGCTCACATCCGCCAAACGCAGCGCATGCGCCAGTTTCCAGGCTTCGGCTTCTTGCGCCTCACCCATCGGGATCACCACCGCAAGCGGCGCCAAGTTCGCAACATCGCGTGCGCCCTGCAAATCCACCAACCGCTCAACCCCTGCAGCAAAACCGATGCCCTGCACCTCCGGCCCGCCCATGAGCTTCACCAGCCCATCATAGCGCCCACCGGCCAAAACCGTGCCTTGCGCGCCGAGCTGGTCGGTGGTGATTTCAAACACCGTGTGCGAATAATAATCGAGGCCGCGCACCAGTTTTTCACTCACTTTATACGCAATGCCGAGCGCATCGAGGCCCGCTTTCACCCGCGCAAAATGCTGCAGCGACACCTCGTTGAAATAAGCATGCAACACTGGCGCACCTGCAATAATTTCGCGGTCGCCCGTATCCTTCGAATCCAAAATCCGCAACGGGTTTTTCGCAAGCCGCACTTTGCTGTCGTCCGATAATTTCGCTTCATGCTGCGATAAATAGTGCACCAACGCATCGCGATAGGCGGCACGCGATTCCGCGTCACCCAGCGAGTTGATTTCAAGTGTCACGTTCTTATCCAACCCCAGCGCCGAAAGCATCTGCATCGCGAGCGCGATCAGCTCCACATCCGCGGTTGGTTCCGCAGCACCCAACACTTCCGCCCCAATCTGGTGGAACTGGCGCAGGCGATTTTTTTGCGGCCGCTCATAGCGAAACGCCGGCCCGGCATAGAAACATTTAAACGGCAGGCTTTGCGTCAATTTATTGCTGATGAACGCACGCACAATCGCCGCCGTAAATTCCGGGCGCAGGGTGATGCTCTCGCCGCCACGATCCGTAAATGTATAGGTCTCCTTCGACACAATATCCGACGTCTCGCCCACCGCGCGGTGAAACACTTCCGAGAACTCGAAAATCGGCGTATCGATCCGCGCGCAGCCATACAGCAGCGCGGTCTTTTGCGCCGTTTCAATCACCGCTTGATGGCGCACAAAATCATTCGCCATCAGATCATGCGTACCACGCACGGGTTGTAAAGTTAAAGCCATGGAGTCTTAAATTCTCGCTATTGTAGCTGGTTCCCCCGCCGCGCATCTTAAGTTGCGTTTGCGGCTTTTATCGCGGCACATCGGCCTGCGTTTGATCCTTGGTACTGATTTTACGAGGATTAGGCAAGCATTATCTACCAAAAATCAAGCTGAAATGGCCTTTTTCGCGTAAGTCCGCGCCACATATGCCTCGAGCCGCGCCTTGAAATCCGCAGCAATGCTATCCCCGCGCAAGGTTGCGACCTTTTCGCCATCCTCAAACACGGGTGCTACGGGTGATTCCCCCGTGCCTGGCAGCGAAATGCCGATATTCGCGTGTTTGCTCTCGCCCGGCCCATTCACAATGCAGCCCATTACCGCCACATGCATTGCCGCAGCACCCTCATATTCCCTGCCCCAGACCGGCATGCGCGCACGCAAATAAGCCTGAATCTCATCCGCCAATTCCTGGAAATAGGTGCTCGTCGTGCGCCCACATCCCGGGCAAGCAATGACGAGCGGCGCGAAATTGCGAATCCCCATTGTCTGCAGCAATTCCTGCGTCACAATCACCTCGCGCGTGCGGTCGCCATTCGGCTCGGGGGTGAGCGAAATGCGGATCGTGTCGCCAATGCCTTCCTGCAGCAAAACACCGAGCGCTGCGCTCGATGCGACGATGCCCTTGCTGCCCATGCCCGCTTCGGTGAGGCCCAAATGCAGCGCATAAGAACAACGCGCGGCGAGCGCCCGATACACCGCAATCAAATCCTGCACACGGCTGACTTTAGCAGAGAGGATAATATTCTCCTTCGCCATACCGACCGATTCCGCCAGCGCAGCATTTTGCAGCGCCGAAACAACCAGCGCCTCGCGCGCCACTTCGTCAGATTCCAACGGTGCAGCAAGTGCAGCATTTTCATCCATCATTCGCGCCAAAAGCGCATTATCCATCGAGCCCCAATTCACCCCGATGCGGATTGGTTTTTTGTGCAAAATCGCCGTCTCCACCATCTGCACAAATTGCGCATCCTGTTTCTCGCCGAAACCGACATTGCCGGGGTTGATGCGGTATTTGGCGAGCGCATGCGCCATCTCCGGCACGGCGGCGAGCAGCCGGTGGCCGTTATAGTGGAAATCCCCCACCAACGGCGTGTTGCAGCCGATTTTCAGCAAGCCCTCATAAATCGCCGGCACCGCTTTTGCTGCGGCCTCGTTATTCACCGTAATGCGCACAATTTCCGAACCCGCATCGGCAAGCTGCTTTACCTGCGCGATGGTCCCCGCCACATCCGCCGTATCCGTATTCGTCATGGATTGCACAACAACCGGATTGCTGCCACCAATGCCAACCGCGCCAATCTTGGTGGCGTAGGAAATGCGGCGCTTATTCATCCTCGCCGCTCTTGGCCGGGGCTTCGTCGCCACTCGGCTCTTCTTCGGTTTTCTCGGCCGGCGCTAGGCTATATTCCGAAACATCGATCTCGCCGCCGTAATAAAGCTGGCCCTCATCGAGATGGTCGATGGTGTAAACCAGCGTATCGGCATTAAAGCAGCTCAGCACCGCATCATCCGTCAAACATGTGTAATTTTGCGGCGTCGGCATCACCAAATTGCGCACGCTCGCAAGCATCGCTTCCGGCACCGGCGCAACGCTGGTTTGCTCCCGCTCCGCCTCGCCATCATGGCCAGTGAATTGCGAAATCACCAGCAGCAGCGCGAGCACCGCCGCACCCGCCACAGCGTAACCGCGCCATTTGCCCATGGATACGCTCGGGTTATAAACCCCGCCGCGCGACAAAGTATGCGTCATCACCGGCGCTGGCTGCACGTTTGCGGGCAATTCCCCGGCGAAACATTGCGCCACCACCTGCTCGGCATCGAGCCCCAAAAATTCGGCGTACGTATGCACATAGCCGCGCGCATACACCTTGCCCGGCATCAATTCATAACGCCCTTCTTCAATCGCATTCACATAGCGCGCGCGAATGTGCAAACGCTCCGAAACCTCAAGCGTGGTGAGGTTAAATTGCTCGCGCAATTTCGCCATTTCCGCACCAACTCCGCGCGGGTCCAAGCCTTCAGGCAATTTCTGTAATTGGGGTGAAGCCATAGGGCTTTTTCTTTAGTCAATCGAGGGCACGAGTGCAATGCGAAAGAGCGGGGCGAGAAAGCGAAGACGCGAATCACGAATGCGGGAATCACGAATGCGCGAAGATGCGAATTTCCCTCACCCTGAATTTGCTCTCATCCCTCTACGCTACGCTTCGTTGGATGAGAG
>JBEHYI010000155.1:0-4369 GCA_048498255.1 Pseudomonadota bacterium | reverse complement strand
ACGCGGTCGAGCTGGTATTCCACCTTCAGCGCATGCGCCGCCTGCATGATCGCGCCACCGCCAATCACCCCGCCATCCGCCGCTTCCATCCGCGCGAAGGCCTCGAACCCCACTTGCTTGCCGCGCCGGTCGATCACGCGCTGCATGTAGCAATCGAGCCGCCCATGGTTGATCGAATCGATCAGCCAGAGATTCGCCGCAATCGCGCTGATATCGTTCACCGGCATCAGCGCCATCGTCACTTCTGCAAGTGCCGGCAGCTCCTCCGCCGGGATCACTGCCGCGCGGTGGCCCGTGCCCGCACCCGGCTGCTTCGCAAGCGCGGCCGCGTGTTTTTGCCACTCGCCGCGCCAATTGGTAGGGCAATGATACGCCGCCAAATCCGGCTTATGGTGGATGGTTTTAAACCCTTCGAGCCCGGCCGCATGCGGCCCTTCGACCACTAGCCAGTAGCTTGAATCCTGCGCCCAAATTGAAAAAAACGCGCTTGTATCCCCCACGGCTCGATTCCCTTGTTGCTGATGACCCAGGATTCAGAGTATGAGCAAAATTGAAGCGAATAGCAAGTTCGAGAGCAATGCAACTTGCCGGAAATAAACGTTAAATTTTAGACATGTTGGTGGATTACGCGTGATTATTGTGGATTCAGGCTTGGGCGGTATTTCGGTCGTGCGTGCGCTGAAAAGCACACATCCTGAGCTTACGCTCACCTATGTCGCGGATACGGCGAGCTTTCCGTATGGCAACCGCAGCCCGGAAATGATCAACCTGCGAGCACGCGCCTTGATCCGCAAAATCACCATCCTCAATCCCGGCAGTCCGATCGTACTGGCATGTAATACCTTATCGACGCTCTGCCTCGAACCGCTGCGCGCGGCATTTCCGGAAGTCACGTTTATCGGCACCGTGCCCGCGATTAAAACCGCGGCAAGTATTTCGAAGTCGCGCCGCTTTACGCTACTTGCGACCCCCAACACAGCGGCAGGGCGCTACACGCAGGAGCTGATCGGCGAATTCGCAGGCGATTGCGTGGTCGATTGCTACGGCGCACCCAACCTCGCCGCCATGATCGAAGCGCTACTACTGGGCGAGGAAATCGCGGATAACGCGCTGCGCCAGGAAATTCTGCCCGCCTTTTGCAACGATGGTTTGGGCCGCACCGATTGCCTCGTGCTCGGCTGCACCCATTACCCACTCATCACCGCGCGGCTGCAAGCACTCGCGCCCTGGCCGGTACAATTCGTGGATTCGAGCGAAGCCATCGCCCGCCGCGCGCTGTCGTTTGGCGATGCGCCGCCTGCCGAATCCATCGCCTATGTGACGAGCCGCCAGGATGTCGCGCGCTATGCGTCCGTTTTCGCGCGTGAGGGATTTGGCAACACCGACGCCTTCATCGTTTAAAGCGTTTGGGGTCAACCGCCCGCGCCAAACTTTGCGTGATGGGCAGTGCCGTCTTCATCACCATGCTCGCAATGATTTCCGCCGCAAGCGGCGCTGAGAGCAACCCGCGCGAGCCATGACCGGTCGAGATATAAAGCCCTTCGTCGAGCATCCCAATCATCGGCAAACGGTCCGGCGTCGTCGCGCGAAGGGAACTGCGCCCAGCAATCGGCACAACGTTGAACCAACCGGGCAAAATCGCTTCCACCGCTTGCATATTTTCCTGATGGCGCGCCTCCGTCACCGTTTCGAAATTATCGCGATGGTAGGTCGCGCCCGCAAGATACGTATCGCCGAGCGGAATCACATAGCCTTGATGGCACAAAATGCTGCGTAAATTTGCCGCAACATCCCGCGCCGAAATAACACTTACTTGGCCGCCCACATGGTTGAGCGACAACTTATAATCCACCAGCAATTGCGAGCTTTCCGCCGCGGAAGCAATGCAGATATTCTCTGCCGTTAACACTTCACCATCGGCCAGCTTTACGCACCAACCATCGCCCGTGCGCGTGAGCGATAATGCTGCAGCCTCTTCGCGCAGCATAATATGCGCATGCTGCAGCAACGCGCCGCATAATTGCTGCGGCGAAATCCATGTCCCTTGCGGGAAAAATGCTGCGCCGCTGGCGAGCGCCACGCCTGCTTTTTCACTGGCTTCATCCTGGGGCACCCAATGCACAATCGTAGGGTCTAAACCCAACACCGCATTCAGGTTTTCAAGCTGCGCCGCTTCCTCAGCATGGCGCGGCAGGCGCAACATACCAGGTGAGCCTTGCGCGAAATTAAGTCCTGTTGCACGCCAGCGCGCCAATTGCCGCAGCATGAAACCATAGGCCGTGAAGTAAAATGCTGCGCTTGTCGTCCAACGCTTCGTCAATTGTGGAAATAACACGCCCGCCGCATTCCCGGAAGCCCCGTGCGCGACGCGATGGCGCTCCAGCAATGTCACTCTCACCCCGCGCTCCGCCAATGCCCGCGCCAATGTCGCGCCCGCGATTCCAGCACCGATAATAATGGTATCGGCATACCCTTTCCTTATGCGCGAAGAACTTTCTGGCGCTGGCTTCACCCCCACCAGCATTTCGCGCTTATGGCCAAAGCCCGCCACTTTCTCGACCGCAAATCCCGCCGCCATCAGCCCGCGCTTCACCGCGCCTGCTGCCGTAAACGTCGCGAATGTCGCCCCCGGCGTACTGAGTTCACCGATGCGCTTGAGCACATCCTCGCTCCACATCTCCGGATTCTTCGCGGGTGAGAAGCCATCCAGAAACCACGCATCCACCTGCGCCAAACATTCGCCAAGCATCTCCGCCACATCGCCGAAGCACAGAATCAGCCGCACCTTCCCAAAATGCAGCGCATGCATGCCCGGCAGCCGCAACGGATAGGCGGCGAGCAGCTCCGCTGCCTCTGCCGCAAGTTCCGGCTGCAGCGCCAGCACTTCGACTAAGCGCTCGCGGGTGAAGGGGAATTTCTCAATCGCGATATAATCGAGCTGCGCGGTCGCCCCCGATGCACGAAACGCCTTGAGCGTGACCAGAAAATTCAACCCCGTGCCAAAGCCCAACTCCCCAATCGTGAATTGCGCACGATCCATCCACCGCGCCGGCAAATCATTCCCCGCCAAAAACACATGCGTCGTTTCCGCCACCCCGCCAGCGCGCGAGAAATACACATCGCCAAATGCTTGCGAAATCGGCGTCGCCTCGCGGTAGCTCAGCTCGGGCTCAGGAACATGCGCATTTTTCTCGGCCATAGGCTTCCCATTGTCACACCCGCACACTCGGTGCAATCGTGAAAAATTACCATTTTTGAGCCATATAACTACAAACAAATGGTTTCCTTACAACAGGGTGATGCTTTTATGTTGCCAGCCGCTAAAAACAGGCGTAAAGCGCCGCTCGAACGAAGATTTTGCACTGCGCAAAACCCGTGAATCTGGCAGAATGAGCCTCTTATGCCGCTAACGCTTTCCTCCATCAAACGCACCCTCATGGGCAAGCCGCTGGACCCGTTCCGCGCCGATACGCGCCATAATTTGGCGCTTATCACCTTTTTCGCCTGGATTGGCATCGGCGCAGATGCCATCTCCTCCGCCAATTACGGCCCGGAGGAAGCCTTTCTGGCACTCGGCGCCAACACCCACCTCGCCATTTTCCTGGCACTCGCCACCGGCATCACCATCTTCCTGCTTGCTGCCGCCTACACGCAGGTGATCGAGCTTTTCCCCAATGGCGGCGGCGGCTACCGCGTCGCCTCCACGCTGCTTAGCCCCACCATCGGCCTCTCCTCCGGCGGCGCACTTTTGGTCGATTACATCCTCACCATCGCCATTTCCGCCGCCGCCGGGGTGGATGCGATTTTCTCCATGCTGCCCAGCGATTGGCAGCCTTATAAGCTCGAAATGTCGATCCTCGTCGTCGGCCTGCTGATCTATATGAATATGCGCGGCATGAAGGAATCAATCCGCATTTTGATCCCGATTTTCATCGGCTTTCTGCTCACCCACGCCACGCTCATTATCGTCGGTATTGTCAGCCATTCCGAAGGGCTTGGCGAAATTATGCCCAAGGCGATTGAGGAGACGAATAACCTCGCGGTCGCGACAAGTTGGTTCGCGGTCATGTCGCTTTTTTTCAAAGCGTTTTCGCTCGGCGGCGGCACCTATACCGGCCTCGAATCCGTCACCAGCAGCGTGCGCAATATGGCCGAGCCGCGCGTGCGCACCGGCAAAGCCACCATGTGGGCGATCGCGTTTTCGCTCGCGTTCACGGCGGGCGGCATCATCCTGATTTACCTGCTGTGGAACGTGCAAAAAGTGCATGACGAAACGCTGAATGCTTCGGTATTTAAGCTCATCACCGCGAACTGGAATTTCCTCGGCATCAACTGGTCGGATGAGTTTACGGGCCTGTCGCTGGTCTTC
>JBEHYI010000154.1:0-4390 GCA_048498255.1 Pseudomonadota bacterium | reverse complement strand
CAGTACGCTCAAATCTTTTTAGTTTTTTCCAAACGGTCAGGCTGGGGACACCTCTCCCCGCGAGAGAGGTCGAAAATCCCACTTAGGATTTTCGGGTGAGGGCGTACCCACGCGCAGCAGAAAATCACGCGCACAAAAAATCCGCCTAAGCTTCCCACATCACCGATGCGTAAGGCGCCACCGGGCTCACGCGCTTAATCTCCTCCGCCACCGGCGGCGGAATCTGGCCTGCCGCCACCTCGCGCACCAGCTGCATTTGCAGCGGGAGTAATTTCTTCAAATCAAACCGCTCCACTACCGTCGCACGCGCCGCTTCGCGCATCGCCCGGTTGCGCGACGGATCATCGAGCGCCTGGGTAATCTTCGCCGCCACATCCTCGGGCGAAAAGAAATCCGCGAGCAGCCCGTTCACCCCATGTTCCACCACTTCGCGCACCGGCTTGGTGTCGCTCGCAATCAGCGCCACGCCGCAGGCCATCGCCTCGAGCATCGACCAGGAAAGCACGAACGGATAGGTGAGGTACAAATGCGCCGCGCTGATCTGAAACAGGCTGAGCAACTGCGCATACGGCACCGTGCCGACAAAATGAATGCGGTCCTCCGGCAGGCTCACTTGCTCAATCATCAGCTGCCGGTAAGTCTTGCCCTCCGGCGCTTTTCGGCCATAGCTCACCGCATCCGCACCCACCGCAATAATCTGCAAATTCGGGCGCGCGCGTAGCAACATCTCCGCTGCTTTCATGAAGGTTGAAAACCCGCGATACGGCTCGAAATTCCGCGCCACGTACGTCACCACCTCATCGCCCTGTTTGAAGCTTTTGCCATTCGGCAAAGTCACCATCACCGCATCGTTCGGGCGGCATTGCTCCACATCCACCCCGTCATGCAGCACGCTCACCTTCTCGCGCAAATATTGCGGATGCAAACTCCATTGCCACACAGTGGGCGACACGCCCCAATCCGCCTGCTCGAGGCTCATGAGGTTTGTCACATTCTTCATGCGCACGCGCGCATGATCGTCCGCTTGCACCGGCTCCTCGAAGCCGACATCCGCCCCTGTCGCACGGTAGTAGAATTCGAAAAAGCTCAGGAATTTTGCGTTAGGGTAAAGGTCCTTCAAAAACAGGGTATCGCCCCAACCCGGGTGCGAAATCACGATATCCGGCACGAATTTTTCCTTAGTGCTCAGCTGCTGGCACACGCGCCACACTTGCTGGCCCTGCTGCACCCCAGCCGTCGCCGTCGTGAGATAGCGTAACGTTGGCGTCGGCGCATCGAGTTTGGGCATGGCATAGGTAACGCGTGTAACACCGGGGATTTCCGCCGCCTTGTGCTTCGTCACAAAGAAAATCCGGTGGCCGCCCTCCGCCCCGAACGCTCGCGCCAGATGCTTATACTGGCCCGGCATATTGGGATGGATGAAGAGGAGATTCATTTACATCGCACTCGCGATGGCCGCCTCACGCTCGGCATGCACACGGTTGCGGTAGGTGTTGTAAACCGCACCGGCGAGAATGATCAGCGCGCCTGCAAGCGTCCACCCGTCAATATCTTTGTGATAGACGAGCTTCGACGCAATAGCCGAAAAAATCAGCTGCACAAAATTCAGCGGAATGATCACCATATACGGCACTTTCGAGATCGCCTTACCCACCAGCCACTGCACGCTGTAGGTGAGTAGACCAATGACGACCAGCAACGCCCAACCTTCCGGTGATGGGTTGGTCCAATGCAGCAACCCCATCGGAATCGAGAAAACCGTTGTCATCAGCAGCATATAAAACGCAATATGCATTGGCGATTCCGTGCTGCACAGCAATTTGATCACCACACCACACAGCGAAAAACCGACAGCAGCGCCGAGCGCATAAAGCACACCGGGGTTGAGCGGAATCATGCCAGGGCGCGTGATCACCAGCACGCCGATAATGCCAGCAAGCAGCGCGAGCCATGTATGCAAACCGCCACGTTCCTTCAAAATGAAAATAGTCGCAATCGTTGCCAAAATCGGTGTGATAAAATTCAGCGCCGTATGCATCGGCAGCGTAAAATCACTCTCCGGCGCAAACACATAGCCAAGCGAAGTGAGCGTCAGCGCATACGCCCCATATTCCAGCACCGCACGCATAAAATAATGTTTCCAACGTGTGGTGCGAAGGCCTGCCTTACCTTGTTTGAGCGCCCAAGGCAGCATGCACAAGGTCGCAATCGCACTGTAGCAAAACAGAATCTGGAAAGGGTTATACCCAAACCCTGATTCGGCACTCTGTAACCGCGGCACGATGGAAAAAATAATCGTATTCCCAAGCAACACGCCCAGAAACATAATGATCGCCACCGTGGTCTCTTTTTTCTGATTCATGATCATAACCTTTAGTAGTTGGGGTATCTGAAGTGATTTATATGCGGCAAGTTCTAGGAGTTTCACCTTTACAAAAACTTGAGCGTAGCAGCGCTACGTGAGTTTTTGTAAAGGTGAGACGACGAAATTGACCATAGAAATCACTTCAGAATGAAAATTGTTCGGTGGTAATGCGCTCTTCGAGATTATGCTCGGGGTCGAACAGCAGCGAGAGCGCGATGTTGCGGTCTTCAAACACGGAGACGCTCACCACATCGCGCACTTCGGTAAAATCGGCCACCGCCGAAACCGGGCGCTTCTCGGGCTCGAGCACCTCGAACGTAATGCTCGATTGATGGTTGAGCAGCGCCCCGCGCCAGCGCCGTGGGCGGAACGGCGCAATGGGGGTCAGCGCCAGCAACCCGCCATTGAGCGGAATGATCGGCCCACCGGCCGAGAAATTATACGCGGTCGAGCCTGCCGGGGTCGCGACCAAAATCCCATCCGCCGCCAGCTCCTGCACGCGCACCACATGGTCGATCGAAATGCAAATTTTCGCCGCCTGGCGGCTTTCGCGAAACAGCGATACTTCGTTGATCGCCAGCTCCTGGCGCTCCTTGCCATCGCGCGTGCGCGCATACATCACCAGCGGGTGCAATGTCGCCCGCCGCGCATTCGCGATGCGCTCATGCAAATTTTCCGCATGGTAGCTGTTGAGCAAAAACCCAACCGAGCCGCAATTCATGCCATAGACCGGAATATTGCGGTGCATGTATTTGTGCAGCACCTGCAGCATGAATCCATCGCCGCCAAGCGCCACAATCACATCCGGCTTGGTGCGCTTGCCCGCAATATCGATGAAGTTGTAACGCTTCGACAATTCCGCATAGGCCGCTTGGGCTTTGGGCGAACTATCGGCAAGGCAGGCAATGCGGGGCGTGGTTTCCATGGGCCGACGTTAGTCGAGCCATTCGCCAATGACAATAGAAGAGATAATGGAAAAAACCTTAACCGCTACGATGCTGGTTCTGGCGAATCAGCGCAATAAAATACGGCAAATACTCAATCTGCTGCGCACCGGCGGAAACGATCACCCGCTCGGCGAGACGGTTCGCATAGAGCATCGAGCCCGGGATGGAACTATCGCCCTTCATATCCTGCACCGCGCGCAGCAGCAGGCGCACCGCATCGATCATCGTATCCGGCAAGCCGGATTTTTCATAGAGGCCGTTAAAGCCAAACTCGCCGCGATCTGCAATCAACCGCATCGCATTTGCCACCGGAATGCTCGCAAATTGCGCCATCGCCACCGAGAAAAACAGCAATTGCCCACGGCACAACGCCGTCATCACGATGGAGGGCGTCAGCCGGTCCTCATCCGCCATTTGGGTGACGAGCGCCACCACCTCTTCCTGCGTGTGCTCACTCTCGAGCAGCTGCACCATGAAATCTTCGCGCGCATGGTTGGCGCCTTTGGTCAGCTCCTGATCGCTCAGCTTGTATTTATCCTTCAGCTCCGCCGCGACCGTGCCGCTCACCTGCGTGATGATGCGCTCGACAATCGTCATCGGCAATTTCGGCTTTTTCGACAGCGCTTCGATCACCTCCGCGTTGTTGCGGAAATCCTCGGCAATTTTCTCAAACGCTCGGTCGCTCAGCGACGCGCCCTCGTTGCTCAGCAGCGAGTTCATCACCTGCGCATAGCGCGTCTCGACCAGCGCATCGCTCACCCGCGGCGACACCACCTCGCGCTGCGTAATCGCCACCAATTTGCCAATATCATGGCTTTTCTCAACAATGCTCACAAGGTCCGCATCGCTCAGCACCTTGCTATGTTTCAGCACCGGGTTCGCGACCGATTCCACATCATTCGCCAAATGCAGCACAATATCGCGCGGGATATTCACATTATCCTTGATGCGGTCGGCGAGCGTCTCGCGCACGCGCAGCGCCACATCCTTCATCAGCAGGCGAAACACCTGTTCGGCAATGTCGCGCTCGCGGCCGTGGAAATGCTCGTCGTTATAATTAACCGCGATTTTTTCAAGC
>JBEHYI010000153.1:0-4444 GCA_048498255.1 Pseudomonadota bacterium | reverse complement strand
TCGGCTTCGCGATCGCCGCGGCCGACTACGAGGCGTGGCGCACGGCCGATGATGGGCACCATATGATGCTCGCAATGCGATTCGAAGGTCATGTTCTTGAGCAGCACGATCTCATCGTAATCCGCCACTTCCTCGAAGGTTTTGGCGAGCACGTCTTCCGGGTTTTCGGCGTAACCGGCATAGAATTCTTCGTAGGCTTCGACCACGCGTTTCGGGGTTTCGAGCAGGCCTTCGCGCGCCGGGTTGTCGCCCGCCCAGCGGATCAGCGTGCGCACGGCTTCCATCGCCTCGTCCTTGCTGGGGCGGGTGACGGATTCGAGATTTTGGTTCGCTGCTTTGGCGAGCATGGTCATAAAGCCTCAATCATGATTTGAGGCGGAAATAGTGGATGCCCGACTAAATTGCAAGGGTATTCGGGCCTAAAGCGCCTAACCGCGGCTGCCCAGCGGCGGCAGGAGGGAAGGGGCATTGCTGCGCGCTTTCTCCTTTTGGGCCTCGATGGCTTGCTGGTTGAGCGCCAAGGCTTTGTTTTCTTCGGGGGTCAGCTCGCGACCGATCTCACCGAGGGATTTTTGCATGGCGGCTCGGATTTGGGCGAGCGGGTCGCTGCTGGCCGGGGCCTCGACCGCTGCGACAGGCGCGGCAATTGCTGCGGGCGCGAGGGCGGCAGGTGCCGGTTTCGCGAGGCTTTGGTTCATGGTTTGCATCACCGCGCGGATTTCCTTCACCTCGCATTGCTGGATGAATTCCACGCTGGCGCTGACGTTGGTAGTGGCATCGAACCCGAAGCCGAATTGCTTGAGGTCCTCCTTGGTTTTGATCGCTTTGCCATCGATGGAGACATTGCGCAAATTAAGCCCGCTGAAATCGATTTTTTCGCCGATAATCGGCTGGCCATCGGCACCGCGCACGTTATGGCTGCTTAACTGCACGCTTTGCAAGGTCGCACCGGGCTCGAATTTGCAGTCGAGCGAGAGCATGGCGGGGCGCAGGTCGCAATCCGAAAGAATCGCGTTTTTGCCCATATGCAGGCTGATGATGCTGGTCGTCTCGCTGGTTTTGACATGGCTGATATGCGCGTTATCCGCCATGGTGATGTTTGCGCTGACGCCGCTGATATCGATGCCGCTCACCTTAGTGCCACCCTCAAAATGAATGTGGCCGCGATTGATGCCGGTGACGGTGATATTTTCGCAGATGCTGTTTTCGCCAAAGGTCAACTGGCTGCCTGCATCCAAGCCATCGAGGGTCACGTTGCGGTAGATCGCGCCGGTGGCGATAGCGACCCCGTGCTCGGGGTTGTTCGGGTCGGCGCGGTGCTTGCCCATGACGGTATCGGCGGGGTGGAAGCTACAGCCATCGAAGATCGTTTTTTCGAAGGCGGTGTTGCCATCGATTTCCGCGTAGAGTTTGCTGATGCAATGGTCGCCGTCAAGGTCGAGCATGTTCTCGAAATCCTCGATGCCGTGGGTTTGCAGGGTTTTCAGCTGGGCGGTGCTTTGCTGAATGCTGGGCACCTTCTGGCCGCTGCGCATGATGGTTTGCTGGGCGCGCAAGACATCGAGGCGGGTGACGGCGCGGCCCTCACTTTCGGCGCGCTGGGCGGCTTGCTGGGTGGCGTAAAGCTGCACGTCGCGTGGGGGTTCGAGGTCGGCGCGGTTGACCTGAAAGCCGGTGAGGGTTTGGCCGGAAAGGTTGGAATAGACTTTCGCGTTCCACTGATCTGCGGGTAAATGCTTCTCTTGGCCAATCGCCTCGGCGGCGATGAAATAATCCGTCATCGTCGGCTTGCGGCCTTCCGCTTTGGCGGCGGTGAGTGCCATATCAAGCGCTTGTTTTTTATAATCATTGGTGGTTTCGACGCGCGCGGCATGCGCCTTGGCATCCAGCATCATTTCGCCCGATGCCGCACCTACAGAAAGCATGCTTCCGATGGTTTGTAGCCAGCCCATAGCCTTGTTTTTACCATAGGTTTGTTTAAACTTTGGTTAATGGGGGCGGACCACGGGCATAATCTGGCTAAGGCCCTTGAATTCTTGAGTGGAATGGCCCTATAGTGGGCGGCATGAAACAGGATCTATCGCAACTTGGGGCCCAGGAGCCCGTGCAGGATGCCTTGCGCCCGGAAGGGGCTGGCGAGCTTTACGCCGCGCTCGATTTGGGGACGAATAACTGCCGGTTGCTGATCGCGAAGCCCAGTTTTCAGCAGCATAGCCAACATAAAACCCTGAAAGTGGTGGATAGCTATTCGCGCATTGTGCGCCTCGGCGAGGGGGTGAGCGATACCGGCAAACTCTCGGACGAGGCGATGCGCCGCACCATGCGGGCACTTGCGACCTGTAAGCAGAAACTCAGCCGCTACGGTATTGCGAAATTCCGCTTCGTGGCGACGGAGGCCTGTCGCCGCGCGGTGAATGCTGAGCAGTTTTTGGCCCGCGTGCGGGATGAGCTGGGCTTATCGATCGATATTATCAGCAACGAGGAGGAGGCGCGCCTCGCGTTTTTGGGCTGTTCGTCGCTGCTCGCGAAGGAGACGAATTACGCGCTGGCGTTCGATATTGGCGGCGGTTCCACCGAGTTCATGTGGGTGAAGATTGATGGTGAGCAGCCGCTGAATTCGCACAAGCGCCACCTGATTCAGGATTGGGTTTCGCTGCCTTACGGCGTGATGAATATGAGCGAGCAGTTCGGCGGGCCGGCCTTCACCGAAATGTATTTCGAGGAAATCGTCGCAAAAATTTGTGGGTTACTGACGCCGATGGAGCGCGATAACCAGATCGCCAACCGCATGTGGAAAGAGGATGTGCAGATGCTGAGCACTAGCGGCACTGTCACCACCTTAGCCGCGATTCACCTGGATTTACCGCATTACGACCGTTCAAAAATCGATGGGATAAAGTTGAGCATCAGCGATATTCGCGGGGCGACGCAGACCTTGATGCGCATGTCGCCCGCCGCGCGTGCCGCGCATCCTTGCATCGGCGCCTCGCGCACTGACTTCATCCTCAGTGGCTGTGCGATTTTCGAAGCCATCGCCCGCACCTTTCCGATCGATAAAATCACCATCGCCGATCGTGGGGTGCGCGAGGGCATTATCGTGAGTTTGATGCGGGAAGTGCTGCCGGTTTAAGCCGCGCGGCTGACAGGGCGGTTGAGGTCGAAGCCTTCCGGCAGATCGGCAGTGCGTTTCAGCAATCCTTCATAGTTACCATTTACCTGCATTTCCTGCCATCTGCCTTCGGCAATTAACTGCATGGTTTGTTGGATGGTGCTGATGAGTTCCTGGCGGGTGATGACTTGCGGAAAATAGCGGCGCGGGGCGCGCTGCTCGCGGGTGGGGAACTGCCGGCGTTCGTCGTAATAAGCGACTTGCAGCGCGCGCTGTTCGGTGCGGAAAACGTCAAGGGTTGGTTTGGTTTTTGCTGTTTCCATCTGCTCTTTATAATCCTCACGCTTCTCCGGAAAACGGTCGAAATAACGTGGACCACTGGCAAGCAGTAGTGCGAGGTTCTGATAGCTTGCCAGGGCGCATTGCTGCGCAACGGCTTTCTCCAGTCGGGTATGGGCGGATTGCAATACCGCACCGATTTTTGATTCGCCATAGTCAAAGTTTTTGTACATGCCTAGCGAGGTGAAAGGCACGGCCTGATCGCGCAGCAAATTGCATTCGGCCAGTTGTTCACGGCCTGGCTTACCGTGGATGATGCTGCCATCGCGCGCGTGAATTTGCTGCAACTTTTCTTCGTGCGAAATAGTTGCAGCATTATTCTTTTGCAGTGCAATATGTTCTGTACCGACATCAAGAATGAAATGACGGTAATGGCTATTACCTTCGTTGCGATCGCAGGATTTAACACTGTTGCAGAGAAATAGGTCGCCAGCGCTAGGGGAAGCAGATACGGAAGTTGGCTGTCCGGTAAGGCGATGCCATTCGGGGATTTTTCCCTCCGCCACCGCATAATAGCGCAGTGCTTGGTTAACCCGTGCTTTCCCCTCAGGTGAAATGGTGGGGGCAGGGTGGTGCTTCATTGCTGCAAAAATAGCCTCATACCCTACCTTTTTAACATTGCCTTTCTCACGCATTTTTTGGGATTGGCTGAAGAAGCTGGAGAGGGGTTCTTGCAGCACCCCCAGAAATTGCAGCACTGGGCGGAGAGAGCCCGTTTTTTGCTGCTCCTCAATCGCGCCCATGGCGCAGGTGAGCGCATAATGCAGCACTTTCAGCCCCTGGCTTGAATCCTGCTCGGCGCTGCCGCTGACATTGCGGCTATGCACCGTGGTTGGCTCTCCGTAAATCTCGTCGCCATCATGCCAGATGCAGGCAAGGGCACCTTTGCGCACCAGGCGCTCGAACTCTGCGCTATGCACAATCTCGTACTGTTCCTTCCGTCGTTCAGCCGGGTCAGCGATATGCTGGGTCATACTATCGGCCGCGCGGTAGCAG
>JBEHYI010000152.1:0-4453 GCA_048498255.1 Pseudomonadota bacterium | reverse complement strand
TTCGGGTGGCCTTTCCAATGCCCGCGTTGAATCTGCTTATCCTTGAACAACGACTCCGCGAGCAGGAAAAACAGGCTGTAGCTCGCCGTCCACACCGCCGCGTTTTGCAGCAGCTTCGATTTCGGGCCCCACACTTCGCCCACCTGGTTGAGGAAAGATTTGCTCTTATCCCGCACCAAATTCACCACCGGCGTGTACGCCGCATTCATGAAGCCCAGCACCAGCGCCGCAATCGGTGTACCGGTCGATTCCGCCGGCCAGTTGATTTTAATCGTCTCCGCAATCGTTTTCGGCGCGGCTTTCACCTCGCGCACCGTGTCCTGCTCGCTATTCTTTTCGTTCATCACCCGGTCGCGCAGGTTTTTGATAATGCCGCCGGTGAAACGGAACATGGTAAAGCCAAGCGCAATCTGAATCGCAGCGTTGAGAGGCGAATTGCCAAGCCGCATCATATTGCGGCCGACCATGCCTTCGAGGCCCGGCTTGTGGAATTCCGCCACCTTATCGACTGCCGCTAAGCCCTTCACGGTGGATTCCACACCGTTTTGCACCACTTTCACGCCCTCGGTGAACGCCTTGATGCCCTCTTCTGTCAGGCCCATTTTCTGGCCCTTCGCGCTCATCAGCCCAAACGCGTGATGCCCCGCCGCCATACCGAATGCATACGGAATCGCCGCGATGGTCGAGCGGAAGAATTGGTACAGCGTATAGCTTAGCGGCTCCTTGGTGAACCAGCGGTTATGCGCCAGCCAGCCGCCTATGCCCGTCGCAGGTGCGGCCTCGGCAGCAGGTGCATTATCATTCGCCGAAAACTGATTATCGTTCGCAGAAGGCGCCGCCTGCGCATCGCTCGCCCCGGCATGGCTTATACCCGGCAATTGGTCCTGATGTTCCACCGGCGGCAGCGGCTCGCGCTTGGGTTCAGTCTCGCTATGTTGTGCAATGATTTGCGACATGTTTTTGTTCCTAGATTTATTTTTAGCACAGGCCGCCGATGAGAAATGTGACAGTTCGATGAAATTGTTGGGATTTTATGGTGCGTTGCAACATCACATTTCTCCTCTATTTCAGCAAATAAGCCCTGTTTCAGCACCACCGCAGCTTTGCACTGGAATGCCGCGAAAAAAGGCGCTACAGCCTCATTCCAAGGAGAAAATCATGACCAAACCACGCGTATTATCCGGCGTTCAGCCCACGGGAAACCTGCATCTGGGCAATTATCTCGGCGCGATTCGCAATTGGGTGGGGCTGCAAAATAGCCACGAATGTTTGTTCATGCTGGCGGATTTGCACGCCATCACCGTGCCGCAAAACCCGGCGGATTTGCTGCGCAACACGCGCGAAACTGCCGCCGCCTACATCGCCTGCGGCATCGACCCCAAACGCTCCGCCATCTTCCCCCAATCCGCCGTCACCATGCATGCGGAACTGGGCTGGATTTTGAACTGCCACACGCCGCTTGGCTGGCTGAACCGCATGACGCAGTTTAAAGAAAAATCCGGCAAAAATAAGGAAGCCGCCCCGCTCGGCCTCTACGCCTACCCCGTCCTCATGGCCGCGGATATCCTCGGTTATCACGCCACGCATGTCCCCGTCGGCGAGGACCAAAAACAACATCTCGAACTCGCACGCGACATCGCGGGGGCCTTCAACCGTGCGTATGGCGAGGAGTTTTTCCCCCTGCCCGAGCCGCTGATCATGGGCACCGCCACCCGTGTCATGAGCCTGAAAGATGGCACCAAAAAAATGAGCAAATCGGACCCCTCCGACCTCTCGCGCATCACGCTGACGGATGATGCCGACACCATCGCCGCCAAAATCAAAAAAGCGCAGACGGATTCGACCGCGGGCATCACCTACGAGCCCGAAGCGCGCCCCGCAGTCGCAAACCTTCTCACCATTTTCGCGGCGCTGACGGACCGCACCCCGCAGGATATCGCCACTGAATATGCCACCGCGCAAAATTCCGTTTTCAAAGGCGCGCTGGCGGATGTCGCGGTCGAGAAACTTAGCCCCATCACCGCCCGCATGCGCGAGCTGATGGCGGACAACACCACCCTCGACACCATCCTCAAAACCGGTGCCGAAAAAGCCCGCACCATCGCCCAGCCCATCCTCGAAGAAACCATGAAACGCGTGGGTTTCCTCAGGGTATAATTCATTCTGCCAATTACGGCGCAACTCTGCTATCCTCACCCCATGATCCACCTCATCCTTACCGTCCTCATGCTGCCCTTCGTGCTTATCCGCATGGGCATGGGGCTGCTCGGCATCTCGACGCATGTGCTACTCATCCCGCTCAAAATCTTCGCGCGGCACACGGTCCTGTGCCTCGTCATCATCGCCATCGCGATCCTTTATTTCGCGCTGAAAAAGGACCCCCACGCTGTGGATAATTTGAAGCCCAAAGAAAAGACCGAGCGCCAAGCCAAAGCCCCCAAAGGCCCCGTCCCGCTCGTCGAGCCCGTGACCATCCGCGAGGATGGCGACAGCGCCTTCGCCACCGATACTTACGCACTAATGAGCGAACCGGAACGCACCAATTACAGCAAAAATTTCTACAATATCCTTGCCACCACGCCAGATGGCGAGGCCCGCAGCTGGGACTATTACAATATCCAGGGATCACTGCGCCCACTCAAAACTTTCACCAACAGCAGCGGCGCGGTGTGCCGTACCTTTACGGAAGTGTTGAAGGTCCACCAAATCCAGCAAACCATCAGCGGCACGGCCTGCCAGAATGTGGGCGCCAGCTGGTGCAAACTCAAACCCAATGCCACACCGCAATGTGGCTTGGGCCATAAACCCGGCGCGTTCGATGGGTTGGGAAATGCGATTAAAGGGCTGTTTTAGAGACTAATCCCCCGCGAGCTTATCGATCGCCGCCATCGCATCGTCATGGAAATGCCGCGCGCGGTCACGCATATCCTGTGCGATGGTTTTGTGCTGCTCCGCCTCGCGCCAATAGGGCTCAAGCGCCGGGTGCTGATTACCCAGCGCCGCCGCGAGATTGCCAAACCCCTGCAGCGTTTTTTCCACCGCCTTCGTCTCGGCAATCGCATGTTCATACACTTGCTTCGCCTTCAGCGCCCGCGCCAACGTCTCGGTCGTCTCGGCGTCGAGCGGCTTCATCACCCCGGTATAGTGATTCACCACCTTGGCATGACGCACCGCGAAACTGTCATATTCCAGCTCCGCGCGCACCTCATGCCCATGCGGGGTGGTAATCATTACAATTTCGCTTTGGGTATGGGCCATGGAATTTCCTCGAGACGGTCCGCCGCGGACCGGTAAAACCGAATAATCCGAGCAATTTAGCATGGGGATGGTTAACGGGAGATTAATAAAGGCGACGTTTTTGTCGTTTTCGTCATCAAACCGTCATGAAAAGGGGGTATAAAAGGTAGAAATTCAGAGGATGCCCCATGTCATCGCCAGAACAAGAATCGCAGCAGGAATCAAAGCAAGAGGTGCATCAGCATATTTTGCTCGCGACCCGCAATTTGGCCTATTTGCAAAGGAAATTTGAGCTGGGACTGGGCGGCGAAACAACACGCGCCGATATTAAGGAAGCTGAACAATTACTCGAGAAACACACAAAAACGGCGATCGATAACCGTTACGGCAGACCCAGCTTTTCTGCGTTAAATGCGGCACGCCGTCATGGCCGCACCGAGGCCAAAGAGGCCCGCGGCAAGACTATAGTAGGATTTTCGCCGTCTCGATAATCTTGTCAAACATCGCCTGCGTCAGGCGGCCCGTGCTCACATTATACCGGCTGGTATGGTAACTATCGAGCAGCACCAAGCCATTCGGCAGCTGATGCACTGCGCCATGGGCGAATTTATAATCCTTCACCTTCAGCTTGAAATTCCTCAGCACCGCCTGGTGTGAGGTGAGGCCCAGCGATAAAATCAGCTTCAAATGCTTCATCGCCGCGAGCTCCTGAATCAGGAACGGATTACACGTCTTTTCTTCCACCGGTGTCGGCTTATTTTCGGGTGGTACACAGCGCACAGAATTGGTTATACGTACATTTAAAAGTGCAAAACCATCATCCGGACGTGCTTTATACTCTCCCTTGGCTAGACCATTTTTGGCAAGCGCCTCATACAGTACAATACCGGCATAATCCCCTGTGAATGGACGCCCCGTCGCATTCGCGCCCTTAAGCCCAGGCGCGAGACCCACCACCAACATCTCCGCATCAATCGAGCCAAACGGCGGCACCGCCCCATTATAAAACTGTGGAAACTGCGCTTTATTCGCCTCGCGAAATGCGACCAGACGTGGGCAAAGCGGGCAATCGGCAGGGGGTGGGGTGAAATTCATAGTGAGCACATGGATGAAGTTGAAGCTGTCATCCCGGGCTCGTCCCGGGATCCCCTGAAACACGCTGTGATCCTTACTTAAAAGACATTAGCGCATGTGGAGGGAGATCCCGGGACGAGCC
>JBEHYI010000151.1:0-4454 GCA_048498255.1 Pseudomonadota bacterium | reverse complement strand
TGGCCATCGGCATCGGCGCCGGCCAGCGCGGCCGCGGCGATTCCGTGCGTATCGCCGTCGACAAAGCCCGCCGCTACGGCCACGACCCGAAAGGCGCGGCCCTTGCGTCGGAAGCCTTCCTGCCGTTCGCGGATAATGTGGAACTCGCCGCGGAAGCGGGTATCGGCCTCATCATCCAGCCCGGTGGCAGTATGCGCGACCAAGAAGTGATCGATGCCGCGAACAAACACGGCATCGCCATGCTGTTTACCGGCATGCGGCATTTTCGGCATTAAGCACTGCATGAGAAGTTAGCTACTACCGAGCTGGGCGAGGGAGCCATCAGCCATCGGAGCGGCGCGCAGCGATCACCAGTAGGCGATCTCGCGGAGCAATAAAAGATTACTTGCCGAGCGGGCCCGATTCAGGAGTTCAGAACGGGCTCTTGTTTCTTTGCCGATTTTTCGCGCTTTTGCTCGCTGCGCGTATGTTGCTGCGCCATGAAATTCGCAATACATTGCTCGAGTGGCGTCAACTCATCGTAAGTGAAATGATTCTGCATAAACCCTCCCTCAACCGATAAGCGGAGTATACCACGCGAATTATAAAGATTTGATGAAGGTCGGCGCTTTGCTTGTGGATAAGTCGTAAAGATGGGCGCGTTCCAAACGGTGTTGGAGCCATTGGTCTCTCCACGCGTCATCGCCTGAATTTGCTCTTCTCGCAAATTCTAGGGCGATCCATCTTTATTGAAGAAAGAAGGAAGTTGGATTCCCCTAGAATTTTTCCTCAAGAGAAAAATTCAGGGAATGACGCGTGGCATGGCTGTCGCGCAATCACCGCCTACCAAATAATTTCTCCACATCGCCCTTGGCGAGCGCAACATAAGTCGGCCGCCCATGATTGCATTGGCCCGAGAAAGGCGTCGCTTCCATCTGCCGCAACAGCGCGTTCATCTCGCCAAGCGTGAGTGTACGCCCCGCCCGCACGCTGCCATGGCACGCCATCGTGGAAAGTATCGCCTCAAGCTTATCTGCAAGCGCCAACCCATCCTCATACAGGCTCAAATCATCCGCCAAATCCTGCACCAGGCCGACCACATTCGTATCGCCCAAAAGCGACGGCACTTCGCGCACCAGCAGCGTCGCCTCGCCAAACTGCTCAAGCACTAACCCAAGCTGCGCCCATTCCGCCGCGCGCCCCATCACGCGCGCTGCCTGCAGATCCGTCAGCTCCACCACTTCGGGAATCAGCAATATCTGGCGCGGCACACCGCCTGCCACCATCGCCGCTTTGAATTTCTCATACATAATGCGCTCATGCGCCGCATGCTGATCGACAATGACGAGGCCGGCTTCCGTCTGCGCCACAATATAGGTGTTGTGCAGCTGCGCGACAGCAGCTCCGAGCGGATAGCTCTCCACCCGCTCCGCCGCGCGCATCTCCATGACCTGCACCTGCTCCGCGCGGTGTTGCGGCGGCAAATAGCTACCACCCCAGAGCGGCGTTTTGGGGGCGGCAAATCCATCGCCCGGTTTGCTGTAGGGGTTGCCGCTGAGGAGCTCGAGCGCGTTATTCTCTAGGCGGTAGGGCTCCGCGCGGAACGCCGCTAGCGCATCCGTCGCAACAGTAGTGGACGACCGCTGCGCTGTGGTGCCAATCGCTGCCCGTAGCGCGCTTAAAATCAACCCACGCACCAGCTGGCTATCGCGAAACCGCACCTCGGATTTCGCCGGATGCACATTCACATCCACCTGCTCGGTGGGCACCTCGAGAAACAGCACCGCCACCGGATAGCGATCCCGCGCGAGGTAATCCTGATACGCTGCGCGGATGACGCCGAGCAGCAACCGGTCGCGCACGGGCCTCCGATTCACGAACAAATACTGCGCTTGGGAAGTGCTGCGGCTGAAGGTGGGTAAGCCCGCAAAGCCGGTCACATGAATCCCCTCGCGCTGCATATCGACCAAAGCCGTATTCGCCGCGAATCCATGGCCCAAAATCTTCTCGAGTCGCTCAGGCGCGGCACTCACCCAATCCATTGTCAACGCTGCAAAATCGCGCGTGGTGCGCCCGTCATGGCTCAGGCGGAACCGAATATCGGGATGCGCCATGGCGAGGCGCTCGATGATATCGACGACCGCGGTGATTTCCGCGCGCGGACTCTTCAAAAATTTGAGGCGAGCGGGGATGGCGTAGAACAAATCCCGCACCTCGACGAGCGTGCCTTCGCTCATGGAAGTAGGGGTAATGGCACTTGCCGCACCGCCTTCGACCGTGATCGCAAATGCCTCTTCGCTACCGCGCGCACGGCTCGCAATCATGAGGCGCGCGATGGAACCAATCGAGGGCAGCGCTTCACCCCGAAACCCCATGAAATGAATCGCGAGCAGATCATCGTCCGGCAGCTTGCTGGTCGCGTGCCGCTCAAGCGCCAGCGGCAATTCCTGCGCATTCATGCCCCGCCCATTATCACGCACGCGAATGAGCGACACACCGCCTTGCTCGAGCGCAATATCGATATCATTCGCACCGGCATCGATCGCGTTTTCGACGAGTTCTTTCACCACCGAAGCCGGGCGTTCGATCACCTCCCCGGCCGCAATTTGGTTCACCAATGTCGGCGGTAAACGGCGGATGCGTACGCTGCTCACTTCACATCCTGATGACCAGCCGCTGCTGGCTTAATCGGGCCCTTTTCGCCGGTTTCTGGGCTGCCGCCCACCACCGCAAACAGGAAGCGCGAGGGCGCGAGCAGCTCCGCCGCCAGGGCGTTAATATCCGCGCAGGACACTTTGGTGAAAAGCTGTTCGCGCTTGGTCACGTAATCTTCGCCGAGATGATGGATCTGCATCGACATCAGCAAATTTGTTACCGAGCGGCTGCTATCAAGCTGGCGGGCAAACGCGCCGAGTACATAGCCTTTCGCATCCGCGCATTCCTCGGTCGTCACGCCGTGATCATGCAATTCGCCAAGCACTTTTTTCACTTCCTCGAGCGCCTCATCCGCACTCGCATTGCGCGTCGCCATCGACCCCTCGATGAGGGAAGCACCGCGCTTCATTTCAAGATCCGTATCGACACCATAAACCAGGCCTTTTTGCTGGCGCATATCCTCGCCCAACCGCGAGAACAGCGCGCTGCCGCCGAGGATATGGTTGAGCAAATACAGCGCATAAAACCGCGCATCGTCGCGCGCAATCGCAGGGGCAGCGAACAGGATGCTGGTTTGCGGCACGGGCATGGCAGCCTTCAACACTTCGCCACCGCCCACCATCGTGGTGCGCGTCACCGAAACCGCACCCGAATCATTCTCATTAAGCGCCTCGACCACGGGCTTGAGCATATCCTTCAGCAGGCCCGAATCGACATCGCCCGAGGCCGCAACCAGCACATTGCCACGGGTGACATAGGTCGCGAGGTAATCCTTCACATCCTGCGCCGAAAGCGCCGCGAGGCTCGCCGCCGTACCGTAAGGCGCATTGGCATACGGGTGGCCCTTGAAGCCGCGCTCCGTTAGCAACCGCCCGGCGCGGTAGGATGGGCGCTCGTCGAGCTGCTGAATCAGCGACGTGATTTCCGCCTTCATGCGCGCCTGATCGGCCTCGGCCAAGAGCGGCGATTTCAGCGCCAGCGCCAGCAGCTCACCCGCGCGCACGGCATGTTCACGCAGGCAATAAATATGGATGCGCAAGCGATCTTCTTCGGTCGAGGCATCGATCGTGATCGCCTTTTCCTCGAGCGCGTGGCGGAAGGCGGTGCTATCGAGCGCGCCTGCGCCCTCCGTCAGCAGTGAGGCCGCAAAGGCCGCGCGGCCCGATTTTCCCTCGGCGTCCGAAGCGCTGCCTGCCCCTTCAAAGCTCAGCACCACATCCACCACCGGCACCGCGTCATTCACCGAATACCAAGCCTTCACCCCATGGCCGAGATTGGTGGTTTCAACTTCAACGGCAGCGATTGCCGGCGCAGCAAACAGCGCGCAAGCAAGCAGCAAAATCCCAAGATTACGGCGCATGCGGAGCCTCCGTTGCAGCGGCTTGCGGCACCGCCATCGGCACCGGTTTTTCCTCCGGCAGCAAGTAGCCCGTCACGCTGTTAGTCGGCTTCATCACCCCGCGCGCGGCGGCAAGCGCCGCTTCGTCCGTCACCCCCGCAATCACGTTCGACCATTCGTAAAAATACCGCTCATCGAGCCCGACCGCATAGAGCTCCGCCATCGTGTTTGCAATTTGCTGCAGCCCATCCTGCGCGTAGGTGATTTCGGCCTGAATCGAGGTGCGCGAGCGCGCCATGGCCGCACTATCGAGCGGATTGGCGAGAATCCGCGTCAGTGCCGCATCGAGCGCCGCTTCCACCTGCGACAGTGTCACCCCCGGCGCGGGCGTCACCTCAATTTTGAAGAGTGATGGACCGATATTGATCGCGTCATACGAAGCGCTCACCTCAGTTGCGAGCTTCTGCTCGCGCACCAGGCT
>JBEHYI010000150.1:0-4499 GCA_048498255.1 Pseudomonadota bacterium | reverse complement strand
GAAGGTCGTCCTAGCGCGCGCGGTGCGCCTGCACCTGGAGGACCGCGTGCAACGGCAAGCGCAGTGACGTTATGTTCCTTCGCGATTGCGAGCGCACGACCCACGCGATCATTCAGCACATCCAGCACCGTAGCTTCGAAACTCGCGGCGACATCTGCAATGATTTCTGGCGTTAAGCTGCCCACGCGCGCGACTTCTTTTTCAATGGTGAGGCGCACCGCGGTTTTGAGGCCGCTGAAAGAAAAATCGCAGCCCTCCGTACCCTTCAGCGGGCGCGGGAAATCATAAGCACGCGGGTTGCCATGCTTCGCCGCGCGCTCGAGCGCCGGGCCGCCAGGATAAGGCAAGCCCAGCATCTTCGCGCATTTGTCGAAAGCTTCGCCCAGCGCGTCATCCTTCGTGCCACCGAGGCGGATATAATCGCCCACGCCGCGTACGATCAACTGCTGGCAATGGCCGCCGGAAATGAGCAGCAGGAAATACGGAAATTGCGTGTGGTGCGTGAGGCGCACGGTGAGCGCATGGCCCTCGAGATGGTTGATGCTAATGAACGGCTTATCCGCCGCCGCCGCGAGCGCCTTACCGAGCATCACGCCCACAATCACGCCGCCAATGAGGCCGGGGCCGCTCGTCGCCGCAATCGCATCCACCTGGTCAAGCGTGAGGTTCGCTTCCGCCATCACCTGCCGGTAAAGCCGATCGATCTGCGCGAGATGCGCCCGCGCGGCGATTTCTGGCACCACGCCGCCGTAAGGCGCATGCTCCTTCTGCTGCGTGGCGAGCGCCTGCGCCAGCACCGCGCCATCCTCGCGCACGAGGGCGATGGCGGTTTCGTCGCAGCTTGATTCAATCCCCAATACGATGCGCGAAGAACGGGATTGGGGATTGGGGATTGGGGATTGGGCTTCTCTTCTTTGCATAATCATCCTATAACTCGCTTCTATGCTCTCACCCGAATCCCGAATCCCCAATCCCAAATCCCGCCTTATCCGCATCGGCACCCGTGCCAGCAAACTCGCCCGCGCGCAAGCGGAAATGGTGCAGGACGCACTCGCGAAACAGCTGCCGGATGCGCAGTTTGAGCTTGTTGCGATGACGACGGCGGGCGACCGCGAGCTGCATAAAAAGCTCACCGATTGGGGCTATAAGGGGCTGTTTACCAAGGAATTAGAGGATTTACTGCTGACGGGCGAGATCGACCTCGCCGTACATTCGATGAAGGATGTGCCGAGCATTTTGCCAGATAACCTCATCATCGCCGGGATGCTCGAGCGCGCGGATGTGCGCGATGCCTGGGTGAGCCCGCATTGTGCGTCGCTGGCGGAGGTGCCCGCGGGGGCGACGATTGGCACCTCCTCCGCCCGCCGCCGTGCGCAATTGCTCCACCAGCGGCCGGATGTGCAGGTGGTGGAATTCCGCGGCAATGTAGAAACACGGCTACGTAAGCTCGACGAAAAAATCGCGGATGCGACGTTTCTTGCCAGTGCGGGCCTCACGCGCCTTAATCTCAACCAGCATATTCGCGAACTCATCGCGCCGGAAATCATGCTACCAGCCGTCGCGCAAGGCGCGATTGGGATTGAGTGCCGCGCGGATCGCGAAGATATTTGCGAGCTAATTGCGAAGATTAGCCACGCACCGACGATGAATGCGCTCGCTGCGGAACGTGCGTTTCTCCAACTCCTCGATGGCTCCTGCCGCACGCCGATTGCGGGCCTCGCAACGCTGACGCATGATAAGCTGCATCTGCGCGGCGAGGTGCTGTCGCTCGATGGTACGGACCGCCATTTCCGCGAAATTACGGGTGATGCGTGTGATGCCGCCGCACTTGGCAAAACACTGGGCGAGGAGCTCCACGCCATCGCCGGCCACCTGCTGGTGAACCATGGCTAAGCGGCCGCGCATCTGGCTCACCCGCCCGCGGGAGGATAGCGAAGCACTCGCCGCAGAGCTTGCGCAATATGGGATTGAGAGTGTGGTTGCGCCGGTGATGGAGATTCATCCGCAAGCATTTACTCTGCCAACATCCACACCGAATGCGCTGCTTCTCACCAGCCGCCACGCCGCGCATGCGCTCGCGCAACTTCCTGCGGATTGGCGCGCCCTGCCTGTTTACTGCGTCGGCAATGCCACAGCGGAAGCCGCACGGGTGCAGGTTTTCAGCAATATTATCGCGGGCGATGCGGATATGCTCGCGCTGTTGCCGCGCATTGCGGATGCGCTGAATGAATGCGATGCATTACTTTACCTGGCGGGTGAAGAAATCAGCGTGGATGTCGCGCCACTTCTCCCGCATATTTCTGTCCATCAACTCACCGTCTACCGCGCCGATGCGGTCGAAATTTTACCCGCCGAACTCGATCTGGATGCGGTCGTATTTTTCTCCACGCGCAGTGCAGAAATTGCGAATCGCCTTTTGCAGAAGGCAGATAAAATTGAATCCGCGCGCGGTATCGAAGCCTTCTGCATCAGCCTGAACGTGGCCGCCAGTGCGGGTCAGCTGCCGTGGAAGAAGCTGCGTGCCAGCCATCAACCCACACGCGAGGGATTACGTGATTTGATCGTTTCACAACTGACCAAAACATTGTAAGAGAGTGGCATGAGCGAGAGCGAAGCACCGGAAACGAAACGTAACGCGCAATGGGTTGTGGCGGCCACTTGCTGCGCGCTGGTGCTACTTGTGGTGAGCGGCGGCGTGTTCGCGATGCGCGACCGCTTGTTGGTGGAAGCCAGGCAGGAAGCGCGTGAGCAGACGAATGAGCGCGAGAAACTCAGCCGACGGATCGACGCATTGCAATCGAGTTTCGATAATTTGAGCAGCGCGGCGAAGCCCGATGGCGATGCGCTTGCGGCCCTCACCGATAGACTGACAGAAACGAATACGAAGCTTGACGCACTTGCCGCGCGCATCGAAACCCTCGAGAAAAAAGTGGAAGAGAAAAAGCCCGAACCGGCTGCTGCCGCGGTTGCAGCACCTGCGCCTACCCCTGCTCCTGTAGCAGCGCCACAGCCGGTTTCAGGCGCTTCGGAATTGCTGGCGCTGAAGCTGAGTGCGATGAGTGGACGTAGCTTCGCGAGCGAACTTGCGGCCTGGAGTAAGCTGCACCCCGAGGCGAAAAAAGAAACAGAAACGCTGAGCACGGTCGCGGAAAGCGGCATCCCGAGCGAGGCGGATTTGAATCAGAAACTGCGCGAGGCAATCGATAATGCCGTGCAGAGCAAAAAGGTGGATGACGTGAGCCTGGCTGGCAAAATCAACACGCATCTCGCGGGCCTCGTCAGCATTAAAAAAACGAACGATAGCAACGCTTACGCCACGTTGCGCAAGGATGTGCTGCGCGATGATATTCCAACCCTCATGCGCAGCGTCGAAGGCATGGATGCGACCACCCGCGCGCCGCTTGAAGAGTGGCTAAAAACCGCGCGCAACCGCGCCGATGCGCTCGCGGCGCTTAACGCACTTGATAGTTACGGCGGGCATAACTAATGGTGCAGTTCCTCCTCTTTTTGCTCATTCTCGCGGGCCTTTATATCAGCGGTCAGTGGCTGTTTGCCCATCCGGGCGAAATCGCGATCAACTGGTTCGGTTACGATATCACGCTGCATATTGTCGTCGTCGCTGTGCTGCTCCTCGCGCTGATTTTGGTAGTCGCGCTCGTCTCCGTTACCTTCTGGAAAATTCTCACCTGGCCGAAGCGCCGTCGCGTGCGCAAGGCGCACCGCACGCTGCAATCGGGCCTGCGCCACCTCACGCTGGGCGTCACCGCGCTGGCGATGGGGGACGAGCAAACCGCGCAGGATGCGCTGAAAAAAGCCAGCGCTGCGCTGCCAAACGACCCCCTGCCGCAGCTGCTCACCGCGCAGCTCCTCCAGCGTCAGGGCAAGCATGACGATGCGCGCGCGCAGTTCAAAGCGCTGATGCAGCATGAGGTGACAGCACCCCTCGCCACACGCCGCCTCATCGAACAGCATGTCGCGGCGCGCGAATGGCTCGAGGCCACGAAGCTGACGGAAGACGCGCGCAAACACGCGCCGAAGGACCGCTGGCTGCTGCTCACCCTCATCGACCTTTACGCGCGCGACGGTAACATTGCCGCCATGCTTGCGCTCACCGAAGGCTGGCAGTGGCAATCGCCACTGACGAAAGAGGAGCGCCACCGTTACGCGGCGCTAGCCCATTACCTCAGTGCGAAGCGTGAGCGCGACGATCATAAGAAAGAAAAATCGCTGCGCCACGCGGTAGGTTACGCGCCGGAATTCCTGCCCGCCATCATCGATTTTGCCGCGAATATGCAGGCCGAAGGGCAGCTGCGCCGCGCTCAACGTCATCCGCCAATCGTTGCGGAAGATCTCGCTGCCGGACAGGCCGCACCGGAAGCGGAACGTGGGCACATAGTCCAAGGCGTCGTCCGTCGAAAAATCGGCAAAGGCGGGGAGCGACAAAGGCATCATCAACGCGGGCCACCAAAACTTGCGTATCGCGGCGGTCATGAGCCCGA
>JBEHYI010000149.1:0-4550 GCA_048498255.1 Pseudomonadota bacterium | reverse complement strand
GACTCGTCGCCCCCGCGCAGGCGGTGGCCCACGCCATCGAGAGGCGTAAGCGGTGAAGCATGGATCCCCGCCTTCGCGGGGATGACGGCTGGTGGCAATGGTGAGTCCATGCTCAACTTCACCGATTTCCTCGCCGATTTCTTCAACCCCGAATTCCTCACTTCCTTAAGCAGCGAGGCCTATAACCGCTCCACCGGTTTTCTCCAAGGCATGCAAGCCTACCTCGCGAGCGATTACGAGCGACCAAAGAAGGAATACGACGTGATCTGGCGCCAAGGCAGCGCGCAACTGTTCGACTGCGCGCCGGATGCGACGGACGCCACCGCCGTGCTTTGCATCCCGTCGCTCATCAACAAATCCACCGTGCTCGACCTCTACCCCGACGTCAGCTTCGTCGATTTCCTCAAATCCCGCGGCTTCCGTCCACTCATCCTCGATTGGGGTTCGCCGAATGATGACGAATGCGACTTCGCCATGGCCGATTACATCAATTTCTACGCCACCGACGCCCTCACCAGCTTGCGCGAGCAGCATGACGGCCCCATTGCGGTGCTCGGCTATTGCATGGGCGGCATTTTCGCGACCGCCCTCGCCCAGCTCGCCTTCCGCACGGTGGATGCGCTGATCCTGCTTGCCACCCCGTGGGATTTTTCGAGCGACGACACGCCGACCATCCTCCTCAACCCCTCCACGCAACTCACCCTGCGCAATTGGATCAACACGCAATACCCGGTGCAGCCGGTGGTTACCCAAACCATTTTCCACCTCATCGACCCTTGGCGCGTGCAGGCGAAATTTAGCCGTTACCCGTCGCTCAGCGCCAAGGAGAAAAATCATTTCCTCGCGGTCGAACAATGGGTGAATGACGGCGTGCCGTTGCCCAACAAAGTCGCGGAGGAATGTTTTGTTGATTGGCCGCAGGGGAACATCCTCGCCAAGCATCAATGGAAGATAGGACGCCGCTGGATCGAGCCGGAGCTCATCACCTGCCCTACCCTCGCGGTTATCCCAACGCGCGACGCCATCGTCCCCAAAGGCTGCGCGCTGCCCTTAACCAAACTCATCAAACGCTGCGATACCATCATGCCCGAATGCGGCCATGTCAGCATGGTGGTGGGCAAAAATGCGCGGACACAAATGTGGGAGCCGGTGGCGAATTGGCTGGAGAGTAAGTTTTAAGCCTAAACAATGGCATAATTCGCCCGATACGTCATCAAACTGTCATATTCTTCCCGTATACTGGTAGAGATTATCTCTTCGCCTTTTCAGTCAATGAACCATCCCGGTTCGTTCTGATGAGGCATAGATAACGACCCGACGATAATCCTTATCGTTGAAGCGGGTCAAGTTTGCCTTAAAGGAGGGCAATATAATGTGTGAAGCGACCCAAACCCAAACTGAAACCGACGGCATGGAGCTCGTCGTTTTCGATGCGGTTCGTCAGCTTGCGGAATTCACGCAAGCCGGTGTTATTGAGCGTTTTGTGAAATGCGGAGACCACACGATAGAATTTATACGTGATGACTCGGCAGTAGCGAAGCAACCGTTGGCCCTGAACCTGCGGTTAAGCGCAAAGTGCTTCTTCAAGATCGATAAGTATGAGTTCACCATCTATCCTAAGAGCTGGAGTATTACACGTCTGTTCAATCCTAGTTTACGATATCCTGCACACGTGGATCCGGATGACGTGGATATCCCCAAAGTCCTAGGAAATCAAAATACTTCCCTCACATTCGAGGAGATCCTTGATCCGGCCAATCAGAATCGTCTGATTGCCGACATCAAGCGACTCCTCGACGACGTCGACCTCTCTCTCGCGCATGCGAGAACGGAGGTCGAGAAACTGAGACAGGAGTATTTTTCATACACTGGACAGTCAAGCCCCGTGCTTGACTAAACTACTAAAGGGCACCGCTCACCGGCGGTGTCCTTCCCTTTTCTATTAACCCACCAAAGAGTTTTATGCCTGAATCGTCACTGCTTGCAGTGCGTTTTAATGCACTGCACACCAAGCAGCTAGACAAGCACGCAATCCCTGCCTACATACGTCGCAACTTTTACAACAGGGAGTTGAGTATATGGCCAACGCAAACGATATCGTCATTGTCGATGCCATCCGCACCGCGGTGGGCAATTTTAACGGCGCTTTCACCAACCTCACCGCCGAACAGCTCGGCGCGGAAGTGATCAAAGCGCTGATGAGCCGCAACAAGTTGAGCGGTAGCGATGTGAAAGAAGTTATCATGGGCCAGGTGCTCACCGCCGCGGTTGGCCAAAACCCGGCGCGCCAAGCGGCGATCCATGCGGGCGTCGATAAAAGCGCGACCGCCATGACCATCAACCAAGTCTGCGGCTCAGGCTTGCGCGCGGTCGCCGAGGGCATGAAATCCATCCAAGCAGGCGACAGCCACATCGTCATCGCCGGCGGTCAGGAATCCATGACCCAATCCCCCCACGCCATGCAGCTGCGCGCGGGCGTCAAAATGGGCAACGGCACCATGCTCGACACCATGATCACGGATGGGCTGTGGGACGCGTTTAACAACTACCATATGGGCATCACCGCCGAAAACGTCGCTGCGCAATTCGAAATCACCCGAGCAGATCAGGACGCTTTCGCCGCTGCCAGCCAAGCCAAAGCCGCGAAAGCGCAAGCCGATGGCAAATTTAAGGATGAGATTTTGCCCATCACCATCAAAAACAAAAAAGGCGATATCGTGGTCGATAAAGACGAATTCATCCGCGGCGATACCACGGTTGAATCCCTCGCGAAACTCCGCCCGGCCTTTAAGCCGGATGGCACGGTGACCGCGGGCACCAGCTCCGGCATCAATGACGGCGCAGCAGCAGTCGTTCTCATGACCCGTGCGGAAGCCGAAAAGCGCGGGCTTAAGCCCCTCGCCACCATCAAATCCTGGGCAACCGCAGGCGTGGACCCGGCGATCATGGGCTCAGGCCCCATCCCCGCTTCCCAAAAAGCGCTCGAAAAAGCGGGCTGGAAACATACAGAACTCGACCGCATCGAAGCCAACGAAGCCTTCGCCGCGCAAGCGATTTGCGTGAATAAAGGCCTCGGTTGGGATTTGTCGAAAGTCAACGTCAATGGCGGCGCGATCGCCATCGGCCACCCGATCGGCGCATCCGGCGCACGCATCCTCACCTCGCTGCTTTACGAACTCAAACATAGCGGCGGCAAAAAAGGCCTCGCCACGCTCTGCATCGGCGGCGGCATGGGCATCGCAATGTGCGTTGAGGCGGCGTAAGTGAAACCGTCATCCCGGCCTTGTGCCGGGATCCATCTTTCTTAAAAAGGTGGACCCCCGGATAAACCCGGGGTGATAACTAAACATTAAACGACAAATTCGGAGTTAAAAATACTATGAAAAACCGCATCGCCATCGTCACCGGCGGCACCCGTGGCATCGGGGCAGCCATCGCCAAAGACCTCAAAAAAGCTGGCTGCAAAGTGGTCGCGACCTACCATGGCAATGAGGAAGCCGCGCAGGCCTTCAAAAAAGAAACCGGCATCGAGGTCATCCGCTTCGACGTCGCCGATTTCGACCAATGCAGCCAAGCCGTGAAGCGCATCGAGGCCGAGATCGGGCCGATCGACATCCTCATCAACAACGCCGGCATCACGCGCGACGGGTTCCTGCATAAAATGGGCGCCGAGAGCTGGCATGCGGTGATCGAAACCAACCTCACCTCGCTGTTCAACATGTGCCGCGTGGTGATCGAAGGCATGCGCGCGCGCAATTTCGGCCGCATCATCAATATCAGCTCGGTGAACGGCCAGTTGGGCCAGGTCGGCCAGGCAAACTATTCCGCGGCGAAAGCGGGCGTCATCGGCTTCAGCAAAGCCCTGGCGCGTGAATCGGCGAGCAAGAACGTCACCGTCAACACCATCGCGCCGGGCTATATCGCCACCGACATGGTGAAAGCCGTGCCACAAAACGTGCTCGATAAAATCATCGAAAAAATCCCGGTTGGCCGCCTCGGCGAACCCACCGAAATCGCCCGCGCGGTCTGCTTCCTCGCGGCGGATGAGTCGGGCTTCATCACCGGTGAAACGCTGTCCGTCAATGGCGGCCAGCATATGGAATAGCGCGCGCTGATCCTCATGCCGAGCAACCCATTCCGCAGCCTAGGCGCCGCCTATTACCTGCGCCATCTTTTCTTCGGCACCATTCTCGCGCTCGCCCTCGGCGGCATCTGGTCGCACAACCACGCAATCACACAAAGCGGCTATCTCTATTTCATCGTGAGCACGTTGCTTTATCCCTTTGCACGCTTCGTCTATGAAGCGATCGCAAGATTTTTCCTCGGCAACAACGAAATTTATTTGCCGCTTCTGATCGGCCTCAATTTGAAATTCGTCAGCATGGGGGTGTGCTTGCTGCTGGCAATCGCCATCGCGCCGTTTGGGTTGGTTTATCTGGCGTTGCGCAAAAACTATAGTCATTCCAACTTATAATTAGATACCAAGAGTTGTTCGATAGATTGGTTACTGAACTGGCGTCGTCGTTTAAGGATGGCGAAGGATTGCTCGA
>JBEHYI010000148.1:0-4564 GCA_048498255.1 Pseudomonadota bacterium | reverse complement strand
GCATCGGCCGGCTGGATAAGGACACCTCCGGTTTGCTACTGCTGACGGATGATGGCCTGCTGCTGCACAAGGTCATTTCGCCCAAGCACCATGTGCCGAAAATCTATTTCGCCACGCTCTCGCGCCCGTTGGTTGAGGATGCAATTGCGCAATTCGCAAGCGGCACGCTGATGCTGGAGGGTGACGATAAACCGTTGCTACCTGCGGAGCTTGAAATCATCACCCCCACCACCGCGCGGGTGACGCTGCACGAAGGTCGCTACCACCAGGTCCGGCGCATGTTCGCAGCGATTGAAAATCGTGTAGTGGAGCTGCACCGAGAATCGGTCGGTGGGCTACATTTGCCGGAGGATTTGAAAGCGGGCGAGTATCGTTTACTCACTGCAGACGACATCGCGCGGATTTTCAGCAAATAGTTACGCGCGTTTCTCATCCGCCACGGTTTGCAGGTAGCTGCGATACTCGCAATTGGGCATGGTGCTGAGGAGCTTCTCGAACTGCGCGAGCGAGAGAAATCCGCGCAGCAGCGCCGCTTCCTCAGGGCACCCGATTTTAAGGCCTTGGCGATTTTCCACCGCGGCGATATAGGCGGAGGCTTCTTGTAGCGAGGTGGAAGTTCCCGCATCCAGCCACGCAAACCCGCGGGGCAGCCGCTCAACCTGCAAGTTTTTGCGTTCGAGATAGGTGCGGTTGATATCTGTAATTTCCAGCTCGCCACGCGCGGAAGGTTTGAGGGATTTCGCAATCGCGATCACCTCGTTATCGTAGATGTAAATCCCCGGCACGGCATAATTACTGCGCGGATGTTTGGGCTTCTCCTCAATCGACAGTGCCTTGTTATTCGCATCGAACTCGACGACGCCATAACGCTCCGGGTCCTTCACATGGTAGGCGAAAATCGTTGCGCCGCTTTTGAAATCGCGCATCGCCCGCGGGAAGGAATCGCCGCCGAAGAAGATGTTGTCCCCCAGCATGAGCGTCACCGCATCCTTACCGATGAAGCTTTCGGCGATGAGGAATGCCTGCGCAATACCCTCGGGTTTCGCCTGTTCGCGGTAGTCGAACGAGAGGCCCCATTGGCTGCCATCGCCCAGCAACTGCTGATAGCGCGGCAGATCGACCGGTGTGGAGATGATGCAAAATTCGCGGATGCCAGAGGCGATCAGCACCGTCAGCGGGTAATAGACCATCGGTTTGTCGTACACCGCCTGCAGCTGTTTGCTGGCAACCAGCGTCAGCGGGTAAAGGCGGGAACCGGCGCCGCCGGCAAGGATAATCGCTTTCATAGCATGACTCCGTAAAGCCCCATTAAGGCGTGGCCGCAGCGCGCTGTCAACTAACCGAATGCGCGCGCGGCAGGGTAATCTCAACTTCAAGCCCCTGCCCGTTCGCCGGAGTTTTGAGCGTAATGCTGCCTGAAAGCCGGTTCACAATCTCGGCGACAATGGCAAGGCCCAAGCCGGTGCCCTGCGCTTGCGGCGTGCCAACGCGGTAAAAGCGCTGGAACACATGCGCGCGCTCGGCTTCGGGAATACCAGGGCCGGAATCCGTCACCGCGCAGCGCAGTAGTGCCGCATCGCCCGAGAGCGCGACATGCACAGCCCCGTTCTCCGGCGTATATTTCACCGCATTTTCGATCACATTGCCAATCAGCAGGCGCAGCAAGGTTTCATCCGCCATGACAACGAGGTTATCCGCGCTTTCGAACGAGAGGCTGATATGCTTCATCGCCGCGATTGGCGCGAGTTCTTCGATCATCGCGATCACATGGCGTTTGAGGTCGATCGGCACGCGCGAAATCGCCTGATGGCTGACGCGGGTGGAGGTGAGCAGCTGGCCGACGAGGCGCGACGCGCGCTCGATGGAAGCCAGCAGATCCGCAAGCAAAGCCTCACGCTCGTTGGCATTGCGCGCCTGCTCCAACATTTGCAGCTGCAATTTAATCGCGGCGAGCGGTGTGCGCAAATGGTGCGCCGCATGTTCAGCGAAACGCTTCTCGGCGTTGAAAGAATTCTCGAGTTTTTGCAGGAGCTGGTTGATGGAATTGCCCAGCGGCGCCAAATCGCGCGGGACGTTTTTGAGGGTGAGCTGTGACAAATCATCCGGCGAGCGTGAGCGGATCTGGCCAATCAGCGCGCGCACGGTGCCAAGGCCAGAGCTGATGCCAACCCACAGCAAAATGCCGACCAGCGGAACCAGCAGCGCGAGAGGCGCGGCAAGGGTGAGCAAAATATTGACCACGAGCGAGCGGCGCAGGCTGATTTTTTCCCCCGCTTCCACCGTGATATTGGTTTCCGGAATCTCCAGGCTATAGACGCGCCAATACTCGCCGTTGTCATCTTCCACATTGGATAATCCGCTGGTTTGCTGCGGAATACCGACGATGGGCGCTTTGTCGGAAATCATCGCCAGCTTGTCGCCTTTCCACACGCGAAACATGCGGCTGCTGGCGTAAGCATCGGCGAATTCGTTGAGGGCCTTTTGGTTGCTGACGCTCAAATCGATTTTACGGATGCGGCGGTAATTATCGCCACGCAGATGCATTTCATCCTCCACCACCAGCCACAGCATATTGGCGCTCGAAATCAGCTGCGCGTCATACACATGGTGGATCTGGCGCGTGGCGCCGCGAAACGCCAGCAGACCGATGATGCAGATGGTGATGAGAATCGTCGGCGCGATGCGCAGGAACAGCGAGCGTGTGAGCGTGTGCGTACGCATCGCTTACGTCGCGTTGACGCGGTAGCCAACCCCGCGCACAGTTTGTATGAAGGCGGTGCCGAGCTTTTTGCGCAGATTATAGATGGTGACTTCCACCGTGTTGCTCTCGGCGGCGTCCTCCGCACTGTAGAGCACATATTCGATGTCGGATTTGGTGACGAATTTGCCTGCACGCTCCATGAGGAGTTTCAGCGTGCGGAATTCCTTCGCGGTGAGGATGACTTGCTTGCCTGCCTTGTGGACGATGGAGGATGCGGGCTCGAGCTCAATTTCGCCGCATTTGAGCGTGGTTTCCGCGCGCCCGGCGCTGCGGCGAATCAGCGCGCGCAGGCGGGCGAGCAATTCGTCGAGGTCGAACGGTTTGATCAAATAATCATCCGCCCCGGCGTCGAGCCCTTCCACTTTTTGCTGCGGCGTATCGCGCGCGGTGAGCAGTAGCACCGGCGTCATGTTTTTGCGGCGGCGCATATCCTGCAACACCTCAAGGCCAGTGCGTTTGGGCAGGTTGATATCGAGCACCACGGCGGCGAAGGGCGAGCTCATCAGCGTGTCGATGGCGGATTCGCCGTCTTGCACCCAATCAACACCATACGCATGGCGCTCGAGCGCTTTCTTCAGCGACTCGCCCAACATGCCATCATCTTCTACCAATAATACGCGCATAGGCCTTGTTTACAGCAGGTGTGGGAATAAAAAAAGCCCGCTCTTTGCGGGAGCGGGCTTTTTCCAAATCGATGCGGAAGAAGACTTCCGGCATGTGTTTGTTGCTCGAGATTAGTGAGCTGCTTTTTCTTCTTTCGAAGCTTCTTTAGCTGCTTCTTTTTCAGCTTTCTTCTCTTCTTTTTTCTCAGCTTTTTTCTCAGCTTTTGCTTCTTTCGCAGCAGCAGCCGGCTCAGCTTTAGCAGCAGCTTCTACAGCCGGAGCTTCCGCTTTTGCTTCGTGCTTAGCTTCGTTCGCGAATGCCGAGCCAGCAACGAGGGTTACAACTGCAACGGTGGTCAAAAGGGATTTAATAGCCATTGGTAGTCTCCTTTAAGGTTAAGTTAATTGGCACGTGAACCTATAACGTGGTGAGCTGACGCGAAACTGAAGATTCACAGAATAATGATTTATCCACAAGAAACTTTGCTGGTGCCACTCGCGTGGGTTTTGTCCATCGCGCGAAACCGCCAGTTTACGGATTTATCTTCCTTTCCTGCGCATAAAAAAGGCCCACTCTCGCGAGCGGGCCTTTCTCGTTTCGTGCCAGCAATTGCTGGCGGACGAACTACTTCGCTTCCGCCGGAGCCGCTTCTGCTGCCGGTGCAACGGCTGCTTCTGCCGGTGCGGCTTCACCTTTTTTCGCCATGCGCGCAGCTTTTTTCGCTTTATGGGCTTTCTTGTGAGCTTTTTTATGGGCTTTCTTATGCGCTTTTTTCGCCGCTTTTGCCGGAGCAGCAACAGCGCTGTCTGCGCTAGCAGCAGCATCGGTCGCAGCGGTGCTTACATCCGCAGCAATAGCCGAGGAAGCGATGAATGCGAGTGCGGTAACCGCGAGTACGAGGGTCTTTTTCATGGTTTTTATCCTTTAAGTGATAAGTGAACGAGCAACGTAAAGAGTTACGTTGCGACGAGCCCTAACAACCGAACCTGATGCGAAGCTGAGGCGGAAGATTTTTCACGATGCTGTGGATAGCGCGCGAACGCACCGAAGCTTTACAGCTTCGCGCGGCTGACTTCATGGAGAAAAAATTTAGCGCGAGTAGCGCGACGAAGGCAGGAAGCCGGCGGAATGACAATGGTCGTCGACAGTTCGATCACCGCATGCTGGTGCTTTCCGGATGAAGCCATGCCGGCCGCCGAC
>JBEHYI010000147.1:0-4646 GCA_048498255.1 Pseudomonadota bacterium | reverse complement strand
CAGCCCATCGCGGGGTTTTCTTCCTCACCCGCTTGAATATAGGGCACCTGCTTATCCCCACCAATATCGAACGAGCGGAAAATGACGGGCTTGCCCTTCGCTTTCTCAATCGCGTCGCGGTAAATGCGCTGTTGATCGGTCACGCTCGGCAGCTCGCGGCTCGCCATATAGGGCAGCTCGGTGCGGAACAAACCCACCCCATCCACATCCGCCGCGGCGAGGTGCTCGGCATGCACAAAAAGCCCGAGATTGAGGTTGAGCGAAACCGCCAACCCATCGCGCGTCACCGAGGGCAAATCGCGCGTCGCCGCATACACTGCCACTTGGTTGGCGCGTGCAGCAATTTCATGGTCGGCCGCCGCCTCCACATCCTCGGGCGGGCGAATATAAATCAGCCCCTGATCGCCCTGCACCACGGCGAGGTCACCGGTCGTCACCATGTTCAAAATATTCTCAACGCGCCCCACCATGGGGATGTCCATCATCCGCGCGATGATCGCAACATGGCTCGTCGGCGAGCCTTCGGCGAGGATCACACCCTTCAGCCGCTTCGCATCATATTCCAGCAGCTCCGCCGGGCCCAAACCATTCGCGACGAGAATAAACGCATCCGGCAATTCACCCAGCGCCGCGGTGGGCTCCACGCCTTGCAGATGGTAGAGGAGGCGCTCGGAGAGATCCTCCAAATCATGCACGCGCTCCTGAATATACGCGCTCGTAATCTGGCTCAGGCGCGCATGCATTTCCTCCTGCACTTTGCGCACGGCGGCTTCCGCGGTGAGACCCGTGCGGATCGCCTCGATGATGCGGTCAATCCACCCGCGATCCTGCGAGAACAGGCGGTAGCTCTCCAAAATTTCGCGGTGCGCGCTGCCCTCTTCCAAGCCGGATTCATCGATCAGCGCATCCACCGATTGCTGCAACGAAAGCAGCGCGCCATGGATGCGGATTTCCTCCTCCTCCGGCGACTCACTGACCAGCTGCGTAATATCGATCTTCGGCCGGTGCAGTACCACCGGCGCTTTCGCAATGCCGCCCGCGAGCGTCAGCCCGCTCACCTGCTGCGATTGCAGCGTCGGGTTTTCGCCGCCACTAATATCGAACAGATCGACAATTTTTGCACCCACCACCAGCTCGGAAATTACCATCGCTACGGCGTGCAAAATTTCTGCAATATCGTTGCTGTAGGTGCGCGCGATTTTGCTTTGCGCCACCAGCACGCCAATCGTTTTATGGCTATGCAGCAGCGGCACGCCGATGAACGCGTGGTACAGCTCCTCCCCCGTCTCCGGGCGGTAGGCGAATTTCGGGTGTGCTTGCGGCTCCGCAAGGTTCAAATCCAAACCCGTCGCCGCCACCTCGCCCACCAACCCCTCATCAAACCGCAGGCGCGTCACATGCACCGAGGTTTGCTTGAGACCGTGGCTGGCATAAAGTTCAAGGATATCTCCCGGGCGCGCGAGGTAAATGCTGCACACATCCGCATGCATCGCTTCCGCGATCACTTTCACCAGGCCATCGAGGCGCGACTGCGCCGTGCCGCTGCCCATGGTCATCGCGTCGCGCACTTGGCGCAGCAAATGGATCGGCGCCTGAATCGCCGCATTCACCGAATCAATGGGAATGATACTTGCCATGTGCTGCCTGTTTTTGTGCCGGGCGCGGAAACATGCTATAGTTTGCATTTGGGCCGCGCTTTTGCTGCAGCCATCATGCGGTGTTTGGCATAGACGCGTCAACTGTTTTTACAGGTAAAATCAGGGTGCGGCGCAGCAAAAACCCTATCTCAATGCGTTAGATACGCATTAGCCTGCGCCACCAGCTCATCGATGATTTCTTGGCAGGTTTGAACGCCATTCACCATGCCCACCGATTGGCCCGCCATCAGCGACCCGCGCTCGACATCGCCATCGATCACCGCGCGGCGCAGCGAACCCGCCCAAAAATGCTCAATCGCGAGCTGTCCCTCATCCTTCGATTGCTGACCGGAGAATACCTTCTCCACCGTCTCTTTCTGAAACCGCGTGAATTCTTCCGAAGCATTATTGATAATCGCCCGCACCGGAATCACCGGAAAATCCGGGTGATATTGCACGCTCGGCATCGCGTCGCGCGCATTGGCGTTGATGAACGCTTTCTTGAAATTGTCATGTGCAATCGATTCGCTCGCGCACACAAACCGCGTGCCGAGCTGTACACCGGAAGCACCCATCTCAAGATAGCTCACCATCGCCTCGCCACGGCCGATACCACCTGCAACAAATACCGGCACATCCTTAATCACCGGCAGAATTTCTTGCGCCAAAACGCTCGTCGAAACCGGGCCGATATGCCCCCCCGCTTCCGTGCCTTCAATCACCAGCGCATCGATGCCCATACGCACCAGTTTTTTGCCAATCGCGGCCGTTGGCGCGAAGCCGATGACCTTACAACCACCCTCTTTCAAACGATTGATCGTCGGCGCTTTCGGCATACCCCCGGCAAGCACCACATGCGTCACTTTTTGCGCAATACATACTTCGACGAGTTCATCGAGCTTCGGGTGCATCAAAATCAAATTTACGCCGAACGGTTTTTGCGTCAATTTTTGCGTTGCAATAATTTCTTGCTGCAGCAATTCCGGCGGCATCGAGCTCGCCGCAATCACGCCAAAAGCACCCGCATTGCTCAGCGCCGCCACCAAATGGCGCTCGCTCACCCAGCTCATCGCCCCACCCATAATGGCGTGCTCGCAGCCGAGCAATTCGCGGCCGCGCTGCCAGAGTTGATTTAATGTACTCATAGTTCCCCCAAACACCCAAACGTTCGTGTAGCGGACTGACTGCGTTGGAAACGCTTGCCATTTTTGGGAGGTCGAGCGTAGCAGCGCTACGTGAGTGCCTCACAAAAATGGACGCGACAACGCAGTCAGTCCGCTACACGAACGTTAGTTCTTCTCCTCCACCGCATCAAGCCCATAAGCCGTATGCAGCGCGCGCAGGGCGAGCTCGATATAGCTCTCATCGATCAGCACGGAGATCTTAATCTCGGACGTCGAAATCACGATGATGTTGATGTTTTTCTCGGCGAGCGTGCGGAACATTTCCGCCGCAACACCAGCGTGGCTGCGCATGCCAACGCCAATCACCGAGATTTTCGCCACGCCTGAATCCGTGTGCACTTTCTCGCATTTGGGCATCGCGGGGTCGTTCTTCACCATCTCGAGCGCGCGCGGGAGATCGCCTTTCGTCACCGTAAACGTCAAATCGGTTTGCTTCCCATCTTCCGTCACGTTTTGCACGATCATATCAACATTGATGCCTTTATCGGCGAGCGGGCCGAAAATCCCCGCCGAAACGCCGGGCTTGTTCTCGACATTCGTCAAAGTAATGCGGGCCTCATCGCGGCTGTAAGCCAGTCCCGTCACGCGTTGCTGTTCCACCAAATCCTCCTCATCCACCAGTAAGGTGCCCGGAATTTCATCCGCCGGGCGGTCGTCGAACGTCGACAGCACCTGCACCTTCACCCGGTAATTCATTGCGAGTTCCACCGAGCGCGTTTGCAGGACTTTCGATCCCAGCGACGCCATCTCGAGCATTTCCTCGTAAGAAACTTTGTTCAGCTTCTTCGCCTTTTTCACGATGCGCGGATCGCTCGTATACACCCCATCCACATCCGTATAAATATCGCAGCGCTCGGCCTTAAATGCTGCAGCAATCGCCACCGCTGAGGTATCCGATCCGCCGCGCCCCAGCGTCGTGATCCGCCCCTCGGGGCTAATGCCCTGGAAGCCCGCAATCACCGCCACATTGCCCGCAGCAAGCGATGCGTTAATCGCCTTCGTATCGATATGCGCAATCCGCGCCTTGGAATACATCGCATCCGAGGTCAGCGGAATCTGCCAGCCCGCCCAAGCCCGCGCAGGCTGCCCCAGCGACTCGAGCTCGAGCGCGAGCAACCCGCTCGTAATCTGCTCGCCCGCCGCCACCACATGGTCGGCATTCGCGCGGCTCTCATTCGTCATCAAGCTGCTCACGCCCGCGCAATAATCGACCAGCTGGTTCGTCACCCCCGCCATCGCCGAAACGACGACAATCACCTGGTGACCCGCATCCACGTCGCGCTTCACAATCGTCGCCACGCGCTTAATGCGCTCAATATCCGCGACGGATGTCCCGCCGAATTTTTGTACAATCAGTGCCATAGCGCGCGGGTTATAAAGAGTTGCCGCGCGCGAGTCCAGCGCTCAGTGCATTCGCCTGAAATTTAGGATTCTAAGGGCTTGCGCATACACACCGCATCCGCCAGCGTGCCATCCACATTCGTGTAATAATCTTTGCGCGTCGAGAATTTCTCGAACCCTTGCGCCTCATACAAGGTTTGCGCGGCGGTGTTGTTGATATTCACCTCGAGCATCATATATTTGCCGCCCAGATGCGCCGCGTTCACCATCGCGTAATCGAGCAGCATTTGCCCCACCCCGTCGCGGCGGTAATCGGCCAGCACGCCCATGCTCAGCAAATCGCATTGGTCCTCGATCATCCAGCACAGCACGAACCCCACCGGCACTTGCTTCGCCGTATACGCCATCGCCGCGAACACGCCCGCGCGCTCGAAAAAATTCTCGAACTCAAGATGACTCCAGCCCTTGCTGACGCACCCTTTAT
>JBEHYI010000146.1:0-4693 GCA_048498255.1 Pseudomonadota bacterium | reverse complement strand
GGGGCCGGTGACTTGGTAGGTGCGTGGGGCGGCGAGGGCGGGGGTGGTGAATAAGGTGAAGCAGGCGAGTGCGGATAGGCGGGAGAGAAAAATCATCATGCGGTGCCTCATGCTGCGTAGGGGATGCGGATAGGGTTAGGCGATTTAAGCTGGGCGCGCAATGGTTGGCGGGGGATTATCAACGGGCATGAGCACTTCGGTTAGGTTCGAGAGTGTTGTTCATTGTTTGGGAGAGTATCGCTGTAATAGGTGCGGCCAAAGCGCCGGCTTCTTTCGACCATGCTTGGGAGTTGGCACGTTGCTTCCACTAATGCTTTGCGTTCGGCATCGGGGATTTCTTTGCGCTTCACATGAGGTTTTTGCTGGAGCCGTTCTTCCATGGCTGTAAAAAATGCGGCGGCATGGGGTGGTTCTTTGAGCCAGGTTAGAAACCCGCGTGTTTGCCCGGCGCTCATTGTTTTTAGGACATCGCCGATCACGGTGCCTGGATGGACGCTTACAGGAATTTTGTTCGCCGGCACACCAAGCGCAAGTTGGGCTGATATCCAGCTTTTTTCGATATCGACAAGCGTGAGTGCGTAGTTATTTTTCAGTGTGTCCCAGAGATCGACGCAACGTTGCGCTTCTGGTGTGGCGGCGGCGCGACCTGAATTGATGGGCCATTTTCTACGCATGTTGGCAGCGGCGAGTTTCTCGGCGCGGGAGGCATATACCGTTACTTTTCCCTGCGGTGCATGCATATCTACGATTTCGATATCGCTAAGGGCGGAGCTTGCTTTGTAGGCTGCGCCTTCGGGGCCTTGCAGCGTGAATTGTTGCCAGATGGTGGGGTAATCCGGGGAGTCGGATGCGGTGCGGTGCTGCGAGAGAAGATCGCCGAGTAGGGTTCGCAATTCGTTGACGGCTGCGGGCGAGAGGAGAACGCTGGCTTCAAAGGAAAAGGGATCGCATTCAGCAGCGATTAGCCCCTGCGCATTGTTGATCCTGGATTCTGCGCGTTGTTGTTCGTATTGCACGCGCTGTTCTTCCAAGGAGAGGGGAGTGGGCACAACCGCGCGCGATTGTGCCGTATCGCGGGCAATACGAATGGCCGCCAGTCTCGCTTTCTTTTCATCTACTGATTCGAGGTCGTTTGACATGCGGGGAATATAACAGATGCCGCATGGTGAAAATGTGACATTTGCATGAAGTTAGGGAAGGGTGACGCCGATGATGAACTGCCGCCACCCAATCCTGAGATTGTCTGTAAGTTATTGAATTGCTTAGGCCGCATCCGCCGGGGCGGCAGCATTGTCCTCCGCATAATCCGCCGGGCTGCCTTCGAGGGCGGCGGCGAGGCTTGCGGCTTTGGCGCGGATGGCTTGTTCGAGTTCCGCGGCGGCTTTGGGGTTTTCCTTGAGGTATTGGCGGACGTTTTCCTTACCCTGGCCGATGCGGTTATCCTTGTAGGAGAACCAGCTGCCGGATTTTTCGACGAGGCCGGATTTGATGCCCATATCGATCAGCTCGCCTTCTTTGCTGATGCCCTGGCCGTAGAGAATGTCGAAATCCACGGTTTTGAAGGGCGGGGAGACTTTGTTTTTGACGATTTTCACGCGGGTGAGGTTGCCAACAACTTCCTCCTTATCCTTCAGCGCACCGATGCGGCGGATATCCATACGTACGGAGGCGTAGAATTTCAGCGCATTGCCGCCGGTGGTGGTTTCCGGGTTGCCGAACATGACGCCGATTTTCTGGCGGATTTGGTTGATGAAGATGACGGTGCATTGCGTGCGGTTCACCGTGCCGGTGATTTTACGCAGGGCCTGGCTCATGAGGCGGGCTTGCGCGCCCATGGTGGCATCGCCCATTTCGCCTTCGAGCTCGGCTTTGGGGACGAGGGCGGCGACGGAATCGACGATCACCATATCGATGGCGCCGGAGCGCACGAGCGTGTCGCAGATTTCGAGCGCTTGTTCGCCGCTATCGGGCTGGCTGATGAGCAACTCATCCACATTCACGCCCAACTTTTTCGCGTAGACCGGGTCGAGCGCGTGCTCGGCATCGATAAAGGCGCAGGTGCCGCCAGCTTTTTGGCATTCGGCAATCGCGTGTAAGGTGAGGGTGGTTTTACCCGACGATTCCGGCCCGTAAATCTCGATGATGCGGCCTTTGGGGATGCCGCCGACGCCGAGCGCAATATCCAGGCCGAGGGAACCGGTGGAGATGGTTTCGATCTCGAGCTTATCCTGATTGCCGAGCTTCATGATCGAGCCCTTACCGAAGGTTTTTTCGATTTGGGCGAGGGCGGAATCGAGCGCTTTTTTGCGTTCCGAGGATTTGAGATCAGGTTTCGACATGGGACAGCTCCGTTGGTGTTGGGTAGTTTATGGGGTAAGCAAACGCTACACCCGGTTTTCGCGGGCTACAACGGGAAAAGGGGGTGTGTATAAAGATTTTTGTCCCAGTAATCAAATTGTGGTTTTTGGGTTACAGGTGGTGAGGGAACTTATTCTATTGAGTGAGGCGATTCACATTCAGTAAACACCCAGCATCACCGCCCCCTCACCACTGCGGCTAAGCGCTTTCTTATCTTCCCCCGTTGGGGTCAGTTAAGAAAAGCGCTAAGCCTCGTTGCCTCTCCCGCAAGGGGCGAGGCGGCACCAAGACCGACCGCTTGTGCTAATACTTATAGTGCGGCTAGCTAACCCGCCGCCTTCGCATCCAGCACATCCTTCACCTTGCCCGCGAGTTGTTTCAGGGTGAAGGGTTTTGGCAGGAAATTGAATTGGCGCTCTTCCCCGAAGCTGTCGACGAAGGCGTCCTCGGCGTAACCGGAGATGAAGACGACTTGCATGTCTTTCATGCGCTCGGCGTAGGTGTCGTACAATGTGCCGATCATTTTCGGGCCGTTGATGCCGGGCATCATCACGTCGCTGATGATGAGGTCGATGGCGCCGGTATGGTCGGCGAAGACTTCGAGCGCATTTTCGCCGGAATCGGCCTCGAGCACTTCGTAGCCTTTGTTGCGCAGCGCGCGGGCGGCGAAAATGCGCACGGGCGTTTCGTCCTCGACCAGCATGATGGTGGCGCGGCCGGTAAGGTCGCTGCCGAGTTTGTCGTCATGCGCTTCGGGCGCGCTTGCGGCTTTTTCCGCCTCTGCCTCGTGGCGTTTGAAATAGAGGTGGAAGCTGGTGCCGACGCCGGGTGCGGTTTTGACGAAGATGAAGCCGCCGGTTTGCTTGATGATGCCGTAGCAGGTGGAGAGGCCGAGGCCCGTGCCGGAGCCGATTTCCTTGGTGGAGAAGAAGGGCTCGAAAATGTTTTTCACGATTTCGGGCGGGATGCCGGTGCCGGTATCCGCCACTTCGACGAGGACGTAATCGCCGGCGGGGATGATGTCTTCTTCGGTGGGGGCGATGAGGTCGCGCTCGAGGCCACCGTCGCTGTCGATTTTCACGTTGCGGGTGGTGATGCTGAGGGTGCCGCCTTCCTTCATCGCGTCGCGCGCATTGACGGCGAGGTTGATGATGACCTGCTCGAGCTGGCCTTGGTCGGCTTTCACCATGCCCAGGTCGCGCCCGTGCTGCATGTGCATTTGGATGTTTTCGCCAATCAGGCGGCGGATGAGGTTGGAAAGTTCCGCTAGCACTTCGGTGAGGTCGACGGTTTTGGGCTGCAAGGTTTGGCGGCGGGAGAAGGCGAGAAGCTGGCGCACGAGGTTCGCGGCGCGGTTGGCGTTTTGCTTGATTTGCATGATATCCGCGAAAGACGGGTCACCCGCAGGGTGACGCATGAGGAGCAAATCGGAAAAGCCGATCATGGCGGTGAGGAGGTTGTTGAAATCATGCGCGACGCCGCCGGCGAGCTGGCCCACGGCCTGCATTTTCTGGCTGTGGGAGAAGCGCATTTCGAGGTTTTTCTGCTCGGTTTGGTCGATGAGGTGGAGGATGGCGACGGGCGGCGCATCCGTACTCGCGTGCATGAGGCTGAAATAGGTGAAGGCGACGACCACCGTGCCATCCCCCAAGCGCAGGGTGATGGAGAGCGGGGCGATTGCTTCACCCGCATGCATGCGGCGCAGGGCTTCGGCGAAGCGGGAGCGGTCTTCGGGGTCGATAAATTCTTCGAGGCGGAAGGGGCGGTCGGTGGGGAGTTGGTGGTGCATCAAGGCGTGGAAGCTTTGGTTCGCCTCAAGAATGTAGCCGTTATCATTCAGGTGCAGGATCGCGATCGGCGAAAGCTCGATGAAGCGGTTGATGTCGAGGCCGGTTGGGCGCTCGGTGGAGAATTGCAGCGCGGCCATGATAACGTGCCTAACCGGTGATGGTGCCGGTGGCACCGGTGACTTTGCCCTGCGCGTCGCGGATGATGTGCTGGTTGAGCGTGGCGGTGAGTTTGCCGTGTTGGCGGTTGAGGAGCACGGCGCTGCCGCTGAAATCGCTGAGGCTGTATTCTTCCGTCACCGCGCGCTCACCCAGGCTGAAGATGAGGTGGTGCAGGCTGAGGCGCGCTTCGCTGATTTCGCCGGGGTTATAGCCGAGCAATTGCTCGAAGGCCGGGTTGACATATTCGAACTTGCCGAAGGCATCCGTGGTGTATTGCGCGATGTTGGTGGTGGCGAGCAAATGCTGGAGCTTTTCAATATTGGTGGAGCGCAGTGCGGCAGGAAGATTTTGTAAGCCGGTGCGCGGATCGAGATATTCGCGGCCGC
>JBEHYI010000145.1:0-4765 GCA_048498255.1 Pseudomonadota bacterium | reverse complement strand
GTGTTCGTTCGTTAATCCGCGGATTCGGAGGCTATCGGCAAACGCCGGCCCCAACGCACTTTGCCCCAGACGCGTTCGTGCAAATAGAAGAGGAAAATCTTGGTGAACACCTCGATGGCGGAAATGGTGCCCGCAACCATGGGGCTACCAGTCACAATCCAGCCGATGAGGAACGTGTCGATACTGCCGACAATGCGCCAGCTGACACCTTTGAGCAATGAGCGAAGATGGGCGTCCCGGTCGATTGGCGCGGGCGCGGTCATGAACTAGCCCTGACGCGCTTTCATGCGCGGGTTTTGCTTGTTGATGACATACAGGCGGCCTTTGCGGCGAACCACGCGGCAGTTTTTATCGCGTTTTTTCGCGGATTTGAGCGAGCTGAGAACTTTCATAAATTACCTGTATGCTTAAAAGGAGGCCGCTTTTTAATCGGCGCGCCATGGCCTGTCAACGGTTTTTGTTAGCGGGTGGGGATGGCGCCGCCATCCTTGCCGTCGAGCTTGGTGCGAAAGTCGGTAGTGCTTCCAGGAGTGGCATTATTAAACAGGTCGATGGCTTGTTGCATGCGTGGCTTAATATCCTCTTTTTTCATAGGAATTATGCATATGCCATCTTCGATAGGGCTTTGGGGGAAAACGTATTTAATAAGTGCTTGATGGGCTGTCGATACGGTTCCATCGCCCGAACGTGGCAGTTCGATCTGGGTTTGCTTGTCGATCTCTTTAATCGCAAAATCTGTGAGCTTAAGGTCCGCTGGCTGTGCTGCTTCTTGCTCAGGTGGTTTTGGGGTGTCAGCAGCTTGCACAAAGGAGGCGAGTTCCTTCGCTTGCTGTAGCTTAAGGCGAATATGGTCCAGCTTATGCTTACGAGCTTTAAAAGGTGGACGAAATTGTTCGAGACCCCGCCCACTGCCGGTACTGCCTTCCAAAGCATTGCTTACTTCGGGGCGAGTAAAGAATGCGTAAGCGTTGGCGAGTTCTTCTAAATTGGTTGCCATGCCGTTTAATAGATTTCCCGCCTTATCGGCCGGCATGAGCACGCTGCCATCGGGCTCCTTTTGCCGAAGATCATCTGCCAGTACCTCGCTACGAAATTGGATGCGTTTGATGCGCCCGTAGCATATCTTCATGTTTGCTGGGGCCTCTTGGTTGTAGGGCTTTTCAAAGCGCAGCGTTGCCGGTTTGTGATCCCAATCATCGGTTACATTATGTGTCGGCATGCCTGCATCTTCCAGCGCTTCGAGCCGTGCAGCTTGATTGAAATCACGCATGTAGCGGGACAACATAAACTCAAAATCGTGCGGAATCTCGCCTAAATCGCCCAGCTGCAGAATCGTCTCCGCTTGCTGCGCGCTGAAGCGGATAGAGGAGGGGGATGTGGCGTTTGATTCCATGCGGTTATTGTACCAAAATAGGGCTGCCGAAATGTGACGATTTGATGAAAATCACCGCGGTTGGGGAAAGAGTTTGCTTAAGCCATGGCTGGTTTTTTCCCAGTAATGCGGCGCGGTGATGAGCTGAATCAGGGCCTTAGCGGCGGCGAGGGAGTGCAGCAGCCAATAGAACGGGTAGAGCCAGAACGCGGCGCGGATATGGCGCCAGCCCTCGATTTGGATGGTTTTACGGGCAAACAGCCAATGGCTGAGAATACTGCCGATGAGGGAAAAACCGCATAAAATCTGCATTTCGGGGGAAAGAGAGGCGGGAAAAATGCCGGTGAGGGAGATGAGGAATGTCGCCCAAAAGAGCGGGGCGAGCAGGAAAGTGAGGGCGGGCGCGCCGATGAAGAATTGGAACCCGTAATAGCCTTTGTTGCCGAGGCGGCGGCGCAGCTCCCGCCGGTCGCGTGTGTAGACGAGCCAGGTTTGGATATAGCCCTTAATCCAGCGCGAACGCTGCTTGAGCCAGGCATCGATGCTGATGGGCGACTCCTCGAGTGTGAGGGATGGCAGGATTTGCGTGCTGTAACCAAGATACGCAAGGCGCACGCCCAGATCCGCATCCTCGGTGACGTTGAAGGCGTCCCACCCACCCGCTTCGCGCAGGGCTGCGGTTTTGAGGTGGTTGCTGGTGCCGCCAAGCGGAATCGGCATGCCGAGGCGTGCGAGGGCGGGCAGCAGCAGGCGAAATAGTGCGCTATATTCCATCGCGAACATTTGGGTGAGCAATGTTTCGTCGCGGTTGTAGTAATTCAGCGAGGCTTGCAAACAGGCGAGATGCTCAGGATTCTCGCGAAAAACATGCACAGCGCGTTTCAGCTGGTCCGGCGCGGGGTGGTCTTCCGCGTCGTAAATCACGACATATTCGCCGCGTACGCGCTGCAGCGCCACGTTGCAGGCTTTGGGTTTGGTGCGCGGGTTCGATGGCGGCACGGCGATGATTTCCATCATCTCCGGCGGGTTGAGCGCCTTCAACGCGATGAGGGTGGTGGTGTCGTCCGCCTCGAGGATGAGTTTGATGTCGAGCAGTTCTCTCGGGTAATCGAGCGCGGTGAGGTTGGCGATCAGGCGCGCCATAGTGTCGCTCGTTTCGTGGTACATCGGTACGAGGATGGAATAGGTGGGCAGGGTCGATTCCACAAGTGCGGCGGCATGCTGGGCGATGCTGTGCTCCTTGGCGGCATAGTCGCGCGTGGCTTTTGCGCCTTCGTGGTAGAAGAGGAGCTTGAGCGCGAGGCTGACTGCATAAAACAGGTTGCAGGCGACGAGCAGCGCCTGCCAGCCATGCGGCACAAAATAGCCGAGGGCGAGAAGGCCTGCGAGCAGGAGCGCCAGCCCGCGCAGCTGCATGCGCGTGAGAATGCGGTCTGCAACGAGATGGCGGAACTGGCGGCGCAAACCCAGGCGGGCGTGGCGCGTGCTGGTGGTCGCGCCATATTCGGCGAGGCTGTGGCGCAGCTCGCGCGCGGAGCAGACGACGAACTCGATGGGTGCGTTGTAATGGGCGATGGCGAAGGCGCGTAAATGTTCGCTGGGGTCGGAGGTGGCGAGGACGAAACCCGCTTCATCGCGGTGATGGGGGATGTAATGGTGGTGGTTGTAATGCCTTAAATCACGCGGGGTGAAGAGGGCGCGGGCGGGCGGGTTGAGGTGCAGATCGACACGCTTCAGGCGGTGATGTTTGGCCAGCGCATCCGCCAGTTGGCGGCCATGGACGAGGCCGTGTGCGCGTAGCACTTCGCCGATGCGCCCGCGCAGATGCTTAATGCATTCCTCGAGTTCATGACGGTGGAGGATGCCGTCGCCCACCAACATATCGCCCAGGCGGATATGCGCCGTCACGCTAGAACCGCTGCGCGAAGCCGAGGGTGACGCCCTGGCCATCCCCGGTTTGGATACCGGCGACATGTTTGAAGATGCTCGCTTCGATCCATTGCTGCTCGTTGAGGTGGTAGATGCCCGTCACTTCCGCTTTCAGCACGCTGTAATCAAGGTCGCCATTTTCGCTGAACGTCACGGCGTCCTGGCGGTTGAGGGTCGCGACGGCGCGCAGTGCAGGCACGATTTGGATTTTATCGGTAACGCCGAGGCCGAGCGCGACATCGCCGCGGAATTGATCGCCCATGCCATCGCTGCGCCAGCGGTAACCGGCGCGTGTATCGAGGTAATCTTTCGTGCTGAGCAAATGAAGATTGTAGCCGTAAAGCAGCGAGAGCTCTTTATCCGTGCTGGTGCTGCCGCCACGGGGCGAGCTCGCCTCGTTAAAATGGCTGCTGAACTTCATGAGCGGCTGCACGGAGAGCATGTGCGGGCCGGATTGGTAGAGCGGCAAGCGGGCGAAAAGCTCGGGGTCCGCAATGCCGTAATGGGTGATGCCCGATTGTGATACGGTTTGCAGATACGCACTGCCGCCAAGCGTCAGCCAGCGTGTGACGCCATATTCGGCGTAAGGCTGCAGCTCATATTTCGAAAAGCGCGGCTGCGATTGCAGCTTGCCGGTTTTATCGAAATAGCTGGTGGTGCTGTAGTACGTGGCGTGGCCGATGGCGAGGCCGTGGCCGGAATCCATAAGCCAGGCGCCAGCATGGGCATTCGAGGCGCTGAGAACCAGGCCCAATAGCATGAAAAAGCGACAGCCGCGCATAGACACCTTGGTTTTGTTTGGCTGTATTTACGCTTGTAGGTTGCGTGAAATCAAACAAAACATCGCTCTATGGTTAAAAACCAAAGGTTTTAGTGGATTTGCTGCTCGATTGTGGCAATGGCGCGGGCCACGGCGGCTTCATCCGCGCTGCTTTGCGCTTGTTCGGCCAGCATGCCGCGCGCGATATCGGTTGCCGATTCGACAATGCGGTTGCGGATTTCGGCCACTGCTTCGCTTTCCGCGCGGGCGATTTTTTCCTGCGCTTGCTGCTTGCGGCGCTCGATACCGGCTTGCAGATCGCTCGCGGCGGCTTCACGCAGCGATGCGGCATCCTTCTTCGCAGTGGCGATGATTTCTTCCGCTTGCTTCAGTAAATCCTGTTGCTGCTGCTGGTATTCGACCAGCAATGCTTGGGCTTCGGCGCGCAGGCGGCTTGCCTGCTCCAGCTGATCGCGGATGGTTTCCGAACGCTTATCGAGGCCCTTATTGATGGTCGGCAGGATGTAGCGGATGAACAGCAGCATGAAGAGCACGAAGGAAACGGCAATCCAGACGTTTGCCTCTTCAAAGAAAGACGGCGCATGCTGCTCTTCCGGCGTTTCTACCACGGCTACGGTGCTGGTCGTCAGTTTAGGATGTTCTTTCGCTACGGTCACAGTATTTCCTAGTTTTTCACGGCGAGT
>JBEHYI010000144.1:0-4773 GCA_048498255.1 Pseudomonadota bacterium | reverse complement strand
GGCAAATCCGCCTTGAGGTGGAAGGTGCCTTTGTCGCGCTGTGGCTGGGGTTTGGCATTGCCGGTAAGGATGGTGTCGAGCTCGGCGATGAAAAGATCCTCGATCTCGTGCAGCAGCCGTTGGTGGGTTTGCTCGAACGTGATTTCCCCGCGATCGAACGTGACGCGGCGTTGAAAAAGAATCGGGCCGGTATCGATGCCCGCATCGATGAGATGGATGCTGACGCCATGGGGCGTGTCATCGTAAAAAGCCCAGAAATTGGGGTGGTAGCCGCGGTTATAAGGCAGGTAGCTGATATGCAAGTTCAGGATCGGCGCGGGGGAACTTTCAATCACGGATGGGGGTAGTAAATTGCGGTAGCCGAACACGATTACCTGGTCGAAACCAGCGGTGGTGGTGATTTTATCGGCGGTGTAGGAAATCCCGCAACCTTTGGCGATCAGCGCATCGATGAGGCGCGTTTGCGCTTGGCCATAGCCCAGAAAAAGGATTTTTGGCGAGCCGTTACTTAGGATCATCGGTTGCGTCACGTTTGTCATGATCCGCCTCAGGCAGTGGACGGGGGTTGGCTATCAGCCGGGGCCGTGTGCAGCAACTTAAAAAGCAGCTCGGCGCGCTGCCAGTCTGTTTCACAGTCGATATCCTGCACGCGGTAATGCGGCAGGAGATGCGGTCGCGAATAGGGGCCAAAGAGCGGCTTATTCTCGAGCCAGGCTTGCGCGCGGCCCCAGTAGAATTGCCCGGCATCGTGATAGGCGGGCTCGAGATCCTGCGAGCGGGTGAGGATATGTTCGGGCTGAAACATGGCGACATGCTGATCGGGCAATATGCGCAGGGCACGTTGGATGGGAAACGCGAACGGCGTGACCGAAAATACATACGCGCAGGCGTGTGTTTCGAGCGTGTGCAATGCCGCGCTGAGGTCATTTGCTTGCAGCAACGGTGCGGTGGCGTAGATGCAGCAGACCATGCTGGGTGCACGGCCATGATCGGTAAGCCATTGCGTTGCGTGCTGCATGACGGCGACGGTGCCGGTGTGATCATCCGCCAATGTGGCCGGGCGCATGAAGGGAACTTCGGCGCCGTAATGGCGGGCGATTTCGGCGATCTCTGCATCGTCGGTCGAGACGAGGATGCCATCGAAACAACCGCTGCGCTGGGCGGCTTCGATCGACCAGGCGATCATCGGCTTGCCGCAAAAATCGCGGATGTTTTTTCGCGGAATGCGCTTGCTGCCACCGCGTGCGGGTATGACAGCGTATTTCATGGCGCGACCGCTTTGCGGATGGCATCGACCACTTCGCTTTGCTGTGCTTCGGTTAAACCCGAATAGATAGGAATGCTGATGGCCTCGGCGTAATAACGCTCGGCGTTCGGGAAATCCGCCGGATTAAAGCCCATTTTTTGGTAATAAGGCTGCGCATAAACCGGGATGTAATGCAAATTCACGCCGATATTTTGCGCGCGCAAGGCTTCAAATATTTCGCGGTGGGTTTTGTCGATTTTTCCGAGCTGCAGGCGGATAACGTAAAGATGCAGTCCGGAATAGCTATCCGCATGTTGCCAGGGCAGGGTGAGGGGAAGGCCGGCGAGCAGCGTGTCGTAGCGCTTCGCGATGGCGTGGCGGCGTGCCACATAATCATCGAGCCGCGCCATTTGGCTTGAGCCCAGCGCGGCCTGAATATCTGTCATGCGGTAATTAAAGCCCAGATCGATCTGCTGGTAATACCAGGGCCCATCCGGCGCATGGGTCATCTCCGCCGCGTCACGCGTGATGCCGTGGCTGCGCAGTAAGGCCATGCGCTTGGCCAAGACGTCGTCGTTGGTGAGGGCCATGCCGCCCTCGCCGGTGGTGATGATTTTGACTGGGTGAAAACTGAAAATCGTGATGTCGCTGTAGCGGCCATTGCCGATCCACTCGCCTTTGTATTTGCCGCCGATGGCGTGCGAAGCATCCTCAATAATTTTAAAGCCGTAACGTTTGCTGAGTGCGTGGATGGCTTCCATGTCGCAAGGTTGGCCGCATAGATGCACGGGGATGATAATTTTCGGGAGTTTGCCTGCACGCTCGGCCTGTTCCAATTTGCGAGCGAGGGCTTCAGGGCACATGTTGTAGGTGCGCGGATCGATATCGACGAAATCCACCTGCGCGCCGCAATAGAGCCCGCAATTGGCGGAGGCGACGAAGGTGATGGGGCTGGTCCATAGCCAATCATTCGCGCCAAGGCCGAGTGCGAGGCAAGCAATATGCAGGGCGGACGTGGCGCTGTTCATGGCGAGTGCGTGGCGCGCACCGACATGGGTTGCGACCGTTTTTTCGAACGTGGGAATGGCGGGGCCCTGGGTCAGAAAATCCGAGCGCAATACGCGCGTGACGGCGTCGATGTCGGCTTCGGTAATTTCCTGCCTGCCGTAAGGAATCATGCCTAGAAGCTCCCGATTTTGTCGCGGTTGGCGGTGATCCATGCGCGCAGGTTTTCCTGGGTCATCCATTCCGTATTATTGTCGCTGGTGTAGCAGAATCCTTCCGGCATTTTTTTGCCATCCTTCACGCGGCGCTCGCAGCTTGCCCAGTTATTGATGGCGGGGAGAATTTTGAAATGGTCGCCATATTCGTAGGTGTAGGGCGCGTCTTCCTCGCTGATCATTTGCTCGTGCAATTTCTCGCCCGGGCGAATGCCGATATAGTCAATTTTCGCGTCCGGCGCGACCGCGGCTGCAATATCGCCAATGGTGATGGACGGGATTTTTTTGACGTAGATTTCGCCGCCCTCCATATCGTTGAAGGTGTGCCACACGAGCTCGACGCCTTGCTCCAGCGAGATCATGAAACGCGTCATGCGCGCATCGGTGATTTTGAGGGTGCCAGTATCTTTCGTCGACAGGAAATAGGGGATGACGGAGCCGCGCGAGCCCATGACATTGCCGTAGCGCACGACGGCAAAGCGTGTGCCGTGGCCGCCGGAATACGAGTTGCCAGCGATGAAGAGTTTGTCGGAGACGAGTTTGGTTGCGCCGTAGAGATTGATCGGGCTGCTTGCTTTATCGGTCGAGAGCGCAACAACGCGAGCGATTTTTTTGTCGATGCAAGCATCAATCACATTCACCGCACCGCTGATGTTGGTCTTCACGCATTCAAACGGGTTATATTCCGCCGTGGGTACGATTTTGGTGGCGGCGGCATGGACGACGAAATCAATACCATCGAGCGCGCGGTAGAGGCGGTCGCGGTCGCGCACATCGCCGATGAAGAAACGCACACGCGCATCGCCCTCGAATTTCTTGGCCATTTCCCATTGCTTCATTTCGTCGCGCGAGAAAATGACCAAGCGTTTCGGGTTGTATTTGGCCAAGGTCATGGGCACAAAGGCGTTGCCAAACGAGCCCGTGCCGCCGGTGATGAGAATCGATTTACCTGTCAGCATATCAGAACCATTTTTCCAGTTTTTCTAAGGCTACCCAGAAACCCTCGCCATTGTTTTTATGGCCTTGCCAGATTTCTGGAATGAACGAAGAAGTGGGTGAAGTGCGCGAAAGCACTTCGGCCACCATGCCGAAATCCACTTTGCCTTCGCCAATTTGTAGCCCTTCGGCGTCGATGCCTTCCGCATCCACAATATGGTTATGGGCGGAGAATTTGCCCACCTGTTCCAAAAAGTCGCGGAAGGAGAGGCCGAAATGGTTGCAGGCCAATTGCGAGTGCGAAATATCGAGGCAGATGCGGTAGCCATATTTCGCGCAGAAACGCTCAATATCGCCGGGCAGCATGAAGAGGTTATGGTAGCGCTGACCGCCGAAATGCCACGGGAAAGGCGGCATGGATTGTGGGATGATTTCAACACCCGCAAGATCAAGCTGCGCAAGGCTTTCCGCGATGAGATCATGCATGGCATCGCGCTCGGTTTCTGCGATGAAACCATCCGCGCTGAAGCCGCCGGCATTGATAATGATGAGCGGTTTTTCGGTGCGCTTGAAGTAAGGTTTCAGCTTGCGCGTTACATCCACCACGCGCTGGAGTTCCGCCATGGAGCGCTTGCGGTAGGCAGCATCGGGCGAACATAAATCCATGATGTGGTCGCCCGCGAAAAGTTCCGGGCTATGGATGACGAGGCCGAGATCGAGTGGGGTTGAGAGGAATTTCTCGGGCGTTTCCTCGACATCCTTATAGCTGAGATGGAACTCAAGCATGTCGAAGTTCGACATTTTGCCAAGCGTTGCCAAATCATGGTAGCGCACGGGAATGCCGAAGGGGCGCTTGAAGCGGTAGGCGCGCGCTTGGACCTGGTTGAGGTCGATATCGGACGGGTAAAAGAAATCTCCGGCCTTAAAATCATGCCGCGCAATGGTGCCGATGAGTTCGCCTTTGCGGTAGGGTGAGAGCCCTTTGCCGGGGCTGCAAACCTCGATCATTTCGGCGGTGATTTTTTCGCCCGCGGCCAAATCGCAATTGATGACGAGGCTTTTGGCCAGCACTTCGCGGTTGACCAGCTCGCCTTGCGAAATGCGGCGCGGCTCCTGCGAGCCGAGCGCTTGCTCGACCTCGCGGATGCTCTCGACCATTTGCTTGAATTCCGCAGGCAGGAGGCTGACGCGGTGGTCGTTGCCTTCCATGTTGCGATCGAGGGTGAAATGTTTTTCGATGACGCGTGCGCCTTTGCTGACTGCCGCCACCGCGACGGCAATGCCGCGCTCGTGCCCGGAATAGCCGATCGGGCAATCGCCGATTTTTTTCAACCGGTCGAGGTAATGCAAATTCACATCCTCTCAGGCGAT
>JBEHYI010000143.1:0-4798 GCA_048498255.1 Pseudomonadota bacterium | reverse complement strand
CAGACCTGGTGGATGCGCTGCGCAGCGAGTTTGGAATTAAGAGCGCGGCGTAAAAATCGCTGGCATTCGGCCGCTGCTCGGTCTACGCACCCCGCCATGACCGAGCAGCACGCGAAACCTTATCTCTCTTCCTTCGGCCGCAACCGTGGGCGGAGCCTGCGTCCGCATCAGCAGCAGTTGGTGGATGAGCTGTTGCCGACGCTCGCGCCCAACGCCGCATCTCCGAAAGAAGGCTACTCAAAACTCGCCCTCGAAATCGGCTTTGGCGGCGGCGAACATCTCCTCGCGCAGGCTGCGCATAACCCGGATACATTGTTCATCGGCTGCGAACCGTTCATCAACGGCGTTGCGAAATGCTTGGTGGGGATTGAGCAGCAGAAGCTCAAAAACATCCGCCTCTTTACGGATGATGCGCGCAAATTGATCGAAGCCATGCCAGAAAACAGCGTGGACTCCGCCTTCATCCTCTTCCCGGACCCCTGGCCGAAATTGCGCCACAATAAGCGCCGCTTGGTGAGCCTGCCCACGCTTGCCATGCTCGCACGCATCCACAAACCCGGCGGGCGGCTACTCCTCGCGACCGACCATGTCGATTATTCCGTCTGGATGCTGGAGGTGCTGCAACAAACGCCGCATTACCGCTGGACGGCGCAAGCCCAAGCCGATTGGAAAACCCCGCCGGCGGATTGGACCGAGACGAAGTACCAACGGAAGACAACGGCCGAGGGTAGGGAACCAGTGTTTATGGAGTGTATGCGGAATTAACGCAGACACTTACAGCAAGCCGGAGGCTTGGCCATGAACGGTAGCTTTTCCATCAAAACCAGCCCGTTCTTCAAAGCTCGTGAGTTTTGGAATATCGGTATTTTGGGCCAACTTATCGATTTGGCTCAGGGCCCAATCTGCAATAGCTTTGGCGGTCGGCTGATTGTCGGTTGAGTGCAGGGTATCCAGCTTCTTTTCCAAGGCGGTGATCAGCTCGCTCTCATCCACCGCTTGCGGTTGACCACGCCACAGGCGTGCACCAATCGAGTGGATAAGCGCATCAATAATCGCTTGTGCATGCTCGGAATGCTCAATCGAGCTCGCATCTTGCGTGCCATTCGCTAAATTCTGCAGGCTATAAAATTCGCACGGCACCTCGATGGCTGAAGTCCATAATGTGTTGAAAAGAGCGGCGGCATGGGTCTGCGGGCGGGACTGAATGCCCGGGCGTTGAATAGAATTAAAAGGCATAAACATTCTCTTAAATGAGCGAATAGGCCGCTTTTAGCGCGCCAATATGACAACTTGATGACAATTCGAAGAAAATTTTGCTTGCGGATAAGTCTGTTGTCGCGTAAATATTCATGACATTAAAATACACAACCCGTCAGAGGTGGCCCCAAAAGGACCGCCTTTTTTGTTGCCTTAAGGAACTATGAAGCCGCTCGCTGAAAAAATTGAAGAAATCATCGCCCCCACCGTGAAGGATATGGGGTTTGACCTCATCCAGGTGAAAATGCTGGATGGGCGGAAGGCGCAAACGCTGCAGATCATGGCCGAGCGGCCGGATGGCAGCATGACGCTCGATGATTGCGCCGCGATCAGCCGCCAGCTTTCGGCGATCCTCGATGTCGAGGATGTGATGCCGGGCGAATACCGCCTCGAGATCAGCTCCCCGGGCATCGACCGCCCGCTGGTGAAGCTGACGGATTACCCGAAATATGTAGGGCACACGGTGAAAATCGAAACCGTGCTGCCGATCAATGGCCGCAAGCGCTTTACGGGCGCGATCAAAGCAGTCGAAAAAAGCGACGTGGTGATCACGGTCGATAACGAGGAGCACAGCTTGCCCTTCATCGATATCCAATCGGCAAAATTGGTACTGACGGATGCGCTGATCAAAATGCATCAGGCGGCGGAGAAGAAGAGAACCGCATCATAATCAACAGAATGGAACGAACGAATTAACCTAGGAGACGAAAATGGCAGTAAACCAAGTAATCCACGGCAGCACGGAAATGCTGCAAATCGCCGATGCAGTGGCGCGTGAGAAGAATATCGACCGCGACACGGTGCTCGATGCGATGGCGAACGCGATCGAAATCGCCGGCCGCAAAAAATACGGCGTGGAGCACAACATCAAAGCCGAAATCAACAAGAAAACCGGCGCGATTTCGCTCTTCCGCCTGACGGAAGTGACGGAAGATGATGCAGAGAACGCGACGGACGAGGAGGGCAACAGCACCTTCAACGTCGCCCAGCAAATCACCGCGACGCGCGCGAAAAAGAAATTCCCGAAAGCGACCTACGCAGTGGGTGACTTCATCCGCGACGAATTGCCGCCAATCGATTTCGGCCGTGTCGCCGCGCAAACCGCGAAGCAGGTGATCGTGCAAAAAGTGCGCGACGCCGAGCGTGACCGTCAGTTCGACGAGTTCAAGGACCGCGTGGGCGAGATCGTCAACGGCACCGTGAAACGCGTGGAATACGGCAACGTAACCGTCGATTTCGGCCGCGCCGAAGCCGTCATCCGCAAGGACGAACTCATCCCGCGCGAAAATTTCCGCCCAGGTGACCGTATCCGCGCTTACATTTTCGATGTGCGCCGCGAAAAAACCGGCCCGCAAGTATTCCTCAGCCGCGTGCGTCCGGAATTCATGGCGAAACTGTTCATGCAGGAAGTGCCTGAGATTTACGATGGCGTGATCGAGATTAAAGCCGTGGCGCGTGACCCGGGCAGCCGCGCGAAAATCGCGGTGCTGAGCAATGACCCATCCGTGAACCCCGTGCTTTCATGCGTCGGTGTGCGCGGTTCGCGCGTACAAGCCGTCGTCAACGAATTGCAGGGCGAGAAAGTGGACATCGTTCACTACTCGGAAGACCCGGCGACCTTTATCGTCAACGCGCTTTCGTCCGCAGAAGTGAGCAAAGTTGTGATCGACGAAGATACCGGCCGCATCGAAGTGGTGGTGCCAGACGATCAATTGTCGCTCGCCATCGGCCGCCGCGGCCAGAACGTGCGCCTCGCCGCCCAGCTCACCGGCTGGTCGATCGACATCCTCACCGAGGAAGTCGAATCCGAGCGCCGCACGCAGGAATTCAACCGCCTCAGCGAGCTGTTCATCGAAGCGCTGAACGTCGAGGAAGTGATTGCGCATTTGCTTGTGACCGAAGGCTTCACCAGCGTTGAGGAAGTGGCCTACGTGCCGACGGAAGACCTCGCCAATATCGAAGGGTTCGATGAAAACGTGGCCGAGGAATTGAAGGCGCGCGCGGCGGAATACCTCAAGGCGAAAGAGGCCGAGACCGCGAAGAAATTCAAGGAAATGGGCGTCGAGGAAGCACTCGCGAAACATGAGGGCTTGAACGGTGACATCGTGCTGAAACTGGCGGAAGGCGGCGTGAAAACCGTTGATGATTTCGCAGGGTTGGCGACCGATGAATTCTTCGAAATCGTCCCGAAATCGGGCTTGAGCCGCGATGACGTGGAAGCCATGATCATGAAAGCCCGCGAAAGCTGGTTCGCGGATGAGAAGAAGGCTTAGGCGCGCCAAAGCCACAGACTGTCACCCCGGGCTCGTCCCGGGGTCCAGCTTTATATAGCGATGTTGTTGTGCTAATCCGTTTTGATCGACTCCGGAGCTTCTATGAAAAAGATTCTGAAAAAACTGGCTGGCGGAATGCTTGTTTTAGCAATTTTGTTTGTTGTTCTTTGGGATCCGAACGGAGAGGGCAATTTTTGGCGACAAATGCATAGAAGTTTTTGTCGCCACACTCTCCAAGAAGGAGTCCGAGTCGCGGATGCTGTTTACGAACTGCAAATTACAAATTCGAATCTTATCGAAAAAGAAGGGGATCACACAAAATACTACAGCTGCGCTTATGATGTGGAGTTGGGAAAAGCGCTCAAACAGCCGTTTTACAACCGTATGTTTGGTGCACCCAAAATGGTGCAGTTGAAGGAAGATGCTGGCCGAGGCAGTTCTTTTGATGCTGAATCTTTCTGGTCGGAAGGGGCTTCTTGTCGGCCCCCAGGAAATTATTTGCTAATTGTTCAAATTGATCGCCTAAAACAAATTCAAAAACGACAAATGTTGGGAAACTGTAATCATTGGGCGATTATTTCTGATTCGTATAAAAATGATGTTCAGAAACTGATTGAAAATGACAAAAACTGAACCCGAACGCACCTGCATCATCACCCGCGAGGCGAAAGCGAAGGAAGAGCTCATCCGCTTCGTCGTCGGCCCAGGCGATAAGCTCGTGCCGGATTTGGCAGGGAAGCTGCCGGGGCGGGGGATTTACGTCACCTGTTCGAAGCTGTTGGTGGCGGAGGCGATGGCGAAGCGCGCCTTCAGCAAAGCCGCGAAAAACCAAGTTCATATGCCGGAAAATCTGCTGAACCTGCTCGAGGAGCAAATGGCCAAACGCGTCGGCGAGGCGCTCTCCATGGCGCGCAAAGCGGGGCAGGTGGTGGCGGGCTTCGACCAGGTCGAGGCGGAATGCAAAAAAGGCAGCGTCGAGGCCCTCATCCATGCATCTGATGCAGGGGAGGACGGGGTGAAAAAACTGAGCTTCTACCACGGCCCCGTGTTCAAAAACCTCCCGCGCGAGCTGCTTTCTGGCATCGTCGGCAAGGAGAAGGCGGGGCATGTCGCCGTCACCCACGGCCCGGCAGCGGCATTTTTTATTCAGGAAGCGCGCCGTTTCGCTTTATTTCTGAGCTGAACTGCTTTATATAGCCGCTTCTGGTGAGTAGTGGGGGGGGGGGGGGGGGGGGGTGAGGAGGAAGAAAAGCCTTGTTTTTCTACCC
>JBEHYI010000142.1:0-4949 GCA_048498255.1 Pseudomonadota bacterium | reverse complement strand
CGGTGATTGGCTGCATGCCAGAGGGCGACAAGATGATGCGCCTGTTGCGGGTGACGCCGATGATGGAGGCGGGGAAAATGGGCCTGCCGCGGCGGGCGAGCTGGCTGGCGGCGTTTGAGGCGGAATTGTTTGGGTTTCCAGACTCGGCGCATGACGATCAGGTGGATGCGGTGAGCCAGTATTTGAATTGGGTGCGCAGCCGGCAAGCGGGGGCTAGCCCGCGCGTTCGGTATGTATAACGATTAATAAATGGCTTGTTTGTTAAGGGTTTTGTCACGAAATGTTCACAAAAGCGGCCATTTTTTTGTGGTAGCCTGTGAGGATGGATTATTCCGAGCATCACGCTGCACCTGCGCACGCCGAAAAGACGAACACCACCTGGATGGTGGTGCGGGCGATGCTGAGCGCGGCGGTGTTTGGCACGCTCGGCGCGTTGCTGGGCAAGGCGCTGGGCCATCGCGGTAACCGCGAGCGCGGACAGATTGTCGAATCCATGATGAAATGGAGCATGGGTGGTTTCTGGGCGGTACTCGCGGCCTATTCGTCGCTCAAGGCTTCGGAGCATGAGGAGCATGCAGCGCGGCATGCATCCGCTGAAGTGGCGACGCGTCGTGATCGTGTGGCGCATGCGGAAATTGCTGAGGCAACGAATGCACCGGAGGCGAAAGTGGGAACTGCGCATGCGGAGCATCAGGGATTGATCCGCGAAAATGCGCCGGAAATCACGCCGCAAAAATAAATGCAAAAAAATGCAGAGAGGCACTTCCGGGTATCTACCCGCCGCGTTACAACTTTAAATATAGAATGGAATTCGTGTGAGAGGAACCTGGTTAGGTTCTGATGTTGAGTTCCGTGTGATCGTTCAGACGCAAGGTTTGGACGGTTTTTTTTATTCCAAATTTTCCACCTAACCCCGGAAAGATCCCATGGCACGTATCCAATCGTGGCTAGGGCGCAGCGTTACTGCACCTGCCCAACCAACGCACACCAAGTCCTACCCTTCCACGACGGCGTATATGATTCCGGCCGGGCAACCGGTATGGATGCGCCGCGACGCGACGAAATTCGCGGATGAGGGGTATCGTCGCAATGTGATTGCGCATCGGGCGATCAGCATGATTACGGTCGCTGCGGCTTCCGTGCCGTGGAAGCTGAGCGAGCAGCGCGCCCGCACCACGCGGATGCTGGATACGCACCCGTTGCTGACATTGCTGAATACGCCGAACCCGCTGCAAGGCGGCACGGAACTGTGCGAGGCGGTGTATGCGCATCGGCTGATTGCGGGCAATAGCTACCTGCATGCGATTGGGCCGAAGGATGCACCGCCCCTCGAGCTGCATGTGCTGCGGCCGGATCGGGTGGCGATTATTCCGGGTGGGGGCGGCATTCCGAAAGCCTATCGCTACACGATTGATACGAAAGCGGTCGATATACCGGTGAACGGGATTACCGGCCAGTCGCGGATTTTGCATTTGAAGAGTTTCAACCCGCTGGATGACTGGTATGGGCTGTCGCCGATGGAGGCTGCGGCTTACAGCATCGACCAGCATAACCAGTGCAGCGCGTGGAACCAGGCGTTGCTGCAAAACGGCGCGCGGCCAAGCGGGGCGCTGATGGTGAAAACGAGCGATGGCAGTGCGGGGACGCTGACCGAATCGCAATATGGGCGGCTGAAGGCGCAGCTGGATGAGCAGTTTTCGGGCTCGCTGAATGCGGGGCGGCCACTGCTGCTGGAGGGGGGCCTCGAGTGGAAGGAAATGAGCCTAAATCCACGCGATATGGATTTCATCAATATCAAACATTCGAGTGCGCGGGATGTGGCGCTGGCCTTTGGTGTTCCGCCGCAGCTGCTCGGTATTCCTGGGGATAATACTTACGCGAATTTAAAGGAAGCGCGCCTTGCTTTGTGGGAGCAGACGATTATTCCGCTGCTGCAAAACGTGACGGATGCGCTGAATAACTGGCTGGTGCCGATGTTCGATTCGGGGCTGAAACTCAGCCTCGACCAGGATGCGATTCCGGTACTCGCCGAAAAGCGTGACGCGTATTGGGACCGCATCAGCAAGGCGGATTTTTTGAGTGCGGATGAGAAACGGAATTTGTTGGGGATTTCCCATGGAAAATAAAGCGAACCACCGTGCGCATCACCATTTGCCGTGCAGTTTCGAGGTGAAATCCATCGCTACAGATGGAAGTTTCGAGGGCTATGCGAGCGTGTTTAATTTGGTCGATAGCCAGCAGGACCGGGTGCATCCGGGTGCGTTTAAGGCGAGCATCAAGGGGCGCGAGAAGCCGGTGCAGCTTCTGTGGCAGCATGAGTGGAACAAACCGATTGGCGTGATTACGGCGCTGTTTGAGGATGCGCGCGGGCTTTACATGAAGGGCAAATTACTGCTCGATGTGGCGCAAGCGCGCGAGGCCTATGCGTTGCTGAAAGCAGGCGTGGTGCGGGGGTTGAGCATTGGTTACAGCGTGAAACGCTCGCGCCGGAACGCGGATTCGGGTGTGCGGGAGCTGCTCGATTTGAATCTTTGGGAAATTAGCCTGGTGACCTTACCCGCGAATGAGGCGGCGCAGGTGACGGTGGTGAAAGCGCGCGGTGGCAATGAGTTCGCCGGGTTGGCGAAAGCGATTGAACGGGCGGGGATGGTGCTGCTTTACGCGACCGGTTCGCCGGGTTTTGGTGCTTCCACCCGGCCGGAGTGAGCGGTAGTGCTGCCGCCCAAAATGGTGGTGGCGACGGCGTGGTAGGTGGCTTCGCAGCTATCGGTAACGATGGCGTCGAGCGCGGTTTCCTTGAGGTAGAAGACGTTGCTGGCCATGGCGGTGTGGCGGCGGGCTTCTTTGAGATGTTCTTCGCTGACGCGGATGACGTTTTCGAGCAAATGGATCAGCTCGCGCGGGGAGAGGTTGCGCACGCGCTCATCCAGGCTGAGCTGGAGGGCGGTGGCGGTAATGCTGCTGGCCCAGGTCGGGTCGGCATGGGTGAAGCTGAGGCCGTGCAGGTTGTGGTACGCGCGGCTGAGCAGCTCAAGCACGCGTGCTTTGAACTCGGGGTTCGCTGCAATCGCCGACCGAGATACACGGCTGAATGCTAAAGAAAACTCTTGCATAGTACTTGCCCGCGTTATGCCTTCTTTCACGAAGGCTTATTGTTTTAGCTTGTGGCCCGTTTGTTTCGGTCCATTTTTGCTTAGCTACGCCTAAACCGGACCAAAAAGCAACCGGTTTGAGCGTACCATCAACAGCTTAGCTTGATTACTTGATCTTAAAGATTGCCGCGCTGTTATTAACAATTGTTAACACATGCGGCCGAGGGCCACAAGCTAAATTTAATCAAATTTTAGGAAATTTCTGAATCCGCTTCCCGTGTGCATGGGAGGCGGATTCGCCTTTTTTACTAACCCATTAATAAGGATTATTTATGTCGATTCAAGAAGTCACCGAGGGGATGTATGCCCTCGGCAATGCCTGGGAGCAATTCAAACAGGTGAACGAAAACCGCTTGAGCGAAATCGAACGCAAAGGCCATGCGGACTCGCTGACCGATGGCCATCTCAAGAAAATCAACGAGGCGATGGACCAATATAAGAGCCGCCTCGACCGTATGGAAACGGTGCATGCGCGTCCGGGCCGTGAGATGAGCACGCTTGGCTATAGCGGCGCCGATCAGGCGGAATATAAAACGGCGTTCAATATGTATCTGCGCAAAGGGATGGAATCGGGCCTCGAGCAGATTCAATCGAAGGCGCTTTCGGTGGGTACCGATACTGCGGGTGGCTACCTGGTGCCGAACCAGCTGGCGGACCTCATTGTGCAGATCGTGAATGAGAGCTCGCCGATGCGTGCGCTCGCGACCATCGAGACAATTTCGTCCGACTCGCTCGATATTATCGAGGATGTGACAGATGCCAACGCCGCGTGGGGCGATGAGACGACCGTGCGCAGCGCGGAGACGACCTCGCCGACCTTGGGCCGCAACACGATCGACACGTTCGAGCTGTATGCGCAACCGCAAGCGACGCAGAAACTGGTAGATGATTCGAGCATCGATATCGAGCGTTGGATTGCGACCAAGGTGGCCGATAAAATGGCGCGCCTTGAAGCGACCGCGTTCATCAGCGGTGATGGCACGACGCAGCCGAAAGGGATTCTCACCTACACGGCGGGGACGAGCTTTGGCCAGATCCAGCAGATCAACTCCGGTACCTCGGCAACCGTGACGGCGGATAGCCTGGTGAATCTCTATTACAACCTCAAGGATGATTATGCGCGTAATGCGACGTTCCTCATGCATCGTAATACGGTGCAGGCGGTGCGTTTGCTGAAGGATACGACCAACCAGTATATCTGGCAGCCGGGTTTGGCGGCGGGTCGCCCGGATACATTGCTCGGTGCACCGGTGGCGCTGGCAGCAGATATGCCGGTGCCGGCGGCGAGCTCGCTTTCCGTCGCGATTGCGGATTTCAAACGTGCGTATCTGATTGTCGATCGTATCGGCATCCGCACGCTGCGCGATCCGTTCACGAGCAAACCGTTCGTGAAATTCTACACCACCAAACGCGTCGGCGGCGAAGTGGTGAATACGGATGCGATTAAGATCCTGAAGTTGATTTAGTCATCGGTGGCAGGTGATAGGTGGCAGGTGACAGGTGTATTTCCACCGGTCACGGGGCACTAATTACCGGCCACTCCTGATTCAGTGTGCTCACGGCCGTTTGTGCCACCCCCACCGGTTCGTGTTTCAAAGCGGCGCTGAAGGGCGGGTATGGGTAAAACCATACCCGTCTACTTAACAGTGTTTGCCGCACTCTCTGGAATGACGCGGCGAATTTGCAAAAATGCAGCTTCACTGGGGATTCTTCGGCCTTTTGATTTACAATGTGCCGGGTCAACCTACAATTCTCATTGTTTAGGGGGCTGCGCGCGTGAGTGATCTAAGCCGTTCG
>JBEHYI010000141.1:0-4983 GCA_048498255.1 Pseudomonadota bacterium | reverse complement strand
TGCTGTTATTATTTGCTATGGATTGGAGACAAAAAGCAGCACACGGACAAGATTGCTTAGGGGGCTTCGCATCCGAGATTGTTTTGATTTCTTTGATTGCTTCGTTGTCTGCGTTTGTCTGTTCCTTCCGACTTTCGGTGTGCTGCATAGAGCACGTTCTAGTCGTTCCGAGGTGGGGCGTGAGCCCGCTAGCGCAACCTAAACCCCCGAGAAGAAGCATATTTACTATAACATAAATTTTGCTCTTGCCAATAGCATGTTATTACATCCTCAATTTTATTTAGAAGGGGGCTTTATGCTACAGTCATGCGCGAGTCTAAATTGGCTAGTTTCTCCACCGCACACCCTAAGCGCGACCCGCTCACACCGGATGGTGAGAGGGAAATTGGATAGGGCTGAGGTTCTTTCATCTTACCAAGGCTTCTAAGATCCAGATGCCCGCTATAAATGCTCAGACGTAACCACCATGTAAACAATCATTAGTGCTGCCAGCAGTGCGACAGCGAAGGTGACTATCAGCACCAGTTTTCTATCGGCATGGATAGTGCCTGCCTCAATCGCTTTTTTAACGTGATGATGCTGCCACGCAGCGAAAATCGCGAGCAGGCCACCGAATGCCATCATGACCATACCCACGGGCATCGAAATACCTGCCGTTGGAATAGGTTTTCCGGGATCGAGGCGTACGGCGAGTTCACGCATCCAAACGCTGAATTTAGCGACAACGAAACCTAGACTGATAATGGAAATACAGGTGCGTATCCAAGCAAGGAACGTGCGTTCATTCGCTAGATGCTCGGTAACACGGCGTTCTTTTGAAATGGGGACGTTCATGGCTTCTCCTCGTTCACGGGTATCGTTGCGGACGCCGTTTGGATTCCTGAACTATTGCCGACGGTGTAGTTGAGCAGGGCCTTCTGGATCAGGTAATCGTAGCGCGCGGAGGTTGCGCCGATTTCCGATTGTGTGGCGGTAAGTTGCGCCTGCGCCAGTTCGACGATGGAGCTTTTGCCGAGTTCGTAACGGGCTTGGATCAAGTTGAGCGTTTCGCGGTTGTTGCTAAGCAGGTTTTTGCTGACCTCAATATTCTCAAAGGCGGTGCGCGTATTATTCCATGCGGCGCGGATGTCGCGGGATAGGCCATTGGTTTTGGCATCGAGCTGCTGCTTGGTGGCATCGGCCTGATAGGATAATTTTTTGCGTTGGGCGCTTAATCTGCCACCCGTATAAAGCGGGATGCTAACATTCACCCCCGCAACCCCGTATGTGCGGTTGATGCTGGCTCCGCTATCGTAAAAGGGCGTATCGCCTGCATAGGCCATGGCGCTGACGGTTGGGTATTCAGCTTTTTCCTCGGCATCGGCTTGTTTGCGGGCGGCTTCCCATTCGGCGCGCAGGGCAACGATTTCGGGATTGCTTTGCAATGCCTGCTCAAGCAATGGCTCCATGGCCGCAGGATATGGGGTAATGGTGGCTTCGTCGGCCAGTTCGAAATGATGGGCATCGCTATACCCCAATGCTTCGGCCAATGCGCCTTGGGCATCGTTAAGCGCACTATCGGCGCGTAACTTAAGCAAACCTGCCTCCTGAACACCCTGCCGTGCGAGATTCACATCAAGGTTCGATTTCATGCGTGCCTCTTTCAGTGAGGTCATCTGATCGAGGAAGGTCGCTCGCGCATGCTGCGTGCTTTGCGCCACCTTTACCAGCGCTTGGGCGCGCAATACGCTGTAATAGGCGCGGGTAACATTGAGCAGCACTGTCTCGCGTGTCCAATCAGCACGGGATTTCTGCGCATCCACTTGCAGTTTTGAGGCATCGACCAGATCGCTGGTGCGGCCAAAATCGGTGATGAGCTGGCTGAGCGATAGGCCGTAGGCACCACGATCAAGAATGGTGGGGTTGCTGATGCCACTTCCGGCCATCACGCGTGTGTTATCGTCAGCGAAGGCACTCACCGCATTGCCGGTGGCTTGCGGCAGGTAATTAGAGCGGGCGATCTTCACGCTTTGCTTGGCGGCTTCAAGCTGCAAATCGCTTGCCATGATTTGCGGGTGGTTTTTGAGAGCGAGTGCCTGGGCCTCCGCGAGTGTGAGCGGTTCGCCTGCGTCGGCAGCGGGCGGAGTGGCGGCGCTAGGTGCAGCAGCTGCCACTGGCTTAGCTACTGCAGGTTTTGCAGCGGATGAATTATGCGCTGTCGTTTTATGCGTTGAGGGTTTGGCCGCATACGCAGTGCTGCTGCACAGAATGGTAATGCTTAACGCGTAAAATAATGACCTGTTCATGCTACCACCTCCGCCTGCTTTGCCGGGATGAATTGCTGCTTGCGGTAAATGAGCAGGAAGGCGGCAGGAACGATGAACACGGTTAGCACTACTGATACTGTAAGCCCGCCGATGATGACGCGGGCGAGTGAGGCGTAGGCTTCCGATCCAGCGCCCAATGCAAGCGCCATCGGGATCAGCCCGAAGATGGTGGCTAGCGAAGTCATCAGGATGGGGCGTAGACGGACGCGGCAGGAGGTGGCGACGGCATCCTTCACATTATAACCTTCTTCGCGCAGGCGATGTGCGAACTCAACGATCAGGATGGAGTTGGACACCACGATGCCCACCATCATCACAATCCCCATCAACGACATGACGTTGAGCGAGGTGCCGGTGACGAGCAGGATGGTGATCGCCCCCGCCAAGCCCGGTGGCACGGCGAGTAGGATCATGATCGGGTCGATGAAGGATTTGAACTGGGCGACCAGCACGAGATAGACCAGCAGTACCGCCAGCAGCAGGCCCATGCCGAAACTGTGGAAGGAGGCGTGCATGGCATCAACCGAGCCGCGCACGGTGATTTTGGCACCCTCCGGCAATTCCGTTTTGGCGATCAGCTCATCGATCTTACCCGCTAACGTGCCTAAATCCTCGTGTTTGGGCGACACATAGATATCGACCACGCGCTTGAGCTGGTAATGGTTCACCACCGTCGGTGCGAGCATGGGGGTGATGGTGGTGATGGCATCCAGCCGCGAGGAGCTAGCCTGCTTAGCGGCACGCACGGGGATGGCCTTCACATCATCAAGCGATTCCACTTTGCCTTCAGGGTATTGCACCGTCAGCATGTAATCGTTGCCGCTTTTGGGATCGACCCAATAGCTCGGCGCGATCATGGAATTAGAGGTCAGTGCGGTTATGACGTTGCTCACCACTTCCTTCTGCGATAGCCCCATATCGCTCGCATATTGGCGATTGACGTTGATGCGCAGCGCCGGTGCATCGATATCCTGCGGCACGAATACATCACTCACTCCCCGCAAGGCTGATATTTCCTTCGAGAGTTTGGAGGCAGCTTCATAAGTTTTGTCGAGGTTCGAGCCGCTGATCTGGATGTTGATCGGCGCGGGAAGACCCATATTCAACACCGCATCCACCAACCCGCCGGATTGGAAATAGGTCGTCAGTTGCGGCAATTCCTGATTCACGCGCGTGCGAACCTTATCCATGTAATCATAGCTGCCGATCTTATGTTTTTCCTTTAGGCTCACCTGCACGAAGGCCGTGTGCGAGGCGGTGTTACTGGTGTACATGGACGAGAAACCGGGCGTCACGCCAATGTTGGAGGCGATTACATCCAGCTCCTCCGGCGCGACCACTTCACGGATGATGTTCTCTACTTTTTTTACATCTGCTGCCGTGAGTTCCAAACGGGTGCCGGTTGGTGCTTTCAAATTGATCACGAATTGCCCCGGATCGGTGCGCGGGAAATAGGCGGTATTCAGAAACGGCATGAAGATGAGCGTGGCAAGTGATACACCCAGCAATAGTATCAGCGTAAATTTTGGGCGGCGAAGTGCCTTAGCGACCCATATATCGTAAAGCGCCAGCATTGCCTCGAACTTAGCATTGAACCAATGTTGGAAGCGCTGCCCCCAGAGCTTGGCATTGGGGTGGTTCTTGCCAATCGCTGGTGGTTCGATGGGGTGATGCTCGTGGCCTTTCAAATAGCGCGAACAGAATAATGGCACCACGGTAAGCGCGACGATATAGGAAGCGAAAAGCGCCAGCACCACTGAGACAGCAAGCGCGCTGAACAGGTATTTGCTGACGCCGTAAAGAAACGTCACCGGGAAGAACACAATGGCGGTGGTGAGGGTTGCGGCCAGCACCGGCAACGCCACTTCGCGTCCGCCGATTTCAGCCGCGACTTCGGGTGTTTCGCCCATCTCCAAGTGGCGGAAGATATTCTCCAGCACCACCACCGAGTTATCGATTAGGCGCGAGAATGCCAGCGCCAGCCCACCGAGAATCATCGAGTTGATCGAATCCCCACCCATCGCCAGTACGATGAATGTGGTAAGCACCGAGAGGGGAATAGACAGGAATACGCCCAGCGTTGCCTTCCAGCTGCCGAGGAACACGAGAATCATCGCCCCCGTCAGTACGAGACCGATCACGCCCTCATGCAGCAGATTATTGATGGCGTTTTTGACGAAGATGGATTGGTCGAACACCACCTTGGTCACCAACTCCTTCGGCACATCCGCCAAATGCGCCACCGCATCCTTCACGCCATCGACAATGGCGATGGTGTTGGAATCACCGCCCTGTTTAAGTACCGGCAAATAGATCGAGGGTTGGCCATCGATCTGCACAATGTTGTTCTGGATCGCCGCCGCATCCTTCGCGGTGCCGACATCGCCGACCGTAACCACGGAGTTATTGATAGATTTAAGCGGAATCGAGTTAATCTCCTCGATGTTATCAATTTGGCTGTTGGTGAAGATATTGTAGTCATACGGCCCGATTTTCACATCGCCGGAGGGTAGGATCAGGCTCGATTCGTTGACGCTACGCACCACATCCATCGCGCTTAAATCATAGGCTTCGAGCTTGGCCGGATCGACATACACCATGATCTGGCGGTATTTGCCGCCGAACGGCTGGGGCACCGATGCGCAGGGGACACTGGCCACCTGGTTGCGCACCGCAT
>JBEHYI010000140.1:0-5002 GCA_048498255.1 Pseudomonadota bacterium | reverse complement strand
TACGTTGCTCCAGCATACGGTTGAAGAAGGTGCTTTTGCCCACATTGGGCCTGCCTGTTATTGCTAATGTGAAACAAATATTGCACGGTTTTGCTGCTGAAATCATTCGCCCCCGTGCCCGCATTGATGCTGCTGGTAAAGAAAAATTTCAGCTCCAGCGTGCCGCGCGGAGTGGCCATGAATTTGTTGGTGGTGACGCGGCTGATGGTCGATTCATGCATGCCCACGGCGGCTGCGATATCCTTCAGCACCAGCGGTTTCAGGAACCGGATGCCGTGGACCAGAAATTTCTCCTGCTGCTTCACAATTTCCGTCGCTACTTTGAGGATGGTGTTGGCGCGCTGGTCAAGCGCTTTGATGAGCCAATTCGCGTTCGCCATCTGCTCGCTGACGAATTTTTTGGCGTCCTTGTCGTCCTTGCGCACGCCGACATTCGCCGCGTAATGGCGGTTGATCAGCACGCGCGGCATCGCATCCGGGTTCAGCTCCAAATGCCAGCCGCCGCCTTTGGCTTTGCGCACAATCACATCCGGCACCACGGCTTGCACGTCCTCGCTCGCGAAACCAAGGCCGGGCTTGGGGTTGCAGCGGCGAATATCCGCCATCATCTGCGCGAAATCCTCGGCATCCGCATTGCATTTTTTGCGTAGGCCCGCCACATCGCCCGAGGCCATCATCTCGATATTATCGAGGAACATTTCCATGACGGGGTCCAGCCGGTTCATATCCGCCAGCTGCAAGCGCAGGCATTCGGTGAGTGAGCGCGCGAAGACGCCGACCGGCTCCATTTGCTGGAGCTTTTTGATGACGGCTTCGATCTCGTCTTTCGATGCGCCGAGGCTGTCGGCAAGACTCGCGGTTTCCTCGCGCAGATAGCCCGCTTCATCCAGCATATCCGTCAGTTTTTCGGCAATGAGAAGCTCGGCCGCATCCGTAATATCCATGTGGATTTGCTCGAGCAAATGCTCGCGCAGCGTTTTATCGCGCGAGGCGGCGGATTCAATGCCGTAGCCCTCTTCGTCCGAAGCTTCGAACCCACCGCCGCCGCTGCGCTCACCGGCGGAAATGCTGGTATATTCGCCCTCGCTCCATTCGTCGCCGTAAGCGCCTTCGGTGAGTTCTTCATTTACCGAATAATCCGAATCCGAGACATTGATTTCGCTGTTTTCCGCCGCGGCCACCTCGCGGTCATTGGCGGTTTCCGCCGGTTCTTCGCGCGCTTCGGCGCTCTCCTCCCCTTCGCTATCTTCCTTGGTGAGGAGCGGGTTTTTCTCGAGCTCTTCGTCGATATATTCCTGAAGTTCCGTCGCCGAAAGCTGGAGCAGCTTGATCGATTGCTGCAGCGCCTGGGTCATCACCAGGTTCTGCGATTGCCTAAACTCCTGCTTCATTCCGACCATGCGAGCGGTCCTTGTTGTTATTTTTATGCAAGAAATATACCAGAAAATCAAATGCCACTCAAGCATTAGAACGTTGCGCGCTGATCCTAACGCTTTATTAACATAACTCTTTGATAATGGGTGGATAGGAGCTTGTCACCGCATGGACGATCAAATTCCATACACCTATACGGCCGAGGAAATGCGCGAGCAAATGCCGACCGATCGTGAGTTGGCAGACTATCCACCTTTTCACGACAAAGCGGCGCGCAAGAAAATTTTGCAGATGGCGGAGGAGCTCGGCATTCACCCGCCACCTGTCATTATCGAAATGCCTACGATGCTTGAGCGTTACAATACAACCAGCATGGCTTTTCAAAGTGCAGAAGGCACCAATTACATTGCTTTCGACTCCTCCGTTTCCGGCGCGGATGCGGTGATCATCGCGTCGCACGAGCTTGGGCACCCCCTCCATGGCGATGGCACGCCCGAGCATAAAGCCGAGCAACTCAACCGCATCGCGCGCGGCGCTAGCCTTTGAGGAAACCCACGCACCAGATGAGCGTAATGCCGATGGAACCTCCGTGAAACTGTGCCGTGGCCGAGAATTTGCTAACGCGCTTGCAGCCATCGATTCCGATCCCGACGACCGAACGCACCCGCCCGATTGGGAGAGGATTGAGAACCTGCGCGAAGGGGCCGAAGAAATGGAACGTACCGGCCAATGCCCGATGAAACGCTCTCTGTTCGGCGTGGATTTAAGCGCGCTCAAGCGCCTTACCGGTGGGGATGAAAATCGCCATCACGGCGAAGCGACCACAGGCAATAGGCAATCGCAGGCTGTTGGCGGACGCACAGATTGGTAGTATCTTGGGGAGGCCAGTGGCTAATCCCAATTCATTAGAGCGAGAATTTCTCACCCAAATACACCCGCCGCACTTCCTCGTTATTCACGATGTCCTTCGGTGCACCTTCGAACAGGACGGTGCCTTCGTGGATGATATAGGCGCGGTCGATGACATCGAGCGTTTCACGTACGTTGTGATCCGTGATGAGCACGCCGATGCCGCGGTCTTTCAGGTGTTTCACGAGATCCCGCACTTCGGCGATGGCGATGGGGTCGATGCCCGCGAGCGGTTCATCGAGCAAAATAAAGCTCGGGCGGCCGGCAAGCGCGCGCGCAATTTCCGCACGGCGGCGTTCCCCGCCGGAGAGCGCAATCGCGGGTGAGCTGCGCAAATGCGTGATCGAAAATTCCGCGAGTAATTCATCCAGCATCGATTGGCGCGTCTGCGGATCCGCCTCGCTGACCTCCAGCACCGCCATGATGTTCTGCTCCACCGTCAGCCCGCGGAAAATGCTGGTTTCCTGCGGCAAATAGCCCACGCCCAACCGCGCGCGGCGATACATCGGCAGGTTGGTGATATCCACCCCATCCAAATGAATCGTGCCGTAATCGGGCGCGACCAGGCCGGTAATCATGTAAAAACATGTGGTTTTCCCGGCGCCGTTCGGCCCCAGCAACCCCACTGCCTCGCCGCGCTGCACATCCAGCGACACATTGCGCACGACCGGGCGCTTGGCATATTGCTTGCCCAAATTGCGCACGGAAAGGCCGGATTGCTTTTCGACGAGGATCGGCTTTTTCGGCTGCGGCTCCATGCGCGGCGGCATGGATACCACGACGGATTTTTCCACCGTATGGCTCGGCACTGGCGGCACATGCGCCACCGTCGCCGGGTAGCTCTCATGCGGCTCATCCGCGGGGATGGCGGGCTTAATCAGCCACTCATCGCCAAAACCGTTATTGCTCTCATCCGTCATTTTTTACCCGCGCCCTTCTCGTTCGCCTTGGGCACAAACAGCCCATGCACGCGCGCAGGCTTGCCGCTGCCGCCCGCTTCTACCGCCGCGCCGTTACCGCCAGTCAGCACGCTACGGCCGGTCGTCATATTATACACCACATGCGTGCCTTTCAGGATATTCTGCCCGCGCGTCAGCGTCACATTGCCGCCGGTGAGGTCGATCGTGTTCGCATCCACATCATACACGCCATGGTCGCCCATCGCGGTTTCCTCCGGCGTGGTGAACACCACCCCCGTATCCGCCTCGATGCGGTAGATGCCTTGCGCGTTCGGCGCGGCAGGCGCAGTCTCGACCGGCTTAGCCGCCCCCTTCGCTTCCGTGTCGCGGTAGAACACCGTCATCACCGCCGAGCGCATATTCGTCGTGCCCTGCACCGCAATTACATTGCCGCTGAAAATGGCCTTATGCTCGGCCTGGAACACATCCAATTTATCTGAGGAAATCTCAATCGGCTGATCCTTCGCCAGCATGCCCTGCGCAAAAGCAGGCGATGCTGCGAGCAACGCCCATGCTGCAACTGCGAACATTCCCTGATTTTTCCTGCATTTCATCGTTTTGCCTTCGCCCGCTGAACTTTAACTTTAAGCTGCTCCGCCCCGCCGGTAAAGATAAAGTGCGTTCCTTTATCGGTAATTTCGAATCCACTCGCGGTAATGTTGCCCATATCCCCCGATCCGGCGATCGGCTCCTTCCCATACACATGCATTTGGGGCATTTGGATGGTGGCGTGGCTGGTGGTGAAGCTGTTCGCTTTTTCGTCAATCATGGTCACATTGCCGAACAAATCGATCAGCTTTTTGTCCTGCTGGTATTCCGCCCGATCCGCAGAAAGTGAGTTCCACCCGCCATTCTCCTTCACTAATTGCGCCTCTACCTGGTCAATCACAACAAGCGTGGGGCTCGCCTGCGTCGCGCGTTTGCCGGTGACTTTGTAGGGCTGGCCCTTATCGTTGAGCCCGCGATATTCCGGGTTTTCCATCACCGGGCTGTCGGGCTTGGTCGTCACCGATTTCGCATCCACAAACGAGACGCGGATGCCGGATTTATCTTTCGTCAAGAGCGGCCAGAGAATGAGGCTGATGGTCAGCACCAGCACCACGCCGATCAGCGACCATTTGCTATACCCCACAAAGCGCGTGTAATGGCCGATGCGCGAAAAGAGGTAATCCACCTCGCGCACTGCCCAGGAGGACAGGCCTTTGCGTGGCTCGCTGCCAGTTTCGTCGTTCACGCTTACATCACCCCGGCGCGCAAAACATCATGGATATGCAAAATGCCGACGGGCTTGCCCGCCTCCACCACGAACAGGGAGGTGATGGATTTTGCGTTCATGATGCTCAGCGCTTCCGCCGCGAGCGCTGCGGGCGCAACGGTCACCGGGTTTGCCGTCATCACTTCACGCGCGGATTTCTCGATGATGCCGGTATCCATATGGCGGCGCAAATCGCCATCCGTCACAATCCCCACCATCTCGCCTTTCGCGTTCGTCACGCCCGCACAGCCGAAGCGTTTCGCCGTCATGGTGAGGAGCACTTGCTGCATCGGCGCAGCTTCCTCCACCAGCGGCAACTCCTCCGCTTTATGCATCAGGTCGCTCACACGCACAAATTGCGCGCCGAGCTTGCCGCCGGGATGGTAGACGCCGAAATCATTTTTGCTGAAGCCTTTTTGTTCCATCAACGCGACCGCCACCGCGTCGCCGAAGGCCAGCATCATGGTCGTGCTCGTCGTCGGCGCGCCGGCGGGCGAACCCTCGG
>JBEHYI010000139.1:0-5087 GCA_048498255.1 Pseudomonadota bacterium | reverse complement strand
GGTGTGCATGGCGGCAGCATCGCCGCCCGCAACCGCGAAGTCGGTGGCGCGCGGTTCAGTTTTACCTTGCCGGTAGCGAAAGACCCCGAGCCCGTCGAGGTTTCGGATGCCGAGTAGTAAAACGCATTTGCTCATTATCGATGACGAGGCCCAAATTCGTCGTTTTCTGCGAGCCACACTGAGTGGGCAGGATTACGATGTAAGCGAAGCAGCCAATGCAGCGGAAGGCAGCAAATTTCTGAATGTGCGCCCGCCCGACTTGTTAATTCTCGACCTCGGTCTGCCCGATAAAGATGGCATCGACGTGCTAAAAGAACTGCGTGCCTGGAGTAGTATCCCGGTGATCGTGCTATCCGCGCGCGGGTTCGAACAAGCAAAAGTCGATGCGCTCGATGCCGGTGCCGATGATTACCTCACCAAGCCCTTCGGCGCGGCAGAATTACTTGCGCGCATTAAAGTGGCACTGCGTCACTCGCGCCAAGGAAATGCGCCATCGTCCGAGATTTTCCAGAGCGGCACATTGTCGGTGGATCGGGAAAAGCGGGTGGTTATGGTTGATGGCGCAGAAATTCGCCTCACCCCCACCGAATATAAATTGCTTGCTGCCCTCGTTCAAAATGCCGGAAAAGTCGTCACTCACGGTCAATTATTACGTGAGGTATGGGGTAAGCGCAGCAGCGAGCAAGGACATTATCTTCGCATTTACATGCAGCACCTACGCCAGAAACTCGGGGACGATGCCCTCAATCCGAGATTTATTATGACAGAAACGGGAATTGGGTATCGGTTAATCGTAGCGATACCTGTCTAAGTACCGCGAAATGCTGTAGTGGTGTACGTATTTTTTCAGTAAGCATCAAAATGACTGTTGATCGGCAGAAACTTGTCTAAAAACTTATTAAAGCGGTAAATGCAATAGATCGGTTATGGGCGCCTAGCTGTACTCACCCCACCATCGCCTCGAGCGCCGCGAGCTGATCCGCTTCTTCCGCCGGTTTGTCCCAGCGGATGCGGTGGATGCGCGGGAAGCGCAGCGCGAAGCCGGATTTATGGCGCGGCGAGCGATGGACGGAATCGAACGCGACTTCGAACACCAGCTCCTTGCTTACCTCGCGCACCGGACCGAACGTATTTTGCGTGTGGTGGCGCACCCATTTATCGAGCTCCTTCAGCTCCGCATCGGTGAAGCCGAAATAGGCCTTGCCGATGGGCAACAGCTCGTTGCCCTTCCACAAACCGAACGTGTAGTCGGAATAATAGGAGGAGCGCTTGCCGCTGCCGCGCTGGGCATACATCAGCACCGCATCGACCAGGCGCGGATCGCTTTTCCATTTATACCACGGGCCGGTAGGGCGGCCGGCAATGTAAGCCGAATCGCGGCGCTTGAGCATGAGGCCTTCGATGGCCTTAAGCGGCGCGGCGCTATCGCGATGGACGATTAACTCATCGAACTGCGTAAACGGCACTTCCTGCGATAATTCCATGCGCTCGGGATTTTCCCGCTGCAAGGTTTCAGCGAGTAGACGCCGCCGTTCGCTGTAAGGCAGGCCGCGCACATCCTCCTCGCCGAGTTTGAGCAGATCGTAGGCGATGATCGCGGTTGGGTATTGTGCGATGAGTTTTTGCGTCGGCGCTTTGCGGCCGAGGCGCTGCTGCAGCGCGTTAAAACTGCCAAGCGCACCTTCCTGATGCACCACCAATTCGCCATCGATGATAGCGTGAAAATGCATGCGCGCTAGCACTTCAGGGAAAGCATGGCCGATATCGTCGCCGGTGCGGGTAAAGAGCGCTTTACCGAGTGCGTTATTCACCAGCTGCACGCGAATGCCGTCGAATTTCCATTCCGCGGCGTAGGCATCCGGGGTGATGCGCGCGAAATCTTTTTCCTCGAGCGGATGGGCGAGCATGACGGGCGTGAAGGTCAGCCGCTCGGTAATCTCCGGCATGGCCGCTTTTCCCTCGAGCCAGGCGAATAGGCTTGTGTAGGGCGCTTCGAGCCCATGCCAGAGCGACTCAACTTCTTCGATTGGTTTGCCACCGAATTTTGCCAGCACTTGCTTGATGAAGCGCGCGGAGACGCCGATGCGCAACGAGCCCGTACCGATTTTGAGCAGCGCCCAGCGCTCGGGCGAAGTCATGCAATCGAGCAGACCTGCAACATAATCCGGCAATTGCGTTTTGGGTGTGTGGGTTAGTTTCTCGACCACTTCATGCAGCGGCGGCAGCTCGCCCGCGCACTCCGCCGGGTTGCCGGGCCAGAGATGCGCCACCGTTTCCGATAATTCGCCGACATAATCGTAACTCATCGCGAGCAGTGTTTCATCCACCCGCGCGCGGATGAGGTCAAGCACCATGCCGCGCTTGAAGTTGGGCAGATCGAGCGTGCCGGCGATGATGGCGAGCGCATAACCACGATCCGGGTCCGGCGTTTCGCGGAAATAATCGATCAGCAGCCGCTCTTTACCGAGATTGCTATGCTCGTAATAAAGCCGCTCCAACAATGCTGAAAACCGTTTCATTCGCTGTCATCCTCATAGCCGAGCAAATGCAGCGCTTGCGCGCGGAAGCCGTTTTTCTCGGCCTGGTAGACGAGCGCTTCCTCGCGCCCATGCGTGACCCAGATTTCCGACGCGCCGACATCTTCGAGCGTTTGGTTCAGCTCGTTCCAATCCGCATGGTCGGAGATGATCAGCGGCAGCTCGACGCCGTTTTGCTTGGCGCGGGCACGGATGCGCATCCAGCCCGAGGCGGTGGCGGTCAGCACGTCCGGCAGCTTGCGCGACCAGCGATCATCGATCGCCGAGGGTGGCGCGAGCACGATTTTACCGGCCAGCGTTTTGGCGTTTTCCGCCGTCACCTGTTCGAGCGGCCAAAGCGCCACGCCCTGCGCCTGATAGACTTCGCAGAGTTTCACCATTGCGCCATGTAGATAAATCGTTTCATCATAGCCTGCCGCGCGCAGCTCGCAAATGACGCGTTGGCATTTGCCGAGCGCATAGACGCCGACAAGGTGGCAGCGCTCGGGAAATTGCTGCAGCGAGCGCAGTAATTTCTCGATCTCGCCACGAATCGGCGGGTGGGTGAATACGGGCAGCGCGAAGGTCGCTTCCGTCACGAACACATCGCACGGCACGGGCTCGAACGGCGCACAAGTTGGGTCCGCCGCGCGCTTATAATCGCCGGAAAACACGATACTCGCGCCCTGATGCTCGAGCCGCACCTGCGCGCTGCCGAGAATATGCCCTGCCGGGTGCAGGCGAATCGCAACGTCATTTAGCGTATGCGACTCGCGATAAGGCAATGGAATTTCAGAAACGCGCGCATGTTCCTCACCATAGCGCGCCCGCATAATCGCGAGTGTTTCCGGCGTCGCCAGCACCGTGCCGTGCCCGCCGCGCGCATGGTCGCCATGGCCGTGGGTGATCACCGCGCGCTCGACCGGCCGCGTCGGGTCGATGTAAAAATCGCCCGGCTTGCAATAAATACCCTGGGGCCGAATTTCAATCCATTGGCGCGGGTGCATTCCTTGTTTCTCCTTTATGCAGCCCTACCTAATGTAGGACCGATGAGCTTGATTCCAACCCGCTTCCGCCAATGGTTTAGCGCTCAAGACTGGACCATTCTTCCCCATCAGCGCGCGATGGTGGAGCGATTTGACGCGGGTCTCTCGACCCTGCTAATCGCGCCGACCGGCTGCGGCAAAACGCTTTCGGGCTTTCTGCCGAGCCTGATCGCGATTGACCGCGATAAGCCCGCGGGCCTTCACACGCTCTACATTTCACCACTCAAGGCATTAACATACGATATTGAACGCAATTTGATGTCGCCCATTCGTGATATGGAGCTTGACGTGACGGTCGAGAGCCGCACGGGCGATACTTCCGCCCATCGCCGTCGGCGGCAGCGCGCCAAACCACCCAATATCCTGCTAACCACGCCCGAATCGCTGATGCTGATGTTGAGCTATGCCGATGCGCCGCAGCTTTTCAAAAACGTGAAATCGGTGATCATCGATGAGATCCACCATTTTGCACCCAGCAAGCGCGGGGATTTGGCAACGCTGGCGCTCGCGCAGCTCGAGGCTTTGGCGCCGGGCCATCAGCGGATTGGCCTATCCGCCACCGTTTCCGATCCGCAAGTGCTGTGCGCATGGCTCGGCCCGGTCGGCAAACCGGCGGGGCTTTACGAAACCAAGCAAGGCAAGCCACCGAAGGTCGAGATTCTTAAAACTAAAGCGACGATTCCCTATAACGGTTTCATGGCGCAGTATGCCGTGCCGGAAATTATTCGCGAAATCACGGCGGCGAAAACCAGCATTATTTTCGTCAATACGCGGGCGCAGGCAGAGTTACTGTTTCAGCTGCTATGGGAAGCGAATGACGACGCATTGCCCATCGGCGTTTACCATAGCTCGCTGACTAAGGAAAAACGCCTCAAAACCGTGCAAATGATGGCGGAAGGCAAGCTGCGCGCCTTGGTGGCGACCAGCGCGCTCGAGCTCGGGATTGATTGGGGCGATGTCGATGTGGTAATCCAGGTCGGCGCGCCGAAAGGGGTGAGCCGCTTGCTGCAGCGCATTGGCCGCAGCAACCACCAGGTCGGCGTGCCGAGTAAAGCGTTTCTGGTGCCTGCCAACCGGTTCGAGCTGCTCGAATGCCGCGCCGCGATCGATGCGATCAAGCAAGGTAAGCTTGATGGTGAATTACCCGCTAAAGGCTCCGAGGATGTGGTGGTGCAGTTCATCATGAATGCGGCTTGCAGCGCGCCGGTCTCGGTGGAAAGGCTTTACGCGCTCGTGCGCCAAAGCTGGTCCTACTGCCACCTCACGCGCGCGGAATTCCAGGCGCTGTTTGAGTTCGTCATTCACGGCGGCTACGCCTTGCGCAGCTATGAACGCTGGCACCGGCTGGTGCAAAACGAAGACGGATTATACATCCCCGCGAGCCGTAGCATCGTCCAGCGCCACCGGCAAAATATCGGCGTGATTGTGGAAAGCGGCAAGCTCAAAGTGAAGCGGCTACATGGCCGCGGCGGCCACATTCTGCGCAAGGTCTGGCCAAACCCTTCCTCGATCTCGCCCAGAATGT
>JBEHYI010000138.1:0-5104 GCA_048498255.1 Pseudomonadota bacterium | reverse complement strand
AAAGCCAGCTGGCCGTGGTCGCGCACGCGGTGCACCCAGCTGGCTTTTTTGGATTTGCGCGACCATTACGGGATTACGCAGATCGTCGCGGATTCGACCGGTGGTTTGTTCGACGCGTTGAGCAAGCTGAAGAATGAATCGGTCGTCACCGTGACGGGCAAAGTGGTGGCGCGCGGGGCGGAGGCGATCAATAAGGATTTGGCGACGGGCGAGATTGAAATCGCGGTGTCGGCGCTGCATATCGAATCGGTCGCAGACCCGCTGCCGCTGCAAGTGAACGCGGATGCGGGCGCGCCGGAAGCGACGCGGTTGACGTATCGTTTCCTCGATTTGCGCCGCGAGAAATTGCACAACAATATTGTGCTGCGCAGCAAGATTATTTCGAGCCTGCGCCGGCGGATGACGGATCAGGGTTTCCTCGAATACCAAACGCCGATTTTGACCGCGAGCTCGCCGGAAGGTGCGCGGGATTATTTGGTGCCTTCGCGCGTGCATCCCGGCAAATTCTACGCGCTGCCGCAAGCGCCGCAGATGTTTAAGCAGCTGCTGATGGTGAGTGGGTTCGACCGCTATTTCCAAATCGCGCCATGCTTTCGCGATGAGGATGCGCGCGCGGATCGCTCGCCGGGCGAGTTCTACCAGCTCGATATCGAGATGAGCTTTGTGACGCAGGAAGATGTGTTCGCGGCGATTGAGCCGGTGCTCGCGGGCGTGTTCAAGGAATTCTCCGATTGGAAAGTGACAGATTACCCGTTCCCACGCATTACGTATGACGATGCGATGCGCAAATATGGTTCGGACAAGCCGGACCTGCGCAACCCGATTTTGATTGCCGGTGCCTGCAGCGTGTGGCGCGATTCGGAGTTCGCGATTTTTAAACAAGTGCTGGCGGCGGGCGGCAAAATCCGTGCGATTCCGGCACCGGGATGCGCCGATAAACCGCGCAGCTTCTTCGACAACATGATCGAGTTCGCGAAAGCGAATGGCGCAAAAGGTTTGGCCTATATTGGCTTTGCGGAAGATGGCACGCCGAAAGGGCCGATTGCGAAATTCCTGAGCCCTGAAAAACTCGAGATGCTGAAGGAAAAAGCGGGCCTCAAAAACGGCGATGCGGTGTTCTTCACTTCGGGCCCGAAACTCGAGGCCGAAACCATCGCGGGCAAGGTGCGCAACGAGATTGCGAACCAGCTTGGCCTCATCAAAGACGGCGAGTTCAAATTCTGCTGGGTGGTGGATTTCCCCTATTACGAATGGAACGCGGATGAGAACAAGATCGACTTCTCGCATAATCCGTTCAGTATGCCCCAAGGCGGGCTCGAGGCGCTGACGAATGCGAAGAGCGACGAGGAACTGCTCAACATCAAAGCGTTTCAATACGACATTGTGTGCAATGGCGTGGAGCTGAGCTCCGGCGCGATTCGGAACCACAAGCCGGAAATCATGATCAAGGCGTTCGAAATTGCGGGCTACACCAAGGCGGATGTCGAAGGCAAGTTCGCGGCGCTGTTCAACGCGTTCCATTACGGCGCGCCGCCGCATGGTGGTTTGGCGCCGGGCGTCGACCGCATGGTGATGCTGATCGCGAACGAGCCGAACATCCGCGAGGTGATTACCTTCCCGATGAACCAGCAGGCGCAGGATTTGTTGATGCAAGCGCCGAACATGGCGACGGAAAAAGCGCTGCGCGAGCTCAACATTCAGCTTTCGCCGAAAGCGAAAACGGTGCTTGAGGAAGAGCAGCAGAAAAATTCGAGCGCGGCGTAATGGCGTCGCTCGCGGCGGTGATTGGCCTGATGGGCGTGGTCATTGTGCTGTTCACTTACGGCATGCTGACGCTCGGTAAGATGGGCGAGAATGAGCCGCGCTATTATTGGCTGAATATCCTCGGCACGGTGGGCATTGCGCTTTCGCTGTTGGTGCAGTGGAACCTCGCTTCCATGGTCGCGCAAATCCTCTGGATTGTTGTCAGCCTTGTTGGGCTTTACCGCATTCGGCGTCGCGCATGACGATCACGTTTTATGATCTGATCGGCCTCACCGCGCCCGCGATGTTTTTGTTCGCGTATCTGATGGTCTCCATCGGCAAATGGACGAGCAACATGCTGCGCTTCCATTTGCTCAACCTGCTGGGTGCCATCGCGATGCTGATTTCGCTGTCGCATAACTGGAATTTGCCGACGGCGGTGCTGGAATGTTTTTGGGGCGTGATTAGTGTTTATGGGATGGTTAAGGCTATAAAACATAAAAATCAATAGCTTGATCGTTAACCAACTCCTTAGATTTTTTCGGTAAACTGATTATATGAACGAAAGCCTGCAATCGCAGCTCGATGCGCTGTTTGTCACAAAACCTAAGCATACGCTGAACAGCGAAGTGCATACATGTTGCTTGGGTGAACAGCACCATATCGCAGAAATTTTGCACGAAGTGCGCCAGCATAAACATGCACCTGGTATGCATATCGGCATTGCCGGTTTTGCGAATTTCGATATTGCCGGGGCCGCGAAAAGTAATGCCGTGCTGCTCTGTGATTTGAACCAAAACCAAGTTCTATTTTGGCGCAGCATCATCGCCATGTTGGCGGAGCATTATACGCCTGATGCTTTTTGCCGCGCCTTCGAAACGCAATTGGAAAAGCCAGACCAGTTTCACTTGCTGAAGCCAGAAGCTGGTCAAGAAAAAGTAACGTTGCGGTATGCGGATATTCCTAATTCTTCTCCCACCATGTTTCTTGATAAGCAAGAGTGGCTAAAGCCGAGTATTTACAGCCATCTGCATCGCTTGGCGAAAACAGGGCATATGGCGACAGTAACGCTCGATATTTTGGATCGCGAGCAATGCACAGCTTTGCACGAAGCGTTGGGCAAATGCGAACTCGATGGCGCTGCACCAAAAGTTGGCACGGTGTATGGATCCAATGTGTTTGATCTGGTGCAACCGCATCCCGGCATCATGCTGAGTTATGCTTTTTCTAACTTATTGCATCTTGTAGGCAATCATCTTGTTTCGCCGGAAATGCCAATGGAAGATCACCAAAAAGCAATCGCACAAGCACAAAATGAATTCACCCAATTTCTACTAGCGGAAGAACTCACCAAAGAACGTGGTAGAAATGGAAGAAAAAAGGTGAGTCAGGCAGAAATTAAGCGGTACGCGAAGCCCCTGTTTAATGCTTTTGTTCGGGCGGCTTCTCTGCCCGAAATCGAGGAGCTAGCTGCAGAGTATGAGTTATTGACCAAAGAAAATTGCCGCTTACCAGAAATGCAGGCCATGATTTATGCGTTGGACCAGCGCTTATATAACAGTCTCACGCTTGATAGCGGTATTTCCTCAGAAATGCTGGAGAAAATGGGGATGCTCTCGAAGGATAATTGTATTATCTATTCCGTAGCAATACCTGCGCCGAAGCATGTTTCCTATGCATCGTTACGCGCATTGGCGACCGATGATGATACGCTGATTTTTGGCACAAGCATTCGCACGCGACCGCTGGTTAAGTTCGCAGGCCCGGATTCACCGCGTGCTTGGCGCGATAAAATCGCAAGCGAAGCAACGGCGGATGCTCCGTCTTTACGCTAGCGTCCCGTGGCAATGCTTGAATTTTTTGCCGGAACCGCATGGGCATGCTTCATTGCGGCCGACATTGGCGTATTTCGCGGTGTCCTTCGGCGGCATTTGCAGCATTTGTGCGGAAGGCAACATGCCTTCCGGGCCCGCAAGTGATGGGTCGGCATGAATCGCCTGCAGGTTTTGCTGCGGCTTGAGGTTCATGATCTCATCCGTCAGCTCCACACGGATTTGCACGCGGGCGATGCGGCTGATGACCGCTTCGCGCAGATAGTTCAGCATCGATTCGAAGAGGGTGAAGGCTTCCTGCTTATATTCATTCAGCGGGTCCTTCTGCGCATAAGCACGCAAATTGATGCCCTGGCGGAGATGGTCGAGGGTGAGGAGATGGTCCTTCCACAGCTGATCGAGCGTTTCGAGCAGGATGCGCTTTTCGGCGAGCTGGTACACTTCCGGCGGGAAGCTCGCAGCTTTTTCGGCGAATAAACGGTCGGTCGCTTCGGTCACGCGGTGGAGGATTTCCTCATGCGCGATGCCTTCTTCCGCCGCCCATTTCGCGACCGGCAGGTTGAGGCCGTAAACGCGCAGCAGCTCGGTATGCAGGCCCGATATATCCCACGCCTCGGCGTAAGCTTGCGGTGGGATGTGGAGGGTGACGAGGTTGGTGTTCACATCGCTGCGCATGTCGACAATCGTCTCGCGCACATCGGTCACTTCCATCAGCTCGATGCGCTGTTCGTAGATGACTTTGCGCTGGTCGTTCATCACATCGTCGAATTTCAGCAGCTGTTTGCGGATTTCGTAGTTGCGTTGTTCCACCTTAGTTTGCGCGCGTTCGATGGCTTTGCTCATCCAGGGGTGAATGATCGCTTCGCCTTCCTGCAGGCCGAGTTTCACGAGCACGGCATCGATGCGTTCCGAGCCGAAAATGCGCATCAAATCATCCTGCAACGAGAGGAAGAATTTCGAGGCACCGGGGTCACCCTGACGGCCCGAACGGCCGCGCAGCTGGTTGTCGATGGTGGCGTTCCTCAAGAAGACCCTACTCGCGAAGTAGCGTGGCTGCGTCGGCGGCTCAGCTAGCGTATCAGCCAATATTCAGACGCCCTCTACACGCATCAACGAGCCGAAGAGAGGTTACATCGCACATCGTTCTGCCGCGCATGCGACCGGGTCGTCGCTGGGGTCTAGCGGCTCAGGCCCGCTCCATCGTGAGAACGAAAATTGATTTTGTGCTGGCGGGCGAAAGCCCACAGCTTGCCGCCTCGTTCTCGTTCACCCTCAACCCCCTGATTCCGTGAAAACCGGCCTTCGCCTGCCTTCGTCCCGTCCGCTTGCTCACGCGCTTTGCGCCCTCGCTCTAACCGGAGCCTTCGCCGTCTCCGCCCTCGCCCAACCTGCTGCGTCGGCGCAGCCCGGCCAGCCGCCCGGCGGCCCCTGCCGTGGCGGTGGTGGCGGTTCTTCTCGGACTCTCTCCTCCTGCGCCCGCCTTGATCGCGGCCGCCGAGGCGGTGGTACAGCAGAACGATTTGTCCTCG
>JBEHYI010000137.1:0-5228 GCA_048498255.1 Pseudomonadota bacterium | reverse complement strand
GACGGTCGGCGGTTCGAGAATATCACCGGAAGGGGCGACACCGATCCCATAGCTGTACGCAAGCATGCTATGTGCCGGATTCCGATGTCGAAGCCGCAAAACAACGCGAGCACGCCAAAAACCACTGCAAAAAATATGTATGGGATACATTATGAGCACGCCGAATTACATCATCAAAGGCAAAACGGGCGATTGGGAATTGGTGATCGGCCTTGAGGTCCACGCGCAAGTGGTGAGCAACTCAAAGCTGTTTTCCGGTGCGCCGGTGCGTTTCGGTGCGGAGGAAAACCAAAATGTGAGTTTTGTGGATGCGGGCATGCCGGGCATGCTGCCAGTAATCAACGAAAAATGCATCGAGCAAGCGGTGCGCACGGGCCTTGGCATCAACGCGCAAATCAATCTGCATTCGGTGTTCGATCGCAAAAATTATTTCTACGCCGACCTACCGCAAGGCTACCAAATCAGCCAATATCTCGAGCCCATCGTCGGCAAAGGCACGCTGACGATTGACCTTGCCGACGGTACGAGCCGCGACATTGGCGTGACGCGCATTCACCTCGAACAGGATGCGGGCAAATCGCTGCACGAACACTCGCCGAAATATAGCTTCATCGACCTCAACCGCAGTGGCGTCGCGCTGATGGAAATCGTCAGCGAGCCCGATATGCGCACGCCGGAAGAGGCGGGGGCGTACCTCAAAAAACTCCGCTCCATCGTGCAATATCTTGGCACCTGCGACGGCGATATGGACAAGGGCAACATGCGCTGCGACGCCAACGTTTCCGTGCGTCGCGTGGGTGTGGCGGAATTCGGCACGCGCTGCGAAATCAAGAACGTGAACTCCGTGCGTTTCGTCATGAAAGCGATTGAGTTCGAGGCGCAGCGCCAGGTGGATTTGCTGGAAGCAGGTGGCACGGTGAATCAGGAAACGCGCCTGTTCGATAGCAGCACCGGCGAAACCCGCACCATGCGCTCGAAAGAAAACGCGCATGATTACCGCTATTTCCCGGACCCGGATTTGCTGCCGCTCATCATCACCCAAAAATTTGTCGATGACATCAAAGCGACGCTGCCGGAATTGCCGGACCAGAAAAAAGCGCGCTATGTGAAGGAGCTCGGCCTCTCGCCGTATGACGCGGGTGTGATCGTGGCAGAACAGGCGACGACGCATTATTTCGAGAAAATTGCTTCCAAACATGATGCAAAACTCGTCAGCAATTGGATGACGGGCGAGCTGTTCGGCTATCTCAACAAAGCGGGCCTGAGCATCGAGGAATCGCCGATAACAGCCGAGCAATTGGGTGGTTTGATTGCACTGATCGAGGACAACACCATCAGCGGCAAAATCGCGAAAACCGTGTTTGAAAAAATGCTCGAAAGCGGCAAGGAAGCGAAAATCATCGTCGAGGAAGAAGGCCTCGTGCAAGTGACGGATACGGGCGCAATCGAAAAAGCGATTGATGAAGTGATCGCCGCCAATGCCGATAAAGTGGCGGAGTATAAATCCGGCAAGGATAAGCTCTTCGGCTTCTTCGTCGGCCAAACCATGAAAGCCACCGGCGGCAAGGCAAACCCTGCGATGCTAAACGAGTTGCTGAAGAAAAAACTAGGATAACTCGCCATGAAAAAACTGCTGAAAATTTTCGGTGCATTACTCGCACTGTTGATCGTGATCGCCATCGCGTTGCCGATGTTCATCTCGGCGGAATATTTGAAAACGCAGCTGCAGGATCAGGTGAAAAAGGCAACGGGCCGCGAGCTTGTGATTAAAGGCAAGGTGTCGCTCTCCGTGCTGCCGAATATTGCAGTAAATGTTGAGGATGTGAAGTTCGGCAACCCGGCGGGTTTTGCTTCGCCTTACTTCGTGCATATCGATAAACTTGCCGTGGGTGCGGCGCTGAAACCCTTTCTCAGCCAGCAATTGCGGGTGACGGGCATCACGCTCGATGGCGCGCAACTCAACATGGAGGAAAACGCCGCCGGTGCAAAAAACTGGTCCTTCACCAAGGCGACGACGCCAGGCAAACCACAGGCACAAGCAGCGGTGAAGGAAGCGAAAAAATCCGGCGAGCAGGCGCTGATTATCGAGGCGATCACGCTGAAAAATGTCGCGGTGAACTACCGCAAAGCGGGTGCGAAGCCGATGAAGCTCGAAGCGACGAATATTGCGACGGATATTCATCTGAACGGTCCGGTCACGAAAATCGCGCTCGGCAACGCGTCGCTTTACGGCGGCACCGCGAAGGGTGATGTGACGATGAACAGCGAGAGCACGACGCTTGCGGCGAAGCTTGATCTTTCCGGTATCCAGATCGAACCGCTGATGACGGCGCTTTCGGGTGCTTCGCGCCTGAAAGGGGCGACAGACCTCACGCTCGACGTGACCGGCAAAGGCGCCGAGCAAGCCGCGCTGATGCATTCGCTGAATGGTTCCGGCACGCTGAAAATCACGGATGGCGCGATCAAAGGCATCAATGTCGCGAGCTTCCTGCGCGATGCGAAACGCGGCTTTATTGTCGGCGAATCGAGCGCAGAAACGACGGATTTCACGGAGCTGAATGCGAGCTACGCAATCGCGAATGGTGTGCTGAGCAATGAGGATTTGCTGATGAAATCGCCGATCCTGCGCCTCACCGGCAAAGGCGCGGTGAACCTTGCTGAGAAAACGATCAACTACCGCGCGGTGCCCAGCATTGTCGGCACGCTGAAAGGCCAGGGCGGCAAAGATCGCCTGAGCGGCGGCGGGCTCGATATTCCACTCATCATCACCGGCCCGTGGAGCGCGATTTCGGTGTCGCCGGATATGGTGGGCATGCTGCAAAACGGGTTGAAAGACCCCGAGGCACTGAAGCAAAATCTCAAAGACCTTAAAGGCGATATCGGCAAATTCAATAGCCCGAAAGATATCGGCGCGGCGTTGTTCGGCGGTAAAAAAGAAGCGGAACCAGCAGCGGCTACAACGACGCCATCTGCAACTTCCACGCCAGCAGCGACTGAAACTACGCCCGCACAAAAGCAGAAACTCAATGTCGGTGATTTACTGAACGGCCTCGGGAAATAATTACGGCGCTTGCGACGCGCTTGTGACCGGCTTCGCCGCCGTTTTCACGCTGCGTTTTTTGCTCACTTTTTTCGGCGCGGGAGTCGCTACTAGCGGGTTTGCTACGGCAGGTTGCGCTACGGTGGGCGCTGCCATCGGTGCCGCATTTGCTGTCGCCGGAACTGTATTCGCGCTTTGCGAAACAGCGGTGACCGGTGCGGCGTTTGCAGCATCCGAAGCATTTGTTGATGGCACGGAAGTATTGGGCGCAACGGCAGGCGCTGCCGCTACAGCGGGTGCAGCAACTGTCACAGACTCCTTCACCTGCGACACATTCTCCGGCACCTGGATCGCCGCGTTCGACGGAACCGGATTGTTCAAATGGTTCAACGCCGCGCGCGCTTTGCTGTTGCCACTATTGATGGTAAGCAGGGCGTTCAAATCATTTTTCGCAAGGCCAATATCGCCCAATTTTTCGAACACACCCGCACGCTCGAGCAGCACATCCTCGCTCACCGGCGTCAGGCTCACCGCGTGGTCGAGGTCCTTCGCGGCTTCATCCAGCTTACCGTAAGTCACATTCAGCCGCGCGCGATCGAGCAGCAGGTTCGAGGTCAGCTTCGCCGCATTTGCATTATCACCACGGAAATTGCCCAAATCCGTCATCTGATTGTCGATCAGCATCAGCGCCTTATCCGCCGCACCCGCGTTGAGGTAGGCTTGCACCGCCTGGCGCGCGACATAAGTGCGAAGCGTCACATCGCCCGCCGCAATGCCGTCGCGCGCGGCGTTCAACGCATCGCCCGCTTCGGCAAAACGCTTGAGGCCATAGAGCGCAAGCGCGCGGCAATGCTGCGCGGCGAGGCCGGTGTCGATCTTCAGCCACGCATCCGCTTTCGTGAGCGCCTGCGCCGGGTTGCTGCCGGCAAGCGTGCTGCATTCCTTGTAGGCGGGGGATTGCATGCTGGTGGCTTGCTGCGCCAAAGCGGGGGTGGCGAGGAGCAGGGCGCTGAAGAAAAACAGACGGTTCATGATTGCCTCAATCGACTGATATAGTTGATGAAATATTGTTTTTAGGTCGAATTGGCAAGTAACTTGCATTATCTATCAGGAAATTGCAAGTGGCGGCGCTTTCGGTAAAATCGAAGCATCGGCGCGCGCGTCAAAGGAGCGAAAAAATGGCGACATATAATTCGGGCGTATTCGCGCAGATGATGCTGATGGGCATAGTGATCGCGCTCAGCGGCTGCGACAAAATCGCCAACACTTCGCGCGCGGCGCAATCGGTTTCTATGCGCGCATTCAACGATACCAAATCCTCCTGGCGCGACTTTTTTACCTACCACCCGCCGGTGCCGGAACCCATGCCGCAAACGCGCTATTGCTACCAAATGCAGAGCGACATTGTGTGCTATGACAGTGAGCAACCGCGCCTGACCGCGAAATTACTTGGCTATCAGGATGGCGATAAATTGTCGTGGGTGCAGCCCGGCGGTGGCGCACTGGGCGTAAGCGGCGGCGAGCCGGTGGCGCTGCGTCCGCTCTCGGCGCAGGCATTCAACATGCAAACTATGTCGACGGGCGACAGTGCGACCCATACCGGCGCGGTGGTGGATACGACGAGCGCTGGAAGTTTGGTAACGGATGTGCCCAAAACCGGGCAGATCAGTGTCGGCAATTTGCCGGCGACGGCGACCCCGCCAGCAACCGCCACGAGCCGCAGAATTCCGCGCTAATTTAGGGGTGAGTGGGTGCCAGCTCCACGCTGGTGATGCGCGCTTCGGGCCTTGCATAGCGCAAACTATCGAAATGCTGACAACTGCCGCAATGGGCTTGCCACAGCGCATGCTGCGCGCCGCAATCCTCGCACACCCAGGCCTCGCTCGCCGGGGCTTCCGCGGCGCGGGTCAGCCAGCTATTCGCCGCATCCGTGCCGCGTAGTTCCTTCTCGATCTGTGCCATCAATGTGCAGGCGGCTTTGGTTTCTTCAATCGCGAGTGCTGATTCGACATGTTTTTTCGCAGCTTCAAATTCGTCCAAATCGAACGCTTGATGCGCGAGGAGCAGGTGATGTGCGGGCGTCAGCTCACCCTTCAAAAACGGCTTGAGCAAGCGCGATTGCGCGCGCGGCGACTCATCCACCATCGTCGATAAAATCGGCTCGATCAGCAGCAGGTTCGGCGATTTT
>JBEHYI010000136.1:0-5240 GCA_048498255.1 Pseudomonadota bacterium | reverse complement strand
ATCGACGGTTTCGTGGCGCAGGGCGGTGCGGGCGAGGATCACGCGCCGGGTGAGGGCGCCTCACGCGCTGAAGGTTCAATTCATCGAAGAAGATTCAGTATCATCCGCAGAAAAATTCTTTCCTGACAGCTACACCCGCGCAAGCTTCGCCCTCACCCCGACCCTCTCCCTCCGGGAGAGGGGGCGCCAGCCGCGCCGCTTGTGGTTACTATTCATGATTCGTTGCTCCTGTAATACAGCACCACTCACCCATAGACAGCATCCCTAAGTTCGGCTTAACTCGGGCGATGACCCAACCACACCTCACCGCCGAAGATATCCTGCGCAAACTCGTCGCGTTTCCGACCGTGAGTTCGGATTCCAACCTCGCACTGATTGCGTGGGTGGAGGAATATCTCGACCGCTATAACGTCGCGCATTGGCGGGTGAATGAGAGCCGCAATGGCGAGGAGAAATCGGCGTTGCTCGCGCGCATCGGGCCAGATGTGGCGGGCGGCATTGTGCTCAGCGGACACACGGATGTGGTGCCGGTCGCAGGCCAGCAATGGACGGGGGGCGTTGGCCCGGCGACGGCGTTTACGCTGACCGAGCGCGATGGCAAACTCTATGGCCGCGGTGCTTCGGACATGAAGGGGTTTATTGCCCTCGCGCTCGCCGCAGTGCCGGAATTTGTGACGCTGGAATTGAAAACGCCGATCTGGTTCGCGCTTTCCTATGACGAGGAAATCGGCTGCAAATGTGCCGAGCCGCTGGCGATCGAATTCACCGCGCGCACCATCAAACCCGCGCTGATTCTGGTGGGCGAGCCGACGCTGATGCAGGTGGTGGATGAGCATAAGGGCATCGATTCGTTCGAGACGATTATCACCGGCAAGGAGGGCCATTCGAGCGGGCCGGAGCTGGGCGTCAACGCGGCGTATTACATGGGTGAGTTGCTTGGCACCTTGAACGCCATCACGCGCGCGGAGAAGGCGAAAGCGCTTAGCGGTAGCCCGTACCCAACGCCGTATTCGACCGTGCATGTCGGCATCGCGAATTCCGGCACGGCGCGAAATATCATTCCGCAAAGCGCGAATATTCGCTGGGAGGTGCGCCCACTGCCGGGGGTGGATGTGACGGCGATGCTGGCACCTTATAAGGCGAAGGTGGCGGAGTTGAATGCCGAGATTAAATCGCGCTTCCCCGAATGTGGGATTGAGACGAAACGCCTGACGCATGTGCACGGCCTCAAGAAAAAAGCGGGTGCGCCGTATCTCGCGCTCGCGATGTATTTAGCGGGGAGTAATAACCCGCCGGCCGCTGTTTCTTATGCGACGGAGGGCGGCGCTTACGGTGAGCATGATTTCCCGACCATCATTTGCGGGCCGGGCAGTATTGATCAGGCGCACGGGCCGGATGAATTTATCGCGCGCGAGCAGATGGAAAAAGGCGCAGGCATGATGCGCCGTGTGGGCGAGGTGTGCTCGCGGTAACTCCCCCATTGACCTCCCCAACCAGAGGATTATATTCCCCGCATGTTCACAAAAACCACACGCCAGATTAAAGTCACCGCCAGCCCGAATTTCCTCGCGGAACATTCGGAGCCTACGGACGGCCATTATGTCTGGTCCTACACCATTCAGCTCGAGAATTACGGCAATGAGCCGGTGCAACTGCTCAACCGCCATTGGCGCATTACGGATGCGTTAGGCCTGACACAGGAAGTGCGCGGGCAGGGCGTGATCGGCGAGCAGCCGGTGCTGAAACCGGGCGAGGTTTTCCGCTATACCTCCGGTACATCACTGGCGGCCCCTTCGGGCGTAATGCTGGGCGAATATGAAATGGTGACGCCCGCGGGCGAGCATTTTGAGGTGGAAGTACCTGCTTTTTCGCTGGATAGTCCGTTTCAGATGGGAAGACCGAATTAGTTATTTATTGAAGGGGCCTCTTTGGCCCCTACGCTTCGCTGACCCCAGCCGCTTCGCGGGTCGGCCCTTGGCCTCCCTAGGCAGGAGCTTCGGCTATGCATTTTTCCAGCGTTCGCCTGGGTTCGACAAATTATCTAAAATTTTAGCAATTGTCACAGAACTGTCATATTTCTGTGTTATGGTGGCTGTAAGGAAAAGATTATGGCAGACACACCAACAGGCCCAAGCGCCGATCAGATGATGGCTTTACTGCGCGCCTCGCAAGGGCAGGGCGGTAACGGTTGCGCGCCGCTTTTGATGGGTGCGCGGCTTGAAACCAATGTCGGCCAGGGCTGCTCGATCCAGAATGGCGGCTTGAATTTCAACGCGACGTTTAAGGCGGTCCGCGGCAAAAAGCAGGGTGGCGTTTGTAAAGACCTGGGTTTCAGCGTCGATGCGCTGATGGAGAGCTTCAAGAAAATCGCTCAAGCAGGCGCGCCGCAGCAATGCTCCATCGCGGATATCACTGGCCAAAGCCACGGGCTTGGCGGCAGTTCCTTTACGGATATCTTCGGTAGTGGCCCGCGTATTGGCCATAATGAAATCGGCTAATCCTTAAGCTTCCGGGCTTTTCTCTAGCAATTCAAATAGCTATCAGCCATGCGTCCCGCGCATATCGCGCTTGCCAATTGAGCGCTACTCATCCGTCCCCGCTTCGCGCATAAAGGCGGCAACCAGTGCTAAAGCTGGGCTTAGGATGGGACGACGAACATGCGACGGAAACCGACGATGCTTGCGCTCGCTGCATTGCTTCTGTGTGCGGCCTGCGACCACCAAACCAAAACCGCGATACTTACCCCCGAAACCAACCTGCAAATGTCGAGCATCCGCTGGGATGAGGCAATTGCGGCGAAACATGTCGCGGGCGTCAGCAACGGGAACTTGATTTTCATGCGCTGAGGCGTGTGAAACCCGCATCCGCTGGGCTTTAGCGGCGGAATCGCTTTCCCCTCATTTCCCCCCTTGCATTTTTTATTTCGATCAGTATGGTGGCGCTCCTTGACGACAAGTGAGCGGGCGTAGCTCAGTGGTAGAGTGTCACCTTGCCAAGGTGAATGTCGAGAGTTCGAATCTCTTCGCCCGCTCCATTTGTCTCATGCCATAACATGGCTTGAGACAAATGGATTGGGCGTCGGTGTCCCCCTCCTTATTCGGTTTCTATTCGACAAAACGCCAGTAGGCGTTTTGGATTCGCGCCCTTCCTTAGCGCGAACCCGAAGGGCGAAGGTTAGTAAACCTTCGTCAATCTCTTCGCCCACCCAAACTCCCCCAGTGACAAGCCCACGACCATCCGCTAATTTGCGGCGGAATCAGTGTGAGGAAAATATGGGCCTGCGTTTCCGTAAATCGATTGGGATTATCCCCGGCGTGCGGCTGAACCTCAGCAAAAGCGGCCTAAGCAGCCTGTCGATCGGTGGCAAGGGGCTGACCTACAATATCGGCCGCAAAGGCACGCGCGCGACAGGCGGGCTGCCGGGCACGGGCCTGTCTTATTAGAAATACGCAGCATACAAAAAAGGGAAAACGGAGACGGTGATCGACCCCGAGACGGGCGAAATCACGCAGCAGCAGGTAAGCGCCGGCACCCCCTGGGCATTGATTTTGCTGATTGCCATCATTGTCGGTGTGATTTACGTCGCGCGGTAACGAAGCCGACCTGCACATTCCGCAATCACCGCCATTAAATCCTTCACCGGTTTGGGGATGCGCTTGCCGCGCTTCATCACCGTGCCATAGGTGAGGGCGCCGAAATATTCGTTCAAGGGACGCGCCACCAAATCCGGGTCCTCATCCTTCATGCAAATATCGGAAATGATACACACACCAAGCCCGTGGCGCACGAATTGCTTGAGGATGGTCCAATCCCCCGCGGCGAGTTTGATGTTGGAGCCCAAATGAAAACGGCTGCACATTTCTTCAAACAGCGGCACGGTGATGAGGTGCGGCGCAATACGCACGAGGTCATATTGCGCGACATCGTGCAAGGTGACATGGCGCTTTTTGGCAAGCGGGTGCTGCTTGGGTGTGACGAGCACGGTGTCGAACGTGTAATAGGGCTCGTAGACAAGGGTTTTTGGCACATCGATGAACGAGCCCATGACGAGGTCGACCTCCTCGTCGTAAAGCTTGTCGATGGCGGCGTTGAGCGGCAAATCGTGAATCAGCAGCTCAATCTCGGGATAGCGCGCTTTGAACGTGGCGAGAATGGCGGGCAGCAAATACGCCACGGTGATTTGGTTGGCGGCGAGGTTGATTTTGCGCGCTTTGGTTTTGCTGCGCTGCTCGAGGAAGGATTCGAACAAATGGTCCATGCCCTCGAGCATGGGCAGGGCCATGTGGTAGAGCGCTTCGCCGTCCTCGGTGAGGTGCATGCGCGGCCCATGGCGCTGGAAGAGGGCGACGCCGAGGTCTCGCTCGAGCGATTTAATCTGCATGGAAACACTCGATTGCTGCAGCGATAAATGCACCGCCGCTTTCGAGACCGTGCCAAGCTGCGCCGTATAGAAAAACCCGCGCAGCTGCTGCAGGCGGTTATTCTTGTAATAGAATTGCTGGGTCTGGTGGTCGAGGCTCATGATTTCTTAGTATCATATTTGTTGATACTAATCATCTATATTATCAATTTAGTAAATAATTTGCCCCGTGTTATTAATAAATCATTAATAAAAACGGGGTGGGTGATGACCAATATTCCTTATCGTGAAATGGCAGAACTGCGCCGTCAGCCTCGTTGTTGGCTGATTGGTCAAGCAACCGCCCACATGGCCCGTATACATGCGGAACAAATCTTTCAGCATGGGCTGGCAGGGGAGCCGCCCCTGGTGCATGACCATCTGGCGGAGGAGGATAGTTTCCAGATCGTAACGTCGCGGGCTAACCGGCGTGGGGAGACGGTCTCAGGGCATATTTTGAGTACGGGTAGCGATCAGCGTCACCATGTGCATTTGCCGGGCGGTGGGGCAAAAGAAATCGATGCAATAGAGCTGGAGAAAGACCATTGCCACCGCATTGTATTTTGCCTGACGGGTGCAAAGCCAGGCCGCTTTTCCTGGCGGCGCGCGACAGGGAAACTGACGATGGGGCAGGATGGTGCTATCCCCATTGCCAGCGGCGCTACGCCAGGCAAAGAATATGTGTTCGATATTCCGCCTTACAGCTACGTGGCGATCGAGCTTCTGGGCGGTGTGCATGCGTTTCACAATGTGCGGGCGCTGTCCTACCACCGCAAAAACAAGCCCCATGCGGCAGAAATGGAAGGGGATGATTTGCAATGCAATACCGAGCAATGGCGCG
>JBEHYI010000135.1:0-5282 GCA_048498255.1 Pseudomonadota bacterium | reverse complement strand
TGGGAGAAGGCCGGGATGAGGGGGCGGTGATGCCATGCTGTGCCGTTGTTTCGCGCTCCAACTGCGAAGCCCCCTCACCACTGCGGCTAAATTCGCTGCGCTCATTAAGCCTCGTTGCCTCTCCCACAAGGGGAGAGGCGGCCCAAGCGGCGCCGTTTGCACATAATTTCCATATGAAAATTTCAAGTAAGCTAGGCTTGCTACTGCACACTCGCCACAGCGGCGGATTGAATCACGCCGTCTTTGCTCTCAACCTTCGCCTCCACCACCGCGGGTTTGGCGAGGCATTTCTCACCAAAATGCATTTCGGCGAGGCCCTTCAAATAGGCGCGGCGGAGCTTGCCGGCTTGATACGCATCCTCTAGCTTGCGCTGGTGCTTATCCGCGCCGCTGATTTTGCGGATGATGCTGCGGAAGGGCAGAATATTGGTTTTGTTTTTGATCGTATCGATCACCGTGCTTTTGGCGAATTTGCCCGCCTCGTTAAACGCGGTGTCTTTAACGGTTGCAGCATCGGGAATTTCCATATCCTTCACGCTCGCGATATTTTCGCTCAGCGTGTGATCGGTGGAGGCGAGGGTGATGTCGGTCGGTTCCATATCCGGCCCGAGGAGTTCATCGAGCTGCGCCACTTCGGTCTGCAAATCCGGGCAGCGCACTTTCGGCTTATGCGCGTAGGGATTCGAGAGCGCGAGCTTCAGCAGCGGCGGAATTTCCTGACGGCGCAGATTGAGATCTTGCAGCGGGCCGGTCGCGGCCTCGACCGCGTCATGCACGTTGTGATTTTCGGTGAGGTCGATGGTGTCGGAACCAAGGCTGCAACCACCAAGGACAACGCAGGCAAAACCGATCAGTAGGGTATTTCGGGTGCGTAGGTTGAACTGGTTGGTGGTGGTCATAAATCCTAGTTTGATAATAACTGAAAAATGCGGAGAAAGCGAAGCTATTCGGCGCTGCGATGCACCAATTCGTCACCGCATCGCAAGAGGGTTTTCTTGCGATCATGATGCCTTCAATTTGCATAAAAAATGTATCGTTTTCTTATAGCGAAAACGGTTTTGTGGATAACACATCACCCACAGCGGAGAGCACCATGAACGCAAGCTTACACACGACCTTCCCGACAAGTATCACCACGCAGCTGAGTTTGATGGAAACGGCGGCGCGTAACTTCCAGGAATTGCTGGCGGATTTTCAGCGGCTGGCTTTCGAGAATACGCAGGCCATGCTGCGCGCATTTGTGCCGCCAAGCCTGCTGCCCGAGGCGCAAAAGAACCTGCGCACCGCAAAGCGCATGAGCGACGAAGCAACGGAAGATGCTGAGGAAATTGGCCACGAAATCAAGCGTGCGACCAAACGCAATGTGAGCGCAGGAATTAAGGTAGCCAAACGGGCGGGAAAGCAAGTGAAGCGTGCGAAACGCCAAGCCACTAATAGTGTGAAGCATATGGCGAAATTGGCGAGCGCCGCGCCCACGCAGGTGACGCACCACTAAGCGAATTTCACCGCTTCTTCCGCCGCGCGCATGACGGCTTTGGCCTTGTTGAGCGACTCCTGATACTCCGCCGCGGGGTCAGAATCCGCCACAATACCGCCGCCCGCTTGCACGTGGATTTTACCGTCCTTCACCAGCGCGGTGCGTAGCGTTATGCAGGTATCCATGGTGCCGTTCGCCGAGAAGTAGCCCACACAGCCGCCGTAATAGCTGCGCTTAACCGGCTCGAGCGTATCGATAATTTCCATAGCGCGGATTTTGGGCGCGCCGGAAACCGTGCCTGCCGGGAAGCCCGCGACGAGCGCATCGACGGCGTCGTATTTCGCATCAATCGTGCCTTCGACATTGCTCACAATATGCATGACATGGCTGTAATGCTCGATAATCATGCGCTCGGTGACGCGCACATCGCCCGCTTTCGCCACGCGGCCGACATCGTTGCGGCCGAGGTCGAGAAGCATCAAATGCTCAGCGAGTTCTTTGGGGTCGGCGAGGAGATCGGCGGCAAGGGCCGCGTCTTCCGCCTTATTCTTCCCGCGCTTACGCGTACCCGCAATGGGGCGAATGGTCACGGTCTCATCGCGCAGCCGCACAAGGATTTCCGGCGAGGAGCCCACCAGCGCGTAGCCGCCGAAATTGAGGTAAAACAAGAACGGCGAGGGGTTCATGTGGCGCAACGAGCGGTACAGCGCGAAGGGCGGCAGCTTGAAATCCGCCGTGAAACGCTGACCGAGCACGACCTGAAAGATGTCCCCCGCGGCGATGTAATCCTTAGCCTTTGCGACCATGGCGGCGTGCTCAGCCTCGCTCATATTCGAAGCGAAGTTGGGTTTCGCGGCTGGCACATCCTTATAATAGTTGCGCTGATCGACCGGGCCTTGCAGCAGCTTCGCGATTTTTTCGAGGCGCGCGACGGTTGCGTCATACACCTTCCCGGCATCCCCATCCGTTTTCCACACCGGCGCGATGATGTAGACCACGCCATCGACGCCATCGAAAATCAGCTGCGTGCGCGGGCGAATGAAGCAGGCATCCGGCACGTTGATCGTATCCGGCTTGGTATCCGGCAGGCGCTCCATCAGCTTCACCATGTCGTAACCCATATAGCCGATGAGGCCCGCAGCCATGGGCGGCGTACCCTCCGGCAGTTCCATGCGGTGCTCGGCGACGAGCTTGCGCAAGGTGCTCATGGAATCGTCCCAGGCGGATTCGAAGCTGTCTTCGGCAAATGGCGGGGTGGTGCTGATTTCCGAGCGGTTGCCGTAGCAGCGCCACATCATATCCGGGTCGATGCCGATGATGGAATAGCGCCCGCGCGACTCGCCGCCCTCGACCGATTCGAGCAGGAAGCTGGGGGATTCGTCGATGGGAAGTTTCAGCATGGCGGAAACCGGCGTCTCGAGGTCCGACACGCGTTTGGTGTAGATCACCTGCGGCTTACCGGCGCTGTAGGCGGCGATAAACTCCTCGCGGGAGGGGCTGAAGGCGAAGACGGTCATTCCGCCGCCGCGCCGGCAGCGGCGCGCTGCATGAGTGCGGGGTTGACGACAACCTTGTGCCGCTCGGTAAAGGATTGGTAGGCGCGGTTTTCAACATCGTCCGCCATCGCAGCGGCGAGTGCAGCGCTCTCTTTGCTGGTATGCGCGGCGGCGGCATCCATTTTCGGCACGTGCGAGGCGGTGACGACCGCAATCAGCTGATCGCCACTCGGCAGTGCAAGCGGGCCTGCGACCTCACCCACCGGGTGCTCGAACAACGCCTGTTGCAGGGGTGCGGGCACGCCGTTTACCTCACGCGGGGTGGGGCCGGGGCGGGCGATGCCAGCAACGATGCGGCTCGAGAGATGCTGCTCCTCCGCCACCGCCTGCCAGTTGGGGGATTTGCTGAGCGCTTCTTTCACGCTGCGGGCTTTGGCGCGTGCGCCTTCGGCAGCGAGTTCTTTCGCAAGCTTCGCCTGTACATCCGCCTTCACTTCTTCATATGGCTTGGGCGAAGCGGCGTTGATTTTCTTCGCAGACACCATCAGCAATGTGCCTTGCTTGCTGCTAATCAGCCGCGAGATTTCGCCCTGGCTGAGGGTAAAGCCCTGCTCGGCAACGGTTTTGGTAATGTCATCGCCGTTTGTCGCTAGCTCCGCGGTCGCGTGGTTCAGCGTGCGCGCCTCGGTGGTGATGCCCGCTTTGGCGAAGGCCTCGCGGATGGTTTTGCCCGCGGCGAGTTCGTCTTCGACGGTGTTGTTCAGGTCCCGCAACACGCTATCGCGCTGCTCTTTCGCCAGTTGCGCTTTCAGCTCGCCCTTGCTGCGCTTGGGCTGCTGCTGTGCCGCTTCCGTCAGCATCTCCTCGGTGATGGAACGCTCGACCAGCCCATCGATTTGTGCCGGGGTGAGCACGACATACTCAAGGTCCCGCGTTTCGGCGCGCTTGTAATCCATGTCCTTATGCTCGTCGTAATATTTCTTGAGCGCTTCCTCGTTCGAGCTGTCGCTTGCCGCCTGCGCGGGGATGGTGAGGAGCACCGCGTCGCGGGTTTCGCCGGAAGTCATGGCGGCGAGTGCGAGCACGCTGGATGGCAGGGTGGCATCCTTCAAGCTCATGCTATCGATGAGGAAACGCCCCGCGATTTCGCGCTTGAGCTGATGCACGAAGCCGCTTTCCGCCAAATGCTGGCGCGCGAGCATTTGCTTGAATAGGCTCGCGTCAAATTTGCCGTCCTTATCCTTGAAATCCGGCATGGCGGCGATGGTTTTGCCCACCAGCGCATCGTTCACGTAAAGCCCCATATCACCCATGACGAGCAGGGTAAGTTTTTCTTGAATCAGCTGGCGGATGACGGTGATTTCGAGCTTGCCCGGCGGCAGTTTCGAGATGCCCATATTTTGCAATTGGCGCGCCATTTGGCCACGCTGCTGCTCGAATTCGCCGACGCTGATGGTGTCGCCCCCGACCATGGCGGCGTAGCTCGGCCCGCTGGAGCGCAGCATGTCGCCAATGCCCCAAATAACGAAGGAAATGATGATGGGCAGCAGCAAAAGCTTAGAGAAAATGCTTTTGTTAAACGACCGCATAATACCGAGCATAAACGCCTCATGAAGTGGATTGCGGCAGGTGTAGGGGGGATGGGCGGGTTTGTCAAAGGGAGGGATAAGGGGTGGGGATTAGGGATTGGGTGGCGGGGATTAGGGAGTATATGTGGCGCAGTTAGTGCGCTAATCCCCAATCCCTCACCCCCAATCCCTCCTGAGTTGACGCCGCCATCATCCGCTGGCAAAAGCATCCTCATGAGCGAATCCCCGATCTGGCTGATTGCCAACTGGAAAATGAACGGCGACGCCGCGGCGGTGCAGGCTTGGGCGCGGGCGGTGAATGCCAAACTCGCCGAGCATACCAGCCGCGTGGTGGCGGTACTGTGCCCACCGGCGGTTTACTTGCGGGATGCCAAACTGGCGCTGCCGCACAACGCGCAGTTGAAGCTGGGTGCACAAACCTGCCATGCGGGCAAAAGCGGCGCATTTACGGGCGAAATCAGCGCGGGCATGCTGAAGGATGTGGGCTGCAATTACGTCATCCTCGGCCATTCCGAACGGCGCGCGGGTGGCGAAACCTGCGCGCAAATTGTGGCGAGCGCGGAATCTGCGCTGGCGGCGGGTCTCACCCCCATCGCGCTCACGCCGCGCGGCGAGCAGACCGTCGACGGGCTCCCGCCGGGCCGGTATGGGCTCGTCCTCGGCACCGAAGGCCCGGGCCTTCCCGCCGCCGTCATCGCCCGCGCCCGCGCCGTCCGCATC
>JBEHYI010000134.1:0-5289 GCA_048498255.1 Pseudomonadota bacterium | reverse complement strand
GTCGCCTCGTCCTGCGAGGCGACGAGCGTGGTCTACGGCATGCCCAAAGCCGTGGCGGATGCAAAATTAACCAGCGCTGTCTTTCCATTAAACGCGATGGCACCCTTTCTCATCAAGGCGGTAGCATGACCCTAGCACTCAGCACCGACGAATTCGACTTCATCTCTGGCTTGCTCAAAACGCGCTCGGGCCTCGCGCTCACGCCGGACAAGGGCTATTTGCTCGACACGCGCCTCGGGCCGATTGCGAAAGCCAATGGCTTAAGCGACATCAAGGAGCTCATCGCCAAGCTGCGCGCGAACCCGAATGCGCCGCTCGCTTATCAGGTGATCGAGTCGATGACGACGAACGAGTCGATGTTCTTCCGCGACACCAAACCGTTCGACCAGCTGGTGAAGGTGATTTTGCCGGAGCTGAAGGCCAAGGGGCGCAACTCCATCCGCATCTGGTCGGCCGCCTGCTCGACCGGGCAGGAGGGCTATTCGATCGCCATGGCGATCAAGGAAGAAATGCCAAAATATCCAGGCCTTACCGCCGAAATCTACGGCACTGATTTAGCCGAAAAAGTAGTGGAGCGTGCCCGCAGCGGTATCTACAGCCAGTTCGAAATCCAGCGCGGATTGCCGATTGCGTATCTCATGAAATATTTCACCCAACGTGCGAATAACAATTGGGAAATTAACGACCAGATCAAATCCATGGTGAAATTCACCACCGGCAATTTGCTGCAGCCTTACGCGACGGTGGGGCGGTTCGATATCATCTTCTGCCGCAACGTGCTGATCTATTTCGACGAGAAAACCAAAGCCGATGTGCTCGACCGCATGGCGGCGATCATGAACCAGCCGGGATATCTCTATCTCGGCGGGTCGGAAACCACGCATGGGCTGACCACGAAATATAAGGTCATCGAAGCCCATCGCGGGCTGTTCCAGCTGGCTTAGACGGCGTGTAGTAGTCCCATCTTTCATCATTCCCAAACAAAAAGGCCGGAGATCACTCCCCGGCCTTTGATTCTGAAGCCGTAAGGCTAAGGTCTTACGCTTCTTCAGCGACCTTACGGCGTTTCGCTTCCTTTGGTGAGGACTCCATCACCGCGTCCATTTCCTTCAGCACGTAGCCACGGCCCCACACGGTTTCGATATAGTTATCGCCGCCCGATGCATCCTGCAGTTTTTTGCGCAGTTTGCACACGAACACGTCGATGATTTTGAGTTCCGGCTCGTCGATGCCGCCATAGAGATGGTTGAGGAACATTTCTTTGGTCAGCGTCGAACCCTTACGCAAGCTGAGCAGCTCGATAATGCCATATTCCTTCGAGGTGAGGTGCAGCGGCTTGCTGTCCACTTCCACCGCGCGGGTGTCGAGGTTCACCGTCAGCTTGCCGGTGCGGATGATCGACTCGCTGTGGCCCTTCGAGCGGCGCACAATCGCCTGAATGCGCGCAATCAGCTCGCCTTTGTTGAATGGCTTGGTCAAATAATCGTCCGCGCCATAGCCCAAGCCCTTGATCTTCTGATCGGGGCCGGAGAGGCCGGAGAGAATGAGGATCGGCGTGTTGATTTTCGCGGCGCGGAAACGGCGCAGCACCTCGTACCCATCGATATCCGGCAACATAAGGTCGAGGATGATGATGTCGTAATCGTACATCTTGCCGATTTCGAGGCCCTCTTCGCCGAGCTCGGTCGTGTCGCAAATAATGCCTTCCGAAGCGAGCGAAAGCTCGATGGCCTTGGCGGTGGATGGATCGTCTTCGACAAGCAATACGCGCATAATGTCCCCTGTTTGACGCGGTTATTTTGGAACTTGGCCTTCTTGTTATTACTTGGCTTTTGAAGACATTAAGATACTTGGCCCCAAAAGCCTGAAATAAGTGAAATTCAGTGCCTCAGTGAAAGGTTAATATACTATTAACGCGCTTTCATCTCAACTAGAATTTTAACTATTTAGGGATTTTTAAGGTTTTGGGCGGGTGAGTGTGGCGGAATTGTGGCTGAGCGATGCGTTTGGCGATGTCACCCTCGTACATACCATAAACGCGATGCAGCTCACGTTTCAGCGCTTCCGGCGGCTCGCCCCAGCCGCGATGAAGGACGGTGCCGAAATCCTCGAGTATATAACCGGTATCTGCTGCTACTGCGGCAAGAAACGCAGCGCGCTTGGCAGGCGCAACCTCGAGAATGAAAAAACGTTCTTCGGCGTTAATAGGTACCCGCAATTCATAGACGAGGGCGTTTGCATGAATAATGCGGGCTACGAAGCTCATGCTACGCCCTGCGTAGAAGTTTTCACCGTGGCGGGGCTGGCGGCTAATACCTGGCCCATCGCGTGAAGGTCAATACTAGTGTGCCTGTGCAGTTCGTTTTGAAGCTGAGTGGTCATTGCGTCGATTTTTGCAGCAAGATGTGTTACGGAACACAGATTAAGTTTGGTCGCTATCTGCGTATCCACGAATCCAATGTCGATCATCATGCGCAACTGTGGCATTTTTTCTTTGAGAATTTGAGCGCCAGTTCCGATGTTCTTGCTCGCGCCATTAAGGATGCACGAGATGCTCTTGGCATCGAAAGGACCTGCAGCGATTAGGGCGTTAAAACTCTCTCTATTTGCTACCAAAATATCAATGGAACTGCCGATATCCTTTCCTGAACCGCCAAGCATGGAAGCAATGCTTTTGGCATCGAAAGGGCCTTCAGCGATTAAATTGTTCAACGTATCCTTACGTTCGGCGAGTGCAGTGAGGGCGCTTCCAATATTCTTTCCCGCGCCTGAGAGCATGGAGGAGATACTTTTTGCATCGAAATGCCCACCATCAATTAGGTCCGTGAGTGTATCTTGACAGGCAGGGGCAGTGAGATCGGCAATGGCACCATCGATGTGCCATCTCGCACCCGTAAGCATCGAAGAGATATTGCTTGGTTTCAACCCCGTCTTCTCAAATAATTCCTTAAGATTTGGCGCTTGTGCATCGACCGATTCGCAAATATGTGCAAGTAGTGCTGGTGTTGCGCGGTTTCCCTTAGCGCTGATGCTCGAGATGTTCCGCTCGGTAAAGCCTAAATCCTGCCGGGTCAAAGATGGGAGTGGACGGTCATTCATCAAGGTTTCCTTTAATAGCCCAACCATTATAGCCTTGGATTATGTCAGTATCGTGACAAACTCCCAGATTTTCTAAATCTTTTTAAGATTTTCAAATCCCAACATTTTCTGCTATCCTTGAGCATATGACCCTCACCCGCCAGCACCTCCTGCAGGAAATCAACCGCGTGCCGAACCTGGTGGCCACCGGCCGTGTGACGGCGGTAAAGGGCCTGCTCATCGAATGTTCCGGCATCGAGGAAATGCTCTCCGTCGGCGCGCGTTGCGTGGTGGAGGGGACGCTGAACCCCGGCCATCAGGTGATTTGCGAGGTGGTGGGCTTCCGCGAGAAGGTCGCGCTGCTCATGCCGTTCGATTCGGTCGAAGGCGTCGGCCTCGGCGCGAAGGTCACGGTGGCGTCGAACATTTCGGCGGTGGAACCCTCCGCCGCGTGGCTTGGCCGCGTGGTGAATGCGTTCGGCGAACCGATCGACGGCAAAGGCCCGCTCATGCGCGGTGGCATGCCATACCCCTTGCGCGCGACCCCGCTGCCCGCCGCCGCGCGCGCACGGGTGGGCAGCAAAATGGATATGGGCGTGCGCGCCATCAACACGTTTCTTACCACCTGCCGCGGCCAGCGGCTGGGTATTTTCGCAGGAAGCGGCGTCGGTAAATCCATCCTCATGTCCATGCTCGCGCGCTATTCCCAAGCGGATGTCAACGTCATCGGCCTCGTCGGCGAACGCGGCCGCGAGGTGCAGGAATTCATCGAAGACGATCTGGGCGAGGAGGGGCTGAAACGCTCCGTGCTCGTCGTCGCGACTTCCTCCGATTCCGCGCTCATGCGCCGCCAAGCCGCCTACACCACGCTCGCGATCAGCGAATATTTCCGCGACCAGGGCGAGGATGTGCTCTGCCTCATGGATTCCGTCACGCGGTTTGCGATGGCGCAGCGCGAGATCGGCCTATCGGCCGGCGAACCGCCGACGACCAAAGGTTATCCGCCGACGGTATTTGCCGAGCTCCCCCGCCTGCTCGAGCGCGCAGGGCCGGGCTTGCCGGGCAGCGGCTCCATCACCGGCATGTTCACCGTGCTGGTGGAGGGCGACGACACCAACGAGCCGATTGCGGATGCCGTGCGCGGGATTCTCGACGGCCATATCGTCCTCGACCGCGAAATCGCTCAGCGCGGGCGCTATCCGGCGATCAACATCCTCAAATCCGTGTCGCGGATGCTGCCGGATGCGAACGACGAATACCAAAACCAGCTGCTCATGGTCGCGCGGCGCTACATGTCGACGTATGAAAACATGGCGGAGCTGATTCGGTTGGGTGCCTACCGCCGCGGCACCGACCCGGATGTCGACCGCGCGATGCAATTCTGGCCGCAGCTTGAGACATTCATTACGCAGCGCGAGAAGGAATCTTCCACGTTGGAGGAAGGGTACGATCAGCTCGCGAAGGTGTTGGGGATCGCTGAGGAGAAGCCGAAGGCTAATGCATGATAGACACTCGAACCTATCAGTTTGTCATCCCCGAGCTAGCTTTGCCCAAAAACTACTTCAGTTTTTGGTTGCAAAGCTTCATCGGGGATCCAGTATTTCACTTAGTGTCTCAGCTAGTTTTACGAACTGGATTCCCGATGAAGCGTCGTGACCAAATGTTGAAGGAACATTTGGACGACGCTAACTCGGGAATGACAAGCGGGGAGGTTGGCCGATGAAATCCATGACCACCTTACTCCGCGTGAAACAGCGCGAAATGGATGCGCTGAAGCGCCAGCAAGGCATTCTCGAAAACCAGCGCGAGGAGGTGATCAGCATCATCAATGGCCTCGGCAACCAGCTCATCAGCGAGCTTAAAGCCGCTTCCAACATGCCGGAAATGGCGCATTTCTTCGGCGATTATTCCGCCGCGATCAAGAAGCGGCAGGAGATGATGCATGGGCATTTACGCCGCGTCGAGGCGGAAATCGCGAAGCTCACCGACCAAATCCGCGAGCGTTTCGGCGAAATGAAGAAGTTCGAGCTCGCGATTGCGAACTGGCAGAAACGCAAGGATGCCGCAGCCGCCAAGGCCGTGCAGCAGGAGATGGACGAAATCGGAATCCAACTGTATGTTAGGCGCGATGCGTGAGAGAGCCAACAGCCGAGAGCTTACAGCCCAGAGCCGAGAGCCAACAGCTAAGAGCAGGAAACTCTTAGCTCTCGG
>JBEHYI010000133.1:0-5389 GCA_048498255.1 Pseudomonadota bacterium | reverse complement strand
TAAGCTGTCGGCTCTTGGCTGTTAGCTACTTCTCTGCCTTAATGATCTCCGTCATCGTCACGCCGATTTTATCTTCTACCACTACCACTTCGCCGCGGGCGACAAGGCGGTTATTTACCAAAATATCGACCGGTTCGCCGACTTTGCGGTCAAGCTCCACCACTGCACCGCGGCCGAGTTTCAGCAGCTGCTGCACCTGCATGCTGGTTTTGCCAAGCACGACAGAAATGGAAACGGGAATGTCGCTCACCGCCTCGAGCGTGAGGTTATCTTCGGAATTTTCACCGAGGATAGAGTTGATTTCATCAGCCATGGTTTGCTCCTGTTAATGGGTCGGTTTCTAGGGTTTCGGCGAAGGCAAGCTCGAGCGGAATGCGATTGATGATTGCATCCACCTCCTGCCATAAGGTTTCAACATTGCGTTCGACCTGGCCGGTGCCCCAATCGACGTTGATATCGCTTAGGCCCATGGCCGGGTTGCCGCGGAATTGGATTTCGCCTTCGAAGCCATGGGCGCGCAGGCCCGCTTCGATAACGTCGATGGTTTGGGTGAACAGGTCCGGGTGCAAATCGATCACCAATCGCGGCTTGCTGAAAATAACTGGCAGGCACTGCGTGACAATGGCGTTGATGGCTTGTTCGCCGCGCTGGTCAATGGCCTCGCCCGCGACTTTGCGCGCAACGGAAAGGATGAGCTGCGAGAGCTGCGCGGTTTCTGCGGTGAGCATGGTGACGTAGCGGCGTTGGATGTCGCTTACCTCACCCGCGAGGTGGCCGAGGAATGTATTCGCTGCTTCCGTTTTGCTATCGAACTGCTTGCGCGCTTCGAGATCACCCGCGGCGAAACCTTCGCTGTAGCCTTGTTTGCGGCCTGCAGCGCGCGCGGCTTCGAGGTCTTCCTCGCTGTAAACGGGGGGTGGCGGCGCGATTTCGATGGGTGCTGCTTCCTCCACCGTTTTGACGACGATAGGCCCGCGGAAATCCCGCAACCCGCCAAAATCGAAACGCTGAATGCGCGAGTTTCCTGTCATTAGTAGACCAGCTGATCGTCGCCGGAATCGCCAGCGATCACGATTTCACCTTTGGATGCGAGGTCCTTCGCCACTTGCACGATGGCCATTTGCGCCTCATCCACATCCTTCAACCGCACGGGGCCAAGGGCTTCCATTTCCTCGCGCAGCAGCTTCGAGGCGCGCTCCGACATGGATTTGAAGAACATTTCCTTGATGACTTCCGACGCGCCCTTGAGCGCGATGCCGAGCTTGTCTTTCGGCACGCCGCGCAGCAAGGTTTGCATGCCGGATGGGTCGACCTTCTTGAGGTCCTCGAAGGTGAACATGAGGGCGCGGATACGCTCGGCGGCCTCGGTGTTTTTCTGTTCGAGGATGCCCATGAATTTCGATTCCGTCGCGCGGTCGAAATTGTTGAAGATTTCCGCCATGATTTCGTGCGTGTCGCGGCGCTGGGTTTTGGCCAGGTTGCTCATGAATTCGAGGCGCAGGGTTTTTTCCACGCCGTCGAGCACTTCTTTTTTCACGGATTCCATGCCGAGCATGCGGTTGATGACTTCGATCGTCAGCTCTTCGGGGAAGACGGAAAGCACGCGCGAGGCGTGTTCGGCCTTAATTTTGCTGAGTACGAGCGCGATAGTTTGCGGGTATTCGTTTTTGAGGAAGGTGGCGAGCACTTCCTCGTTCACGTTGCCGAGCTTATCCCACGTGGTGCGACCGGCAGGGCCGCGGATATCTTCCATGATGCCATCGACGCGGTCTTTGCCGAGGGCTTTCATCAGCAGGCGTTCGGCGGAATCGAAGTTGCCCACCACCGCGCCGGAGGAGCCCATGGCCTCTACGAAATCGAGGAAGAGGCGCTCGACGGTTTCCGAACCCACCTGGCCGAGGGAAGACATGGTGTTGCTTAGTTCCTTGATCTCCTCGTCGTTCATGGAGCTCAGGATTTTTGTCGCGTTTTCCTCATCGATCGACATGAGAATGATCGCGGCTTTTTGCGCGCCGGTCAGCTTGCGGTATTCGTCTTTCTTATCGCCAGCGGGGGCTGGAGGCGGGGCCATGGTTCTTCTCCGTTAGCTCAGGGATAACCACTGACGCAGCACTTGCGCCGTTTCATCCGGGTTTTTATCGACCATGTTGTTGAGTTTCGCAATGGTCGAGGATTTGAGTTTGCCCTGGATACGGTCAATATTAATCATATCGTCAGCCTCTTCCTCGTCATCCACCACGGCAACTTTTGCTTTCGATTGATCCGCAAGGCGTGCCGCAATGCTCGGTGCGGCGAGGGCTGCTTGCTCCATCTCATCCTCTTTCGCGGCTGCCTCTGCCGACTCGATCGCACGAGCCACCAGCGGACGGATGACGAGGAGGATCGCGAGGATCGCAACACCGCCAAGCACGAGGGTTTGGATGATGGAGTTGAGGTCTTGCTTGAGGAAATCCAGCGGGCTGGTTGGGAACATATCGGCCGGTGCGGCAGCGAACGGCATGCTCAGCACGCTGACATCATCCCCACGCGCGGCGTCATAACCAATGGCGGATTGCACGAGCTTCTCGAGTTTTTTGAGTTCTTCATCGCTGCGTGCGGCATATTGCGGTTTGCCGCTCGCATCCGGCGTGTAAATGCCATCCACCATGATCGCCACCGTCAGGCGTTTAATCACGCCCGCTTCTTTGATGGAGTTGGTGGTTTCTTTGCTGATTTCGAAGTTGGTGGTTTCTTCCGTGCGTTTGCGGGTGGTGGCATTGCTGCTACCCGCGGCGCCGCCAGCTTGAGCAGCAGGCAGGTTGTTCTGCACACTTACCGTGCCGTCGGAGGATTTTTCGTTGGCGTTTTCGTCTTCCTTCACGGTTTGTACGGAGCGCGCAACCTGGCCTTCGGGGTCATATTTTTCGGAGTTTTTAACTGTGCGGTTGAAGTCGATTTCCGCATGCACTTCGGCTTTTACTTTGCCGGAGCCGACCGATTGCTCGAGCAAGCGCTCCAGGCGCTCCACCGTGTTTTTCTCATATTCTGAGCGGAAGCTTTCGGAATCCTCGCTCACCGCGTTCGGGTCGTTCGTTTCATCCGCGCCTTTGGCGAGCAAAACGCCGCGGCTATCAACTACCGTTACGCGCGTGGGCTTCATGCCGGGGACGGCGCTGGCGACCAGGTTACGGATCGCCGATACTTCGTTTTTGCTGAGGCCGGTGGCATTGCGAAGTTTCACCGCTACTGAGGCCGTCGGCTCGGTTGCATCACGCGAGAAAAGTTCACGTTTGGGCGTCACGAGATGCACGCGCGCGGTATCCACCGTATCGAAGCTTGAGATGGTGCGCGAAAGCTCGCCCTCGAGCGCGCGGAGTTGGTTAATGCTGAGCACGAAATTGCTGGTGCCGAGCGTTTCGCCCTTGTCGAAAATCTCGTAGCCGATCATGGAGCCTTGCGACGGCAGGCCCTTTTGCGCAAGTTTCAGGCGCAATTTATCCACCTGATCGGACGGCACCATGATTTGTGTGCCGTTGCGGCGCAGCTCATAGGGGATGTTTTCGAGGTCGAGCTCCGCGGTGATTTTGCCGCCTTCCGCCACCGGTACGCTGTTATAAAGCGGGGCGAAAGTGGGGGCGGCGACGCGTAGCGAAATATAGGCGAAAAACCCGATCATAACGACGGCGGTGGCGATCATCGCCATCAGCTTCATTTGGTTCAGACTTTTAATGGATTGCACCATCGCGTTCATGCGTGTCTCCGCCGTTAGTAGAAGGTTGGACTAAGGGGGTGGGGATGCCGGCCGAGGGCATGGGGCAACGTGCTGCAATTCTGCGGGGAACTCGTGTGCAAGGTAGCCCTTCCTGACCTGTTATTTTTTGTTTTTATTGATTTTTTACGTTTCGCAGGCAAATTCCGCCTACGATGTTAATTTAGCGAAAAAGAATCGATGCGGCAAGAAGAATTTTTGTAAACTAGGAAAAATATTCCTAGATAGCCAGACTCAGAGGCGAAAGCGCAGGGGCGTTGGTTTCCTGAACGATCAAATCCGCGAAGTCCCGCAGGAAAACGGAGCCGTTGATAGTGCGCTGTAGGAATACATTGCGGCGGTCCTGCTCGTCCTTTTTGCGGCGCACGAGCTCGAGCGCCGAGAGCGTATCCACCGCGCGGCAAATCGCGGGTTTAGAGACTTGCAACTGGTCCGACAGGCTGCGAATCGTGTGCGGCGGCGGTGTCATGTAAACGGTGAGAAGCACGCCGATTTGACGCTGTGATAAATCATACGGCAGCTCGCGCAGGCTGCGGCTAATCACCCGTTGCCAAAGCTTCAATGCATCATGCGTCGTTTGTGTCTCGTTCATGCGCAGCTATATGCTTCACCTGTAAGTAAGACGCAAGTAATTCATCCCATTTATTCGAAAGAATTTTGGATGTTATTGAATAGGACAAAATCGTTGAGGGGCTGCGATTCTATCTCTATAGCTAGCCCATGCAGCGCGGCTTTACTTTGATTGAAATTGCGATCGTGATGGTGGTCATCGGCTTGATTGCCGGTGGGGTGTTGCTCGGCCAATCGCTGATTCGTGCGGCGCAATTGCGCGCGGTGGGCGCAGAATATGAGCGCTATACGCGTGCGATCGGTACGTTTCATGATCAGTATATTGCTTGGCCGGGAGATATGTCGAACGCGATGAGTTTCTGGGGAACGGCGGTTGCGAATGGCAATGGTAATGGTAAAATCGAGGAGGCGACTGCGCCACTACCCGCTGCGGGTGCGGTGGGGGAAACGTACCAATTCTGGGTGCATCTGGCTTCTGCTGGTTTGGTGGATGGGAATTATACGGGTAAGGTTGCGGGCAATACAAATAAAACCGATTCGAGGTTTGGGATTAACGTGCCGAAGTCCCGCTTGAAGAATGCGGGTTGGTCGATCCATTATCAGGGGGCGGTGGCGGCGGGCCCTGAAGGTTATTACCCAGGTAGCACCGACCACGTTGCTGGTATGTATGGGAATTTCTTTGCGTTCGGTGGAACGCAGGTTGGCTGGTATACGGATGCGGGTGTGATGGAGCCGCGCGAGATCGCGGGTATCGACACGAAATACGATGATGGCAAACCCATGAGCGGCCATATTCTTGTAGTGTGGTGGGATAAATGCGCCATTGCGACAAGCGAGACCGATGTTAATGGCACGTATAATTTGGCTAATCGTGCGAGAGCCTGCGGCGCATATTTTACGCAGATTTTTTAAGTGGCACGATTACGCGCTACTTCCCAAACCGCTCGCTGAGATAACTGAACAGCGCGCGCAATGTCAGCGCTTCGCCACCAACCGGGCGGCCGGGTTGGGTGTCCGCATTCCAGGCATAACTATCGATATGCACCCAGGGCGTGCTAGGCGAGAGGAACC
>JBEHYI010000132.1:0-5429 GCA_048498255.1 Pseudomonadota bacterium | reverse complement strand
AAGACGGCGTGTTGATGGTCGGCGAAATCGGCCTCACGCCGAAGGCTGCCGATACGGATAGCGAAGTGAACAAGCTTGCCATCGGCGCGTGGAAATTCACCGGCGCGCAGGCGGATCTTGAGACCGGCGACCAGACCGAGCCGCAGGGTATGTATTTCCTCTCGAGCGCGCGTTTCTACCACGATAAGGCGAAGGGACGCGATGTGGCTGCCTTCCTGCGTGGCGGCTTTGCGGATGGCGATACCGCGCAGGTGGATTGGGATTACGAGGCGGGTATTGTGGCCAATGGCTTTGTGCCGACACGTCCGGATTCGGAAATCGGTTTTGGTGTCAGCGGTGCGCATAACGGCGACAAATACGTGACGGCGAATGCGCCGGTGGATCGCACGGAAACGAGCTTCGAGCTCTATTACCGTGATACGATGTGCCCGGGCGTTACCCTCCAACCGGATGTACAGTATATCGTGAATCCGGGTACGGATACGGTGACCGACGATGCGTTCATCGTCGGTGCGCGCGTGGGCGTCAGCTTCTAGTTCCACGCTGGACAAAGCCAGCCAAACATTCGATAAGTGACCACGGGCGGGGCGGACCCCTCCCGTGGTTTTCTTTATCATCAAAGGTGAGGGGTGCGGTGACGAAAAACATCCTGCTGGTGTTTGGCACGCGGCCTGAGGCGATCAAAATGGCGCCGGTGGTAAGGGCGCTTGGCCGTAACCCTGCCTTCACCGTGAAGGTGTGTGTCACTGCGCAGCACCGGCAGATGCTCGACCAGGTGTTATCGCTCTTTCGCATCACGCCCGATTTTGACCTCAACATCATGACGCCGGGGCAGGATTTGTCCGACATCACTGCGAAAGTGCTGCTCGGTTTGCGCGATGTTTTCGCGCAGTGGAAGCCCGACATGGTGCTGGTGCATGGCGATACAACGACGAGTTTCGCCGCAAGCCTCGCCGCCTTTTACGCGCGAATCCCCGTCAGCCATGTCGAGGCGGGCTTACGCACCCATCAGCGTTACGCACCGTTTCCGGAGGAGATCAACCGCAGGATGACCGGTGTTTTAAGCACCATCCATTTCGCACCCACCGAAGGTGCAAAGCAAAATTTGCTGCGCGAAGGGGTTGCAGCAAATTCCATCCATGTCACCGGCAATAGCGTGATCGATGCGCTGCTCGAGGTGGTCGCGATGATCGAGGGTGATAGCGCCTTAGCGGCGAAACTCGATGCAGCATTTTCTTTCCTCGACCGCAGCAAAAAGCTGGTGCTCGTCACCGGTCATCGCCGTGAAAATTTTGGCGATGGGTTCGCGCGTATCTGCCAATCCTTGCTGCAGCTCGCGCAATCGCCGGATGTCGAAATTCTCTACCCCGTGCATCTCAACCCGAATGTGCAGGAGCCGGTGCAGCGGCTGCTTTCCGGCGCGAAAAACATCCATCTGATTGCGCCGCAGGAATATCTCGCCTTCGTCTATCTCATGCATCGCGCGCAGCTGATTATCACGGATTCCGGTGGGGTGCAGGAGGAAGCGCCGTCGCTGGGCAAGCCTGTGCTCGTCATGCGCGAGGCGACGGAACGGCCCGAGGCCTTGGCGGCCGGCACGGTGAAACTGGTGGGCACGGATGTGGTGAAAATCGTCACGACCGCCACCGAACTACTCAACAATCCTGCAGCGTACGCCGCGATGGCGCAGGCGCATAACCCGTATGGCGATGGCAAAACCGCGGCGCGCATTGCGGATATTTTGGCGGCGATTTAGCTTACGCCTTCACCACTTCCGCTGCATTCAACCCCTGGCGCGCAACGGCGTTGCGCGTGTCGATAATCAGCTTCGCGTGCTTCGCAATCAGTGGGTAATCGACATTTTTATGCTCAGTGCAAATCACCACCGCGTCGTAACTTTCGATCACCGCGGCGCTCAAGGCCACACTTGTGCGCCCGGTCAAGGTCGGGTGCTCGCGCGTGGGCATAATGCTTCCAATCATCGGGTCGTGGTAATCCACGCTCGCACCCAGCTCGAGCAGCATTTCGTAGAGGAACATGGCCGGGCTTTCGCGCAAATCATCGACATTCTTTTTGTACGCAATGCCCAGAATCAGCAGCTTTGCACCGTTCAGCCCCTTGCCGGTTTGCTTGTCGAGCGCCGCGCGCAGCCGGTCGATCACGTAGCGCGGCATGGCGGCGTTGATTTCCCCCGCAAGTTCGATGAACCGCGTCGGCATGCCATATTCGCGGCTCTTCCAGGTGAGGTAAAACGGGTCGATCGGAATGCAATGGCCGCCCACCCCGGGGCCGGGGTAAAACGGCATAAAGCCAAACGGCTTGGTCGCCGCGGCATCGATCACTTCCCACACATCGATGCCCATTTTATCGAACACCATCTTCAATTCGTTCACGAGCGCGATGTTGACGCTGCGGAAAATATTTTCGGTCAGCTTCACCGCTTCCGCCGTCGCCGCGGTCGAAACCGGCACGGCTTTCACCACAATATTACTATAGAGCGCCATGGCGAGTTGGCGGGACTTATCATCATCCGCCCCCACGACTTTGGGGATCGTATGGGTCGAGAAATGGCCGTTGCCGGGGTCTTCCCGCTCGGGGCTGTAAGCGAGGTAGAAATCCTCGCCACATTTCAGCCCGGTTTTTTCGAGCAGCGGTTTGAGGAGTTCTTCCGTCGTCGCTGGATAAGTCGTCGATTCCAGCACCACCAGCTGGCCGGGGCGCAAATGCGCGGCAATCGTCTCGGTCGTGCTCACCACATATCCCATATCCGGCTCGCGGTATTTGGTGAGGGGGGTGGGCACGCACATCAAAATCGCATCGGCCTTGGCGAGGTCGCCCGCGTTGCTGCTGGCGCGGAATTTCCCATCCGCATTCATTTTCTGCACGAAGCTGGCATCGATGCCTTTGAGGTAGGATTTATTGGCAGCGAGCGCATCGATCTTCGCCTGGTCCACATCGTACCCGATCACCTTGAAACCCTGCGTATGGGCGGCGATCGCCAGCGGAAAGCCGACATAGCCCATGCCCATAATAGCGATGGTCGCGTCCTTTTTTGTGACGCGGGCGAGGAGGGAGTCGAAGGATTCGGTCATAATCTCTCTTTCCTATGCGGTACTCAGCTTTACTCAGTCCCCCTTCGCTCACCTCCCTGCGCTGACGCTTCGGTAGGTACGAGCTTCGGGCGACATTCCCACGCCCAAGGTGCGGTTCCGGTCGTCAGGCTCAAGTGGCCTGCCACCCGAAGCCCGCAGGGCGTAGGGTGGCGCACCCGAGACGATTCGAACGTCCGACCTTTGCCTTCGGAGGGCAACGCTCTATCCAGCTGAGCTACGGGTGCGTGCGGCGTTTCGTATCGGAATGTGGGCGCGGGGCCAAGTATTTTATCGCTATCTACCAACGATTTACTCACGGAAGTCGAAGGATTGCGGATAAGTCTGTGAGTGTTGTGTGGACAGGTGCATAACTCGTCTAGAAAATTGATATTTCAGCACTATATTTGGTGGGTAATCCACCGAGATTTCCCGATTGACCGGGCCTGTTCCTCGACTACGGTGAAGGTCCTTTTTGCGCTTCCGCCGAATTTCGAGCTCACGTGCATAAGGGAAGAATGATGCAACCGTGCTGATACTATATCTTGTATGTGTAGGATCACGGGGGTAAGTGACGAATTTTGGGGTGTGTGGCAACCATGCACAGGATTTATACTGCTGTAATTTAATATTAATTAACGTTGCAATAGGAAATGTTGGTCATGCGAAAGATTTTGTGCCTAGACAGAGGGAACACAAGATGTAGTATCCGTCTTCCGGGGACAAAAATGGCTGAAAACAGACAAAATGACGCCTCGGACAGGGGAAATTGGCTTCTGCCAACAACAAAAAAACAGGGGTGTGAGATATGGGTACCGCAATCAACGTCGATTATAGCCGCGACAAATATTTGACCGACTTTGGCAAAGCGACGCTCGACGATCGCTATTTGCTGCCAGACGAAAAATATCAGGAACTGTTCGCGCGCGTTGCGAGCTTCTACGCGGATGATGAAGATCATGCGGGCCGCATCTATGATTATATTTCGAAAATGTGGTTCATGCCGGCGACGCCGGTTCTCTCCAATGGCGGCAGCGCGACGACCGAGAATAAGGCGCGTGGGTTGCCGATTTCGTGCTTTTTGAACGAGACGGAAGATTCGCTGCAAGGCATTGTCGATCTGTGGAACGAAAATGTATGGCTTGCTTCGCGTGGCGGCGGGATTGGTTCCTACTGGGGCAATTTGCGGGCGCTGGGCGAAAAAGTTGGCCGCAATGGCAAAACCTCGGGCGTGGTGCCGTTCGTGCGCGTGCAGGATTCGCTGACGCTGGCGATTTCGCAAGGCTCGCTGCGTCGTGGCTCGAGCGCGGTATACCTCGATATTTCGCACCCGGAGATCGAAGAATTCATCGATATCCGTCGCCCAACGGGGGGTGACCCGAACCGTAAGGCGCTGAACCTGCACCATGGCGTGGCGGTAACGGATGCGTTCATGGAAGCGGTCGAAAAAGATGAGAAATGGGATCTGCTCTCGCCGAAAGATAAGCATGTGGTGGAGACGGTGAAAGCGCGCGATCTGTGGGCGAAATTGCTCACCACCCGCATCGAAACTGGCGAGCCCTACATCATCTTCATCGACACGGTGAATAAGGCAATTCCGCAGCACCATAAGGAAGCGGGCTTGTATGTAAAAATGTCGAACCTCTGCTCCGAGATCACCCTGCCGACGGGCTTCGACCATCATGGTGTCAGTCGCACGGCGGTATGCTGCCTCAGCTCGCTGAATGTCGAATATTTCGACCAGTGGAAATCGCACCCGACCTTCATCGAGGATGTGATGCGCTTCCTCGATAACGTGTTGCAGGATTTCATCGACACCGCGCCGGATTCGATGGCGCGCGCGAAATACTCGGCGAGCCGCGAGCGCTCGGTGGGCCTCGGCGTCATGGGTTTCCACTCCTATCTGCAGAGCAAAATGATTCCGTTCGAATCGGTGATGGCGAAAGTCTGGAACAAGAAAATGTTCGAGCATATTCGTAAACAAGCCGATGCGGCGTCGCTGAAATTGGGCGAAGAGCGCGGGGCTTGCCCGGATGCGGCGGAGTTCGGCTCGAAAGAGCGCTTCTCCAACAAAATGGCGATCGCGCCGACCGCGTCGATTTCCATTATTTGCGGCAACGCATCGCCAGGCATTGAGCCTTACGCGGCGAATGCGTTCACGCAGAAAACGCTCTCGGGCAGCTTCCAGGTGCGCAATAAATATTTGAAGCAATTGCTCGCCGAAAAAGGTCAGGATAATGACGATATTTGGTCGTCGATTACGACCAATGAGGGTTCGGTGCAGCATCTCGATTTCCTGGATGAGAACGAGGAACTCACCTTCAAAACCGCGTATGAAAT